>NZ_CP072203.1:5430491-5732185 GCF_017654315.1 Gordonia polyisoprenivorans
ATCGTCTCCGTGCCCTGGTCGCGCTCACCTGAGCGCGTACCGACCGAGCACCCACACCCCAGGAGTCCCCTCATGCCCAGGAGTCCCCTCATACGTTGTCAGGTAGCGATCATCGGCGCCGGCCCGGCGGGTTTGTCGCTGGCGATGATGTTGCATCGTCAGGGTATCGACGCCGTCGTCCTCGAGGCGCGCGACGAGACGCACGTGCGTGCCCGGGTTCGCGCCGGGGTGATCGAACAGACCACCGTCGACACCCTGACCGAACTCGGCGTGGCCGACCGGCTGCACGCGCAAGCGCTGCGCCACAAAGGTTTCTACCTCCGGTTCGATCGCCACACCCACCACCTCGATTTCCACCGGCTGACCGGGCGCAACGCCTTCGTCTACGGGCAGGCCGAGATCGTCGCCGACCTCATCGACGCGCGCACGGCGGCCGGGTTGCCGCTGGTGTTCGACGCTGCCGACGTCGAGATCGGCCCGACGGACGGACCCACCACCGAGGTCACCTACACCGTCGAGGGCCGCACCCATCGCCTCACCGCCGACTTCGTCGCCGGCTGCGACGGCTTCCACGGGGTCGGCAGAACCCGGCTGCCGTCCTCGGTACGCACCATCGAACGCGTGTATCCCTTTGCGTGGCTGGGCATCCTGGCCCGAACGACTCCGGTGACCGAGGAGGGCATGTACTGCGCCCACCCCGACGGGTTGTCGGTCCACAGCATGCGCGGCACACACATCACGCGCCAGTACCTCCAGGTGCCGGCCGACACCGATCTCGCCGACTGGCCCGACGAACGCATCTGGGCCGAATTACGCAGGCGCAGTGCCTCCGACGATCATCCGGAACTGCAGACCGGAGAGATCTTCGACCGCAGCCTCGCCCCGCTGCGCAGCGTGGTCACCGAACGCATGCAGCATGGTTCACTGTTCCTGCTCGGCGACGCCGCCCACATTGTGCCGCCCACCGGCGCCAAGGGGCTCAACCTCGCGGTGTCGGACGCGAGCGTGCTGTCCCATGCCCTCGGCGTCTTCTACCGCGACGGTGACCGCACCCCTCTCGAGAACTACACCGACACCGCGCTGCCGCGGATCTGGCAGGCGCAGAACTTCTCCTGGACGCTGACCTCGGTGCTGCACCGCTTCACCGACGATCCGTTCGACTGGGGGCTGCGGCGCGCGAAGCTGAATCGGTGGGTCGCCTCCCGCGCCGAGCAGGGGGCGCTCGGCGAGGTCTACCTCGGGTTGCCGTTTCCCACCCCGTGGCGCCCGGAGTGAGAGCGGTCGCGCGCGGAACCGAGTGGTAGCGAGGGTAACTCGTCGACGTCGAGGCGCAGGACCCGGCGGCACACGGCGAGCGCCGCACGGTGATCGAGGTCGGATTCGGTGCGTGTTCCCCGCGCGTCGGTGACGATCAGCCGATAGTCATCGACGCCGCCGGTGATGCTCACGCGGCCGCCGTCGACGGGCCGGGTGGCGATGAGCGAGCCGGTGAATCGGGACCGCGGCGAGGTGCTGTGCCACCACGCCATCGCCTCGAACTCGGCGAGTTCCCGCGTGCACGGCTCCAGAAGGTAGGCCGCCGAATCGAATTCGATCCGACGCTCGGCGACCGAGTCGAGGTCGATGGGCCGGCAGACCATCTCACCACCGAATCCGACGTCGACGAGCCACTGCTCTGCGCCGACCTGCGCGCGCACGGCCATGTGCCCGAGCGGCGGGCCGAGGCCGGCCGCGTTCTCCACCCTCGCGCCGACGGCGTGTGCGTCGATGCCCAGTGCGCGCAACGCGAGCAGCAGCAGTCCGTTGAGTTCGTAGCAGATCCCGCCCCGACGGCCGTCGACGAGCCTGTCGACGATGACGCGCGGATCCACCTCGACGGGTGTTCCGAGATGAATACCCAGATTCTCGAACGGGATTCGCCGATGTTGCGCGGTGGCGATCGCGACGACGAGGTCCGCCGGGTCGGCGGCAACCTCGGTCACGCCGATCCTCGACAGATACGCGGCGGGCTGAAGCGGCGCCCCCTCACCACCCGACCAGGCATCGCTTGCGTCCACGACAACAGGATAGGCTAACCTCATCTTCCATGGCTCCCGAGGTCTTCTGGTACATCAATCCGACCGACGGTGACGTCCCGTGGGAACCGTCGCTGCGGACCGAACCCACCTTCGAGGTGATCCGTCATCAAGCCCGCACCCTCGACCGGCTCGGCTACCGCGGGGCACTGACCACCGCCCGCGAGCCGATCGCCCTGGTTCCCGAGACCGAGAACCTGCGCTTCCTGGTCCCGGTATATCCGGGGGTGAAGCCACCGGCGATGCTCGCCGAGGAGGCACAGGTCTTCGACCAGTACTCGGGCGGGCGGCTGATCTTCAATCAGGTCAACGGCGCCGACGCCGTCCTCGCCCGGTACGGCCAGTACGCCTCGAAGGCGCAGCGGTACCGGCTCTCGGCCGAATACTGGACCCAGGTCAAACGTCTCTACGCCGACGCCACCGATGCCTACGACGGCGAGTTCTTCTCCTACGGACCGCGATACAAGCCCGCGATTCCCGGCCCCCGACAGCCCGGCGGCATCGAGGTCTGGGGCACCGGCGCGTCACCGGAGGGCCTCGCGCACGCGGCCGAGGTCCTCGACGTGTACCTGTCGTTCATGTCGGCACCCGCGGACCTGTCGACGCTGTTCGCCCGGGTTCGCGACGCCGCCGCGGGCCGCGGCCGGTCACTGCGCTTCGGGGTGCTCGCCAGCGTCATCGTGCGCGAGACCGACGAGCAGGCGTGGGAGCGGTTCTCCGATCAGCTGTCCCGCACACGCCCGGAGACGGTGCTCGCGACCGCCGACCGCAACCTGCGCAGCTTCGGCTTCCCCGGGCTCGACGAGATCACCAGTCCCGACCCGCAGGTGCAGGGCCGGATCGACGCCCTGCGTGCCGGGCGCATCCCCGGGCGCGACCTACTCGAGTTCGCCCCGAACATGGCCGCCGGGCTGACCACCTGGACCGCCGCCGAACCTCCCTTCGACATCGCGGGCAAGGGCACCGGAACGTACTTCGTCGGAAGCGCCGAGAACGTGGCCCGCGCGATGAACACCGTTGCCGCACAAGCCGGTATCGACATCTGGATTCTGTCGGGCTGGCCGCTGGCCGCGGAGGCCGAGATCGCCGCCGACCTCCTGCTGCCGCTGCTCGCCGACGCCGGCCACCCCGCGGTGGCGTGACGGCCCCGCTATCGGCGCAGCCGCACCGTGGCCACCACGCCGCGGTGATCGGACCCCGGTAGGTCCACCGTGCGCAGCGACGTCGGTACGGGCCCGCCGCGGGTCATGACGTGATCGATTCCCAGCATCGGCGGTATCCGACGGTGCGCCGGGTAGGTCGCGGCGGCGCCCGCGCCGGTGAGTTCGGCGGCGTCGAGCAGGCCCGGTGATCCGTCGGGGCCGTGGCCGCGCAACAACTCTCGGAACTGCCGATGATCCCAGGTGGAGTTCATGTCGGCGCCGATGATCGTCGGGAGTGTCTCGGCGTTCAGGATCGACGAGAGTCGCGAGAGTTCGGTCTCCCAGCGCCAGGCCGGCTCCGGCCACGGCGGCAACGGATGCAGTGCGTAGACGGCGTGGCGGCCGTGGCCGTCGATCTCGGCCACCGCGCGAATGTTCCCCAGGCGGAAATGCTCCAGCACCATACCCTCGACGACGGGGAACCGGGAGAAGATGCCGATCCCCCGACCGTCGGGCAGGGCGTGGGTGAACGAATATCCCAGCGTCGCAGCCAGAGTCGAGGAGCGTAGCCGCGTCAGCGCCGCGTCGGTGAGCTCGACGACGGTCAGGATGTCGACCTTCTCGGCGCGCACCGTGGCAGCCAGCGCATCGGTGTCGGCGTCGCCGAGGTAGATGTTGGCCTGCATGATCACGAGATCGTCGGCCCGCGCGGACGCCGACCCGACGTAGAGCGGTACCTGGGTCGCCACGCCGGCCACCACCACGACGGCCGCGAGCACCGCGCCAAGGCGGCGCCGTACGGCGAGCAGCGCGGCCAGCCCGACGATCGAGGCGAGCACCAGCAACGGCGTGAACGCGGCGATCCGGCTGGCCGTCGAGCTGGTCAGCGGCGAATGATGAGCGGCCACCCCGGCGATCCCCGCACCGACCAGCACCGCGCCGACAACCGTTGTCACCCAACGGATTACACTCCACCGGATTGCACCGGTAGAGCTCGAACGACGACCACCTGTTGCCGGGGCCGGCTCACCCATAGGCGACGTCGATGGCGTAGCGGGTGAAGCCCAACCGCTCATAGGTGTGCAGCGCCGCGGTGTTGTCACCCTCCACGTACAGCAGCACCTCGTCGACACCCCGCGCGGCGAAGTAGTGCAGACCCGCCAGCGTCAGCAGCCGCCCGAGACCGCGTCCCTGCGCGGCTGGATCGACACCGACGACGTAGACCTCGCCGAGTCCCGGCCCCTGTGTCTTGGTCCAGTGAAAACCCAAGAGCGGTCGACGATCTGCTTCGCCGGCACCGGTTGCGGCGTCGAACGCCAGGAACAACCCGGCCGGATCGAACCAGTCCGATGCCACCCGCTCGGCGATCTGCTCCGGCGCCCACCCACCCTGCTCGGGATGCCAGGCGAAGGCGGCGTTGTTGACGCGAAGGATCTCCGCATCATCCGAAGGCCCTGCGTAGGTGCGCAATTCGATGTCGGCGGGAACCTCGAGGGCGGGCAGGCCATCGGCGCCGCCGGTTCGCCGCAGCTGCAACAACTCTCGCCGACGCTGCAGCCCGAGCGATGCGGCCAGCGCCTGCGCGGCCGGGAGATCGCCGTGCGCCCAGGCCCGCACGGCATCCGAGGAGGAAGCTGCGCCGGCACGTTCGCGCGCCGCGGTGAAGGCGGCGGTGAGTAGTGCCCGGCCGTGCCCCCGGCGACGCTGCTCGGGATCGACGACGGCCTCGATCATCGCCGGCTCGTCGTCGCGGCCGGGGACGATGTTGGCATAGCCGGCCGCGCTGATGACGTGTTGAACGCCCGCGCCGGCACCGTCGATGGCGAGGACAGCCTGTTCCGACAGTGGCGCCACCCCGTCGGCCGCGGTCGCTGCCGCGACGAGACGGTGTGCGTGCGAGGCCGTCTCGGGTGTCAGGGACTCGGTGACATCAACCTCGGGGACGTCAACTTCGTGGACCTCGACCTCAGGGGGCACTGAACTCCTCGTCGAAGGGATCGATCCGGGTGTCGCCGATGTCGCCGAGATCCTCGCCGGGCAGTTCGTCTCCGGAGTCCTCGACCTCGTCGTCGGCGGTCTCCGCCGAGGCGGAGCGGCCGCGCGTCGGGCGCACGGCCTTGTAGCCCACGTTACGGACGGTGCCGATCAACGACTCGTGGTCGCTGCCGAGTTTCGCGCGCAGGCGCCGGACGTGGACGTCGACGGTGCGGGTGCCACCGAAGAAGTCGTATCCCCAGACCTCCTGCAGCAACTGCGCCCGGGTGAAGACACGGCCGGCGTTCTGCGCCAGATACTTCAGGAGCTCGAACTCCTTGTAGGTGAGATCCAGCGGGCGTCCGCGCAGACGGGCGGTGTAGGTGCCCTCGTCGATGACCAGCTCACCGAGCGTGACCTTGCCGGAGGCCTCCTCGGCGCTGACGCCGCGGGTGCGCACGACGAGCAGACGCAGGCGGGCGTCGAGTTCGGCGGGGCCCGTCCCGGGCAGCAGGAACTCGTCGAGCCCCCAATCGGCATTCACCGCGACCAATCCGCCTTCGGTGAGCACCGCGGCCACCGGCACCGCCGATCCGGTGCTACCGAGCAGCCGGCACAGTCCGCGGGCCGCGGCCAGGTCGGTGCGGGCGTCGACGATCGCGACGTCGGCGTTACCCGCCTCCATCAGCGACGACACCTCCGTCGGCGCCACCCGCACGGTGTGCGCGAGCAGCGACAGGGACGGCAACACCGACTCCGGGTTGGGATCGGCGGTCAACAACAGGAGATCCACGTCCTTCTCCGATCTTCCTCGTCGCGCCTCGCGCACCTTACGCCCCGAGGCAGGGGGCCTCGGGGATGGTCGTACCCCGTCTCCCGGCCACCTCGACGTTGAGGCGATCCACCGATCGCGCCCGAAAGAGCATGTTTACTCTGCCTTACCAACATGTGCGCGACAGATGACAGAATAGCCGCAATGTCACGCTCGGCTGTTAACAAGGCAGACTCGGAGGCCGTGACCTCGGACGCAGCGACTCCTGCACCCTCGCGACATCGGCTCCGACGCACGCTTCTGGTGACGCTCGCGCTCGTCGTCGTCGTGGGTGCCATCGCGGTGATCGCCGACACCGTCACGGCGAGTCGCAGCGAACATCGCCTCTCGATGTCCCTCGCGAGTGCGCCGGGTATCACCTACCGGCCAGAGGTGACGCTCGGCGGCTTCCCGTTCCTGACCCATGCCTCCTCGGGCGAGTTCACCGGCGCCACGATCACCGCCCGTGGCGTGCCGATCCCGCACGGCTGCTCGTATCCCGCGGCCGGCCCCTGCTTCGCCGAACTCGGGGCGACGCTGGGAGCGCTGCGGGTCCCCGACGGCTTCGGCATCGGGACCACCGACACCCTGCGCACCGACTCGGTCACCGCCTACTCGCGACTCGACTCGGTGAATCTGGGCCGCATGCTGGGCATCCTGGATCTCACCGTCAACACCCCCGCCGGCCCCGACCGTGTCGGCGGCGGCGGACCCCAGTTCGGCAATCTCGAGCGCACCTCGGGCATCGTGCTCACCGGATCGGTGGCCCTGCCGCCGGCCTCGGCGCCGCCGACCGGTGCGACGCCGAGTCCGCAGCTCGCGCCGTCGGCTTCGGAGTACCCGGGCCCACGGACCAGGGTCAGCGTCACCGTCGAGGTATCGGTACGCGACGGCCGGCTGCACCTGCAGGCGACGGGCTTCTACACCGGGCCCGAAAAGCACGTCGACGCACCGGAACTCGCCGGCGCCGACAAGTCCGCCCTACGCGCGGCCGTGCTCGCGCGTTTCACAGCCACGCTGCCGCTGCTGCCCATGCCGTGGGACCTGCCGGCGACCGGGGCACACAGCTCGGGCAGCGACATCCTGCTCACCGCCGGGTCCGGGCCACGCGACCTGCTGCCCGAGCGCTTCTGACCTCGACGATCGCAACCACCGCCGGGGCGGGGACACGTTTGTGGCGGGTACCGATCGCTGTTGTACCCTCGTGGACATGCAACAGCGCCGTGAGTTCATGCTCACCCGCCGCCGGGCGATCGACTTCTGTCGAGTCGCCGACTGTTGCTGTCGCATCACGATGTGATCGTCTCGCTCGCGCCCGCACCGTCGCGCCCGAGTCGCCACGATCACTCGATGCCGGCCGGTACAGCGCGTTTCCCATGACGACGCCGTCCACCGAGATCTCGGTTCTCACCCGGATCATGCCGTCATCATCCGCCGAAGTCGTCGGCGTCCGACGCCGATCGCCTTCATCGCTGTTTCACAGATCATCTCCACCACACCCGATACCCACATCTACGGGAGGAAACACCCATGGCACGTTCCGACGTCCTGGTCAGCGCCGATTGGGCTGAGCAGAACCTGCACACCGACAAGGTCGTGTTCGTCGAGGTCGACGAGGACACCAGCGCCTACGACGGCGGCCACATCGAGGGCGCGGTCAAGCTCGACTGGAAGACCGACCTGCAGGATCCGGTTCGTCGTGACTTCGTCGACCGCGAGCAGTTCTCCGCGCTGCTCTCCGAGCGCGGTATCGCCAACGACGACACCGTCGTGCTCTACGGCGGCAACAACAACTGGTTCGCGGCGTACGCCTACTGGTACTTCAAGCTCTACGGCCACCAGGACGTGAAGCTGCTCGACGGCGGCCGCAAGAAGTGGGAGCTCGACGGCCGTCCGCTGTCGACCGACGCCGTGAGCCGTCCGGCCACCGAGTACAAGGCCGCCGATCCGGACAACTCGATCCGCGCCTTCCGCGACGAGGTCGTCGACGCCATCGGCGCCAAGAACCTGGTCGACGTGCGCAGCCCCGACGAGTTCTCCGGCAAGATCCTCGCTCCTGCCCACCTGCCGCAGGAGCAGAGCCAGCGTCCCGGCCACATCCCCGGTGCCATCAACGTGCCGTGGAGCAAGGCCGCCAACGAGGACGGCACCTTCCGCAGCGATGACGAACTCGCCGAGCTGTACTCCGACGCCGGCCTCGACGGCGAGAAGGAAACCATCGCCTACTGCCGCATCGGCGAGCGTTCCAGCCACACCTGGTTCGTTCTGCAGGAGCTGCTGGGCCACAAGAACGTCAAGAACTACGACGGCAGCTGGACCGAATACGGCTCGCTCGTCGGTGTTCCGGTTGAACTGGGAGAAGGTAAGTAATCATGTGTGCTGCACCCAAGCAGGGACAGAAGCTGCCCGCGGGCGTCGACGTCGAGAAGGAGACCGTCCTGACCGGACAGGTCACCGACAACTCCGGGAGCCCCGTCGCGGGTGCGTTCGTGCGGCTGCTCGACGAGACCGGTGAGTTCACCGCAGAGGTCGTCGCCAGCCCCACCGGCGACTTCCGTTTCTTCGCCGCGCCCGGCAAGTGGACGCTGCGTGCGCTGAGCTCGGTCGGCAGCGGTGACGTCACCGTCAATCCGGACGGACCCGGCGTGCACAGCCACGACATCACCGTCAGCAAGTAAGTCATCGCGGACTCCCCGACGGCCCGGTCACCCTCGCGGTGGCCGGGCCGTCGGCGTTCTCACCCGTTCTTCCTCGGGTCTTCCCAGAGCGGCCCGTGATTCATCTTTCACTCGGCCGGACCGACGACGTCCGCGCACACCCCGAGAGGTAAACTCCCACCCGTGGTCCTCTTCTTCGAAATCCTGCTGGGTCTGGCAACGCTGCTGATCATCTGGTTCACGCTGTACGTGATCTACCGCCTGGTCAACGACGAATCGTGACCCTGCCGTCCGACGGACAGCCCGACCCCGACGGGGCCGATACCCCACGTCGGTCGGGTGACGAGGCGATCAACCAGGCCGAGGTCCGTGCCGCCGAATCCGGCAGCCGCGAACGCAACACCCCCTCGTGGGACGATCTGCCGTTGCCCGCCGACACCGCCAATCTGCGGATCGGCGCCGACCTGCATCCGGGCCTGCTCGCCCTCCTGCCGATGGTCGGAGTCTGGCGCGGCGAGGGCGAGGGGCACGACCCGGTCAGCGGCAACGACTACCACTTCGCCCAACAGATCGTGGTCAGCCATGACGGACAGAACTTCCTCAACTGGGAGGCCCGTTCATGGGTGATCGACGACGACGGGAACTTCGTCCGCCCCGATCTGCGTGAAGCCGGCTTCTGGCGGATCGGTGAGGACGACAGCATCGAACTCCTCCTCACCCACGCCGAGGGCTCGATCGAGCTGTACTACGGCCGCCCGCTCAATCAGACGTCGTGGAATCTGACCACCGACGTCGTCATCCGCTCCGAGTCGGGCAAGCACACCGGTGGCGCCAAGCGTCTCTATGGCATCGTGCCCGACGGCGATCTCGCCTACGTCGAGGAACGCGTCGACGCCGAGGGCGACCTCACCCCGCGCCTGTCGGCCAAGCTGCGGCGTCACGTCGGCTGAACTGCGTCGGCTGAACTGCTGCGTCGGCTGAACTGCTGCGCCGTCACACCGGCGGCGGTGCATAGACCGGCGCCGGCGCGGGCGCCTTGCCACCCCAGATGATTCCGCCGATTCCCAGCAGCACCACCACGACGCCGAGGATCACGTGCAGGATCGCCGACGGTCCGGCCGAGAACGTGTAGTGGGCCTCGACGTACTGCGATGAGTCGTTGTCGAAGGTGCCGACCACCACCGAGGGGTCGACGACGGCCACCGTCGCCACGCCCGCACCGATGACCCCGAACAGCACGTTCACCGCGGAGAATCCGCGCCGGGCGACGTTGCACAGGATGAGGATCGACGACAGCAGCGTCGGGAACAGGATGAGTAGCGGCAGTCATTCACCGCGCATACGCTACCGTCAATCCCCCCATGCCACCCGGAAGGTCGATCAGTATGACGATTTGCCCGGTTTCCGACGGAATCGTCATACACAAGAACGTCATACACAAGGACCTGATACCCATCAGGGGCGCACGTGGATGACGTCGACGACGACCGGCCGCCCGGAATCCCGAGCCGCCTGTACGTAGTGGATGCCGGGGCCGGGAGGGATCGGGATCGATTCCCCGGGAAGCGCCACGACGAGGTCGAAGGCCCCGCCGAGCCCGGTCATCAGCACCGCGATCCGTCGCGGCCCCCGATTGTGGACGACGGCCATCCCCGCGACACTCTCGCAGAAAACCCCGGCGTCCGCGGCGTCGTGAAAGTCTGAGGCGCTGCGCGGTTCAGCGGCGCTGTGGGGCGTGGCCGAGTAGGGCGTCCAGAACTCGTCCGCACCGGGCATACGCGGCCAGTCGACCTCGTCGGGCCGTGGTGGGTGGATGAGGAAGGCGGGCACGCCGTCGTCGACGATCTGCCCGACGACGACCGGCCGCCCGCCGCGGCGTTCGGCCTGCAGCACGTGGAACTCGTTGTCCGGCAACGCTGCCGATGATCCCGCGCTCAGTGGTGTGAGCCGGGCACCCGACATCGCGGTGAAGCCGGGGATCGAGAGCACGGCGAGATCACTGCGTCCGCGGTTGTGCAGGGTCAGACGCGTGTCCGCGGAATCGGCGGTCAACGTATAGGTGAGGCCGCCGGCGTACCCCGCGATCCAGGTCCCCGCGCCGTCGTCGTTCCAGTCGCGATCGCCCGGGGTGAGAAATCGCGACAGTCGGCCGGTGGGTACCGAGAACTCCCGCGTCGATGCGGTCGCAATGCCCACGGTTGGTGATGAGGCAGTTTCGGACGAATCCAGGGTGCCGGTGTTCATGACGTCTCCCGCGTTGGTGGGCTGATCTGCACGTCAGTCCACACCGGCCGGGCCGCCCGAACACGAGTAGTGCACTACCCGAAAAACCGGGCGCACGAGAAAGACCTGAGCCCGCACATGGAACGACCCCCGCACCGCCCGGGGATTCGGGCCGAGCGACCGGACCAGGTCGGGTGCGGGGGTCGGGTGACCACCTGGTATTCGCCGATGCGAGGGATCGATCGAGGGATATCAGATGGATCTCCGCGTCAGCGGATGGTCACCTCACTTGTCCGTTTGCCAATCAACTTCGGACCACCTCCTTCCATGTGTACCGACGAAACTACGCCGCAATCGCAAGCCCGGCAACAGGTTTTCGTTCCGAGGGTTTTCACCCGAGATTCGCGTCAGCGCGCGACCGGGCTGAGGTCGACCACCCGAACCGACTCGGCACGCCCGGGATGCAGCGCCACCGCCGACAGCTGGTGCGTCACCACCACCACGGTGCGATCCGGGGCGAACATGCTCGATGTCGGGTCGAGGATGCGCCCCAGCAGGCGCTCGGCGTCGGCGGCGTCGAGGTGTTCGGTCGGCTCGTCGAGTAGCACGATCGGCGCACGATGTAGCAACGCGCGGGCGAGCAGCAGTCGCCGGCGCTGGCCACCGCTGAGCGATTCGGCGCCGCCGGTCAATTCGGTGCCGAGCCCGTCGGGCAGTTCGGCCACCCAGTCGGCCAGTCCCACCTCGGCGAGCGCCGCGTGCATCTCCTCGACGGTCACATCCCCGCGGGCGACGCGGAGGTTCTCCTCGAGCGACGTGGAGAAGATGTGTGCCTCTTCGGCGAAATAACATGTCGCCGAACGGATTACCAGCTGTTTCCCGGCGTCGTCGATGGCCGTCACCGACCCGCCGCGGGCATCGAGCAGACCGGCCATCGTCAGCAGCAGCGTCGACTTGCCGATACCGCTGGGTCCGACGACGGCCATCCGTGAGCCCGGCGTGAGCGTCGCGGTCACACCCGCCTCGGGGCCGAGCACGGCCGCATCCGACCATCCCCAGCGCAGCGCATCGAGGCGCAGTGTCACGGGCGCGGCATGCACGTCCACGTCGTCGATCGCCGCATCCCCGACGGTCGAGTCCTGACCGTCCGAGTTGCCCTCTCCGCTCCGGCGTACCCCGGTCCTGCGTGCCCCGTCGACGAGTGCCATCACCCGTGCGGCGCTCTGTCGACTGCGCTCGAGTTGGATTCCCGCCTCGGTCAGCGGCGCCGTGGACTCGAAGGACGACAGCGGCAACAGGATCAACACGCCGAGCACCATCGGCGTCAGCAGGCCGGTCGTACTCGACACGCCGGCCAGCGAGCCGGAAACCCCCGAGGCGAGACCGATCCCGATGACGCAGGCCGCGATCAGCGACGCCCCCAACGAGAGTGGGGTCGCCGCGGCGGCCAGTGCTTCGATACGTTCACCCCGGTCGGCGGCCCGGATCGCCTCGGCATCGGCTTGCCGCGCGGTGGCCAGCACACTGCGCCGCCGCCGGGAGACGACCAGTTCGGGCGCATGCCACAGGGCTGTGGTGGCCGCCTCGGCGACCGCGGTGTTCGCGCGGGCGGCATCACCCAGGGCGCGATCGGAGCCGCGGGCCGCCAGCCAGGGTGCTATAACCCCGGAGACGATCAGGGCGATCGCGAGGACGAGGGCGGCCCACCCGGAGACCAGCGCCATGATCGCCACGGCGGCCACCGAGGTCGTCATTCCGACGCCGATCGGGATGAGCGCCCGGATGAGCGCATTGCCGATCTCGTCGACGTCGTCTCCGGTGCGGGTCAACAGATCTCCGCGACGCAGGGTCACCGAATAGGCGGGCGATCCCGACGCCAACGCCACATACAGGCGTTCGCGCGCGGTCGCCATCGCGCCGAGTGCGAGGTCGTGGGTGGCGAGGCGCTCCAGGTACCGGAACAGTCCCCGCGAGATGCCCAGCGCGCGAACGGCGGTGATCGCGACCGACAGGTACAGCACCGGCGGCATCTGCCAGGCGCGGGTGATCAGCCACGCCGAGAGCGCAGCAAGCCCCAGCGTCGAGAGGGCACCGGCCACGCCGAGCATCAGCGACCACAGCACCGGCCGGGTGCGCAGACCGAGGAATCCCAGCGCGCGGATCAACGGATCACGATGCCGCCCAGTACTTTCGGCGACGTCAGAGGTCTCAGCGAGATCAGCGGACACCGAGAACCTCCGGGAGTTGGACGACGTGGTCGGCGTGTGCGCGGGCCACATCGCGATGGGCGACGACGAGCACGGTGTCACCGGCGCGCGCCCGCGCGGCCAGCGCGGCGAGCACCGACTCCTCGCTCGCGGCGTCGAGGTGTGCGGTGGGCTCGTCGAGCAGCAACAGCGGCGACGGCGAGGCCAGCACCCGCGTCAGCGCGAGCCGCTGCCGCTGCCCCGCGGACAGCCCGACGCCCCCGGTACCGAGCACGGTGTCGGCGCCGTCCGGCAAGGAGGCCAGTACCTCGTCGAAACCCGTTGCGGCGCTGGCACGATGGAGCTGTGCCGGGTCGAGGGCGCCGAAGAGGGCGAGATTGTCGGCGACGGTGCCGGGTACCACGACCGGTTGCTGGGGCAGCCACGCGACCTGCTCGTGATAGGCATCGGGCTCGAGCTCGGCCACCGGGATCGACCCGACGAGTACCGATCCCTCGTCGGGGGCGAGCAGACCGAGGACTGCGGCGAACATCGTCGACTTGCCCGACCCGTTGGGTCCGGTGAACACCGTCAGTTCACCTGGATTCGCGGTCGCCGTGAGTTCGTAGGGCGCCCAGCCGTCCCGGCCGTGCACACCGACGTCGAGCAGCCGGATCGGTTCTCCGGCAACGGTGCACGAACGCGTCCGGCCGACACCCGCGCCCGCGGAACCGGAGTCGATGAGATCGAGCACCTCGCCGGCAGCGGTCACCCCGTCGACCGAGTTGTGGAACTGCGCACCGACCTGCCGCAGCGGCAGATAGGCCTCGGGCGCCAGGATGAGTGCGAGAACACCTGCGTACAAGGTCATCTCGCCCGACACCAGTCGCAGGCCGATACCGACGGCGACCAACGCCACACTGATGGTCGCGAGGAACTCCAGAACCCCGCCGGAGAGGAACGCCACCCGCAACGACGACATCGAGCTGCGCCGGTGCGCCTGCCCGAGGTCGGCGACCTGCCGGGCGGGCGCGCGAGCGCGATTGAGCGCGCGCAGCGTGGGCAAACCGGTGACCAGGTCGAGCAGTTGAGCGCTGAGCCGGCTCATCGTCGCGAGCTTGCGCTCGGTGCGATCACGTGTCATCAGTCCGATGAGGATCATGAACAGCGGGATCAGCGGCAGCGTGATCACGATGATCACTGCCGACGGCCAGTCGGCGACGGCGATGACGGCCAGCACCGTCGGCGTGACCAGCACCGTGACGATCAGCGCGGGCACATATCCCGACAGATACGGCCCCAGTGCGCCCAGCCCCCGTAGCAGCACCGTCGTCGCGTGTTCGCGGCGCCGCAGCAGTTCTCGCGGCGGTGTGCGGTCCGGGTCGGTCAATACATCCAGGGCGCGGGCGCGCAGCTCGGCGATCGCCGTCGCCGAGGCCCGGTGCGCGTACCGATCGTGGCCGAACGAGGTGAGCACGCGGACGGCGACCGCTGCCGCCAGCACCCACAGGTGCACCGACTGGGCGGCGAGGGAACGGCGCGCCGGATCGGTCACCAACTCCGCGAGGATCGACGCCGTCATCACCGCGGTGACGATCACCGCGACCGTGGTGATCGCCGCCAGCAAGGCGGTCACCAGCACGTAGCGCCGGGTGGCGGGCGAATACCGGAGCAGGCGGGGATCGAGCGGCGGGCGGGCCCGCCGTGCGCGCCGGGAACCCCCGTCCTCCTCCGCTATTGCCATGCCTTCAACGACAAGCCGGTCGGTGCCGGGATCTGGCCGACGCTGATGCGCTTGCGGAAGACCCAGTAGGTCCAGCCCTGATAGGCGATGACGACGGGCGTCATGATCAGCGCGGCGATCGTCATCACGGTCAGCGTGTAGTGACTCGACGCGGTGTTGGCGACGGTCAGGTTGTAGGCCGAATCAGTGGTCGACGGAAGCACATTCGGGAACAGCACCGAGAACAGCGTCGCCACGGTTCCGGCGATGGCGATCGAGGTCGCCAGGAAGGCGATGCCCTCGCGCTGCACCTGGGTCGCCGCGACCATGACCAGCGCGGCGACGGCGGCGATGAGCACCGGAATCCACGTCCAGCCGTTGCCGTAGGCGAACTGCGTCCACAGCAGGAACGCCGCGGCCACGACGAGCGTCGGAATGGCCAGCAGCTTGGCGTATCTCATCGCATCCTGCTGCAGCACACCGCTGGTCTTGAGTCCGAGGAAGACCGCACCGTGGGTGAGGAATGCGAGCAGCGTGGTGACACCGCCGAGCAGCGCATACGGGTTGAGCAGGTTGAAGAATCCGCCGGTGTACTGGTGCGCGGCGTCGATCGGCAGCCCGCGGACGACGTTGGCGAAGGCCACGCCCCACAGCAGCGCGGGAATCCACGATCCCAGGCCGATGCCGACGTCGCACCACATCCGCCAGCGCGGGTCGTTGATCTTGCCCCGCCACTCGATGGCCACGACCCGGGTGATCAGTCCGATCAGGATCAGGAACAGCGGCAGGTAGAACGCGGTGAACATCGTTGCGTACCAACCACCGAACGCCGCGAACAGCGCGCCGCCGGCGGTCAGCAGCCACACCTCGTTGCCGTCCCACACCGGGCCGATGGTGTTGAGCAGCGCACGCCTGCGCTTGTCCGGGTCGGCGGCGTCGTCGTCGGCCGCGACCTTTTCGTCGCCACCGGTGTGGCTCGCGCCGAGGAACGGCATCAGCATGCCGACACCGAAGTCGAAGCCCTCGAGAACGAAGTATCCGATGAACAGGACCGCGACGACGATGAACCAGAAGTTTTCGAGTGACATCTGTCCCGCTCCTCAGTACGCGAACGAAAGCTGTTTGGGCTCATCGGAATCGGAGTCCTCGGACTCCACCTCCGGAGCGATGTGGTCATATGCCGCGGGACCCTCGATGGCGTAGCGCCGTTGCAGGAGGAACCACACCACACCCAGCCCGCCGTAGAGCAGCGTGAAGCCGATCATGGTGACCCACAGGATCGGTGGCGTGTGGTTGGAGACGCCGTCCTGCACGAGCATGTGTATGCGCAACGGGTCGAGGTTGTTCTCCCAGTTGGGGGCGACGACCCATGGCTGGCGGCCCATCTCGGTGAAGATCCAGCCGGATGCGTTGGCCAGGAACGGGGTCGGGATCATCCAGAGGGCCAACAGGCCCAGGCGTCTGGATTCGACCACCTTCTTTCGTCGGGTGAACCACAGTCCACCGAAGGCCACGACGACCGATCCGAGCGCCCAGGTGATCATCGCGCGGAATCCCCAGTAGGTGACGAACAGATTGGGGGCGAAGTTCTGGCCGGGCATGTTCAGCGCTTCCTGATATTGCGCCTGCAACTGATTCACACCCTGCAATGTTTCGCCGAAGCGGTGCGTGGCCAGGAAGGACAGCATGCCCGGGATCTCGATGACGTGGTCGATGTCGGCACAATTGTTCTGCCGCCCGATCGAGAGCACCGAGAAACCGGCATTCTCCTGGGTGTTGCACAGCGATTCCGCCGACGCCATCTTCATCGGTTGCTGTTTGAACATGATCTGGGCCTGGAAGTCCCCGGTGATGAACAGCAGCACACCGGCGACGATGGCCACCCAGCACGCGAACCGGGTCACCGGACGCCACAGGCGATGGGCGTCGCGCTCGAGATCCTCAGGGGTGGCGTCGATCTGGCTCGGCGAGGTGGTCTTGGGCATGCCACTCGTGTCGCCGGTGTCGATGGCCACCCGCAACTTCTTGGCGCGCCACATGTTTCGTGACATCCACCAGATGCCGATGCCGCCGACGAAGGTGGCCGCGGTCAACCACGCGCCGGCGATCACGTGCGGGAACGCCGCGAGGGTCGTGTTGTTGGTGATGACCGCCCAGAAGTTGTTCATGGCCGGGCGATTACGCGTTTCATCCCAGGCCACACCCACCGGGTGCTGCATCCACGAGTTCGCGGCGATGATGAAGTACGCCGAGGCGGTCACGCCGATTGCGACCAGCCAGATGGTGGCCAGATGCACCCGGCGCGGCAGACGCGACCAGCCGAAGATCCAGAGTCCCAGGAATGTCGATTCGAGGAAGAAGGCGATCAATCCCTCGAGGGCCAGCGGTGCGCCGAACACATCGGCGACGTAGCGGCTGTACTCGCTCCAGTTCATTCCGAACTGGAACTCCTGCACGATGCCGGTGGCCACACCGAGCGCGAAATTGATCAGGAACAGCTTCCCGAAGAATTTCGTGGCCCGTAACCACTGCTCATTTCCGGTCTTGTGCCAGACCGTTTGCATGATCGCCACCATCGGTGCGAGACCGATGGTCAACGGGACGAACAGGAAGTGATAAACGGTCGTGATACCGAATTGCCATCGGGATAAATCCAGAGCGTTCAACGTCGCCTCGAATCGCATGGTCGCGCCTCGGGCTGCGAGACGCGGGACGAAAGTTGGCTACTACACCACGTAGTAACCATACCGGTGACGCTACGCCTGGCCACTCACGCGAACAAGCGCCGAAAGTCCCGTCACCTGGGTTCATTTGTGGGCTGGATCTCGCTGGTGCCCACGGGGAGACCCCGCAGACACCGACCATTATCGGTCAGAAGAAATGGCGCGGTCGACCAAATCGATAAGATCCTGGCAAACTTCCGTCACAGGCAGCAGGTGACCGTTGAGCGCGGTCACTCGCGCGGCGAGGGTGACGCTGCTGATCAGCCACACCGAATCGGCCTCGAGCAGATCGGCCGGACGTAGCACGCGGGTCTCGGTCTGCCAGCCCTCTTCGGCCGCCAACGCGAACGTCGCCACCTGGGTGGTGCCGGGCAGGATGCCGATTTCGGCCGGCGGCGTGACGAGTGTCTTCCCCATCACAGCGACCACCGTCGAGCGCGGACCCTCCAGAATCGCACCCTCACTGCTGACGTAGATCACGTCGTCGTACCCGTTGTCGGCGGCATGGCGAAGTGCCGCCATGTTGGTCGCGTAGCTCAGGGTCTTGGCACCGAGCAACTGCCACGGGGCGGCCTCGGCGACATCGATCGAATACCCGCGATCCAGGGTGATCACCGAAACCCCATTCGCCCGGACGGCGGCGACCCGGTCGGCCACCGGCCCGACCGTCAGGTACGCCGTCGGCGCCCCGGACCCGGCGCCCGCGCCTGCCGGATGAGCTTCCCGACCACGCGAATAGACAAGGCGCAGAAGGCCTTCGGCGAACTCGCCGTTCCGGTCGACCCACGTGCGCGTCGCGACCTCGATCGCCGAACGCCATTTCTCGGCATCCGGCTCGGGCAGATCGAGCATCTCCGCGGAGCGGGCCAGGCGCTGCAGATGCAGGGTGACGCACCGCGCCCACCCGTCGCGGATCAGCAGCGTCTCGAAGATCCCGTCGCCCCGCACCGCGGCCAGGTCGTCGGCATGCAGGAACGGGACCTCGGGATCGAGGACGGTTCCGTCGAGGGCCACCAGGATGGACTGCGACACGGCGGACTGCGGCACGGCGGGCTGCGACACTGCGGACACGGACTTGTCGGGCTGGGACATGCCGCCACCCTATCGACCCGCCGCGTAGACTCGACCCGTGAGCCGCTCACCCATCCTGACCAGGTATTCCAGCCAGGGCGCGGTCGCCGCTCCCGAGACTCCCACCACCCCGCAGGGCACTGGAGTCGCCTGGCATTACGGCGATCCCCTCGGTGAGCAGCGGGCGGCGGTCCGCGGCGCGGCCATCGTCGACCGCACCGACCGCGCGGTCCTCGAACTCCCCGGCCCCGAACGCCTCACCTGGCTGAACACGATCTGCTCGCAGCAGGTGAGCGATCTCGGTGACCGGTCGAGTGCCGAGGCGCTGTCCCTCGACGCCAACGGGCGGGTCGAGGATCATTTCGTGCTCACCGACGTCGACGAGGTCACCTGGATCGACACCGAGGCCGCACGCGGCGAGGCCCTGCTGACATTTCTCACCAGGATGGTCTTCTGGGCCAAGGTGCAGCCCGCGGCGCGTACCGACGTCAAGGTCCTCACCCTCATCGGCCCCGACGCGGTGCGCGGACCGATCGCCGATCTCCTCGAGATCGACCCCGAAGCCGCGCCCTACCAGGCCGGTGACCTGCCCGAATCCCATCACGAGGACGAGCCGCTCGGCTTCTGGCGAATGATGCCTCCGCTGTCGGAGGGCCCGCACGCCGACACCTCGCTCCCGATGGTCGACCTCGTCGTACCGGAGTTCCTGCTGCTGCGCTGGTGGGAGCAGCTCACCGAGGCCGGCGCGCGGATGGCCGGCAGCTGGGCCTTCGACGCCCTGCGCGTCGCCGCCCGGCGTCCCCGCCTCGGCGTCGACACCGACGAACGCACCATCCCCCACGAGGCGGGGTGGATCGGCGGCCCGGAGCGTTTCGGCGCCGTCCACCTCGACAAGGGCTGCTACCGCGGTCAGGAGACCGTCGCCCGCGTACACAATCTCGGCAAGCCGCCGCGCCAACTCGTGCTGCTGCACCTCGACGGCAGCTCCGATCACCGTCCGCCGCCCGGAACCCCGATCACCGCGGGCGGGCGCACCGTCGGCCGCCTCGGCACCGCCGTCGACCACTTCGACCTCGGTCCCATCGCCCTCGGACTCCTCAAGCGCGGCATCGGCCCCGACGTCGAGTTGCTCGTGGCCGCCGACGCCGACGAGCCCCCGATGGCCGCCCGCGTCGATCCCGACTCCGTGGACGCCGACGATCGGGTGCAGGCGGGCCGGGCGGCCATCGAACGCCTTCGCGGCCGGGCATGACGGTGACACCGCACGAGCCGGCTCACCTGGGTCCTGCACACCAGGGTCAGCCGGACGGGCGCGTCCTGGCTGTCTGCGCGGTCCACGCCGACGTCGACCTCGGCAGGGCGGGCATCAGCGCGATCGACAAGCGGCCGCACGACGGGCGGGTGCAGGTCGGCGAGCTCGGCCTGGTGACCGACCACGTCCGTGACACGAAACACCATGGGGGCCACGACCAGGCCGTCTACGCCTACGACGACCACGAGGCGCGCCGCTGGGCCGACGAACTCGGCCGCGACCTGCCCTACGGCTGGTTCGGTGAGAACCTGCGCGTCGACGGCCTACCCGTCACCGACGCGCTCGTCGGCGAACGCTGGTGGGTGGGCCCACCGGACGACCCGTCGACCGGCGTCCTGCTGGAGACCACCATCCCCCGGACCCCGTGCCGGACCTTCGCCGCCTGGGCGGGCGAGCCCCGGTGGGTCAAGCGGTTCATGCAGCAGGGCGACGTGGGCACCTACCTGCGGGTTCTCACGCCCGGGAGCATCGGGGCCGGCGACGCGATCCGCGTCGTCTCGCGCCCGGACCACGGGGTCACCGTCCGCGATCTGCTGACCGGCACCGACGCCGAGCCCCTGCAGACCCTGCTGGCCGCCGACGACCTGCCCGCGAAGGTCCGCCGCGAGGCGAGCCGACACCTCGCACGCGTCGTTGAGGTCTGACGAACCGCCCGGCTCGAGGACTCCGGCAAACCACCCGGACAACACCCCATCACAGCTGTTCGGCGTGCCATTGCCGGGGCGATCCGCGTAATCGCGAAACGCGCGCTAAACTGGTGCCCACGAGATACTCAACTACCGAGAGAACGGGGCCGCCACCAGTTTGGCCGCCCCGTCATTGTGCGAGGGGGTCCCATATGGGCCGCGGCCGGGCTAAAGCAAAGCAGACGAAGGTTGCTCGTCAGCTGAAGTACTCCACTCCCCACACCGATTTCGACAGCTTGCAGCGCGAGTTGTCGGGTTCGGCGGATTCGGCAGACCGCCCGGATCCGGTGGAGGAGTGGCTTGAAGAGGACGAGTGGCGCCGCGCCTGAGCGCGAACGCCCTCATTTCGCTCACCCCTTGACGCCGACTGCCCCGGCGTCGTCGTCACGGTAACGCCACCACAGGCGATCACCGGTCCGATCTTCTGACGCATTTCTCGAATGCGCCGGGCGAACGGACCGGTGATCGTTGGTTTTCGCGACGCTTCGGGCCGCTTTCGCGCAGCGTCGGGCCCGGATCGGGCTATCTGAAGCGCGGGTTGTCAGAAGCGCGGGTGGTCGCCGACGAGGTTCACACGCCCCGATCCGCCCTTGACCTCGGGATTGCGCTTGATGGTGCCGAGCACCCAGTTGTCGACGTGGCGCGCGGTCAGTACCGCCTGGGCACGATCGGTGTCCTCGGGCGCCACCACGGCCACCATGCCGACACCCATGTTGAAGGTGCGTTCCATCTCGGCCTGCTCGACGCGACCGCGCTGGGCGATCATGGCGAAAATCGGTGCGGGAGTCCAGGTGTTGCGTTCGAGTTCGGCAACGAGCCCCGACGGGATGACCCGGGCCAGATTCTCCGCGAGCCCCCCACCGGTGATGTGGGCGAACGTCCGCACGTCCGCCTCGGCCGCCAGCGCGAGGCAATCGCGTGCGTAGATGCGCGTCGGTTCAAGCAGTTCCTCACCGAGGGTGCGACCGAATTCCTCGACGTCGCCTGCGAGATCCATGTGGCCCCAGTCGAGAAGCACCTTGCGCGCCAGCGAATATCCGTTGGAGTGCAGGCCCGAGGAGCCCAATGCGATCACCGAGTCGCCGGCGCGGACCCGATCCGGCGAGAGCACCTGGTCGGCCTCGACGACGCCGACCGCGGTTGCCGAGAGGTCGTAGTGGTCGTCACGCATGAGACCGGGATGTTCGGCGGTCTCGCCGCCGAGCAGTGCGCAACCGGCGATCACGCAGCCGTCGGCGATGCCGGCGACGATCTCGGCGACGGTCTCCGGAACCACCTTGCCGATGGCGATGTAGTCCTGCAGGAACAGTGGCTCGGCGCCGCACACCACGAGGTCGTCGACGCACATGGCCACGAGGTCCTGGCCGACGGTGTCGTGTTTGCCGATCGCCTGGGCGACGGCGAGTTTGGTGCCGACGCCGTCGCTCGCCGCGGCGAGCACCGGCTCGCGGTAGTTGCCCTTGAGGGCGAAGAGCCCGGAGAAACCGCCGAGGCCGCCGAGGACCTCCGGGCGGGTGGCGCGTTTGGCGTGCGGACCGATCAGCTGGACAGCGCGATCGCCGGCGTCGATGTCGACCCCGGCCCCCGCGTACGACAGGCCGCCAGAAGGAAGTTCCGCGGAAGGTGAAGTGGACTTCTCGTCAGCCGCATCCGGTTCGCTCACGGGAGACACGCTACCCGAGTGCTTCAGGGCCGCATCACGGCGCTGACGTTGTCATTGGGAGCGGTCAATGGGTCGATCCGGACATCGTCGGCAGCGTTGGCGAGCATCTGCTCGAGCACCGCCTTGCCCAGTGACGACTCCTTGGGCAGCTCGATCGGATAGTTGCCGTCGAAGCACGCCGCACACAGCGCCGACGGTTCCTGATGCGTCGCCGCGATCATCTCCTCGGTGCTGATGTAGCCGAGCGAATCGGCGCCGATCGCCTGTCGGACGCCCTCGACCATGTGCTCCTCGGACTCCATGCCGTTGGCGATCAGTTCCGCGGGCGAGGCGAAGTCGATGCCGTAGAAACAGGGCCAACGCACCGGACTCGACGCGATACGGACGTGCACCTCGGCCGCGCCCGCCTCCCGCAGCATCCGGATCAGTGCGCGTTGGGTGTTGCCACGCACGATCGAATCATCAACGACAACAAGGCGTTTGCCGCGGATCACCTCTTTGAGCGGGTTCAGCTTGAGGCGGATGCCGAGCTGGCGAATGGTCTGCGAGGGCTGGATGAAGGTACGGCCAACATAGGCGTTCTTCATCAGCCCCTGCCCGTAGGGGATACCCGACTCCTGGGCGAACCCGACGGCCGCGGGCGTACCCGACTCGGGGACGGGGATCACCAGGTCACCGACCGCCGGGAACTCGCGGGCCAGCCGCCGCCCGATGTCGACACGCGTGGAGTGCACCGATCGGCCGTGGATGATGCTGTCCGGGCGGGCGAGGTAGACGTACTCGAAGACGCAGCCGCGTGGCGTCGGCTCGGCGAAGCGGGAACTGCGGACGCCGTCGGCGTCGATGGCGAGCAGTTCGCCGGGTTCGATGTCGCGCACGAACGACGCACCGACGATGTCGAGGGCCGCGGTCTCCGAAGCGACGACCCACCCGCGATCGAGCCGGCCCAGGCACAGCGGGCGGACGCCGTGCGGGTCACGCGCCGCGTACAGGGTGTGCTCGTCCATGAAGGTCAGGCAGAACGCACCCCGCAGGGTCGGGAGCAACTCCATGGCCGCCTGCTCGATGCTGCTGTCGGCGGCACCATGGGCCAGCAGCGCACCCACGACGTCGGAATCCGACGTCGCCGCGGTGCTCTTGATGCCGACCTCACGTGCCCGCGCCGCGAGCTGCGCGGTGTTGACCAGGTTGCCGTTGTGTCCGAGCGCAACCCCGGTGCCGGCGTCGGTGGTGCGGAAGATCGGTTGGGAGTTCTCCCAGGTGGTCGATCCGGTCGTCGAGTAGCGGCAATGGCCGATCGCGACGTGGCCGACCATCGATGCCAGCGTCTGCTCGTCGAACACCTGGCTGACGAGTCCGAGATCTTTGAAGACCAGCACCTGCGAGCCGTCACCGACCGCGATTCCGGCGGCCTCCTGGCCACGGTGTTGCAGGGCGTAGAGGCCGTAGTACGAGAGCTTCGCGACGTCCTCACCAGGGGCCCAGACACCAAAAACGCCGCACTCCTCGCGCGGCTCGTTCTCGGGTTCGTCGATCGGTCGGGTCGAGGGACATCCCTGCGACGTGGGGGCCAGGAGGTTCCGGCCGGCTATCGACTCTTCGGTCATCGACGATCTCCCTGGGGCTGGGCTCTGGTCTGCACATTCGGACGCGGACACCACGGCCGGATGAGATGTCGGGTCACGATGGTGATCCGATCACGGGCGAGACCGGCCGTGCGGAAGCCAACGCGGCAATGGGCTGGAGACCCTACGGAGTCTACCGATCGGTACTGCCCCGATGCCAACCGTGCAGCGACGACGCGCCCGACGTTATTCCGCGACGGTGAGCAGGGTCATAGTCCGGTCCGGGGCACCGGCACCAGTGGCAGCCACTGCGCGACCTCGCCCGCGCGGGATCCCGACGCCGTGACCGCACCGGATTCGACGGCATCGGCGAATCGCACATCCCCCACGACCAGGCTCAACCAGGTGCGCGGGTCGGTCTCCACGACGTTCGGCGGAGTCCCCCGCGTGTGCCGCGGACCCTCGATGCATTGGACGGCCACGTACGGTGGCACTCGGACCTCGACGGAGTTCCCCGGTGCGATGTCCTCGAGCGTGCGCGCGGTCAGCCGGACCGCGGCCGCGAGCGTGGGCCGAGCAGGCGCGGGCAGTTGCTCATCACGCAACCACTCGACGACGGCGAGAACCGCCGCGCGAGTGTCGGTGGGATCGATGGGCTTTCGGGCGGGCACGCCGCCCATGATGCCTCGCGGCCGATTCACGCCGCTCCTCGCGGCGGGTATAGCGACGCCCGCGGGTAGTCAGGACCCATTCCGGTAACGCTCCGGCCGAACCCGACGACATCATCAGTACCATTTGTCACACTAACAACGTCAGTAACATGAGCACCACGATCTGGAGTCCCCGAATGCCATTGCCGTACGGCCGCAGCCCCCACCGACGCCTCGGCATCCGCACCGTGCTGACCGCGGCGGCCACCGCCGTCGCCCTCCTCGGCGGACTCGCTCAGGCCGGCGGGGCGCAGGCGGCCGACGGATACCCGTACGTGAATCTCGGTGACAGCTACAGCGCAGGCGCTTCGGTGTTCCCCCAGGCCACGAGTGCGGCCACGTTCTGCTCCAACTCGCTGGTCAACTACTCCCACCTCGTCGCCAAGCGACGAGGGATGAACGTCGCCGACGTCAGTTGCGCCGGCGCCACCACCACCGACCTGACCAAGTCGCAATACCGGTGGCAGGGCCCGCAGATCAACGCTGTGGGACCGGCCACCCGCTTGATCACCCTGACGATCGGCGCGAACAACAACGGACTGTTCAACGACTCGACCTCGGCCTGCCAGCAGGCCTGGCTGTCCGCGCCGTTGTCGGCCACCCCGTGCCGCGATGAACTCGGCACCTCGTTGGTCGACAAGATCAACTCCTCCACCTACCCCGACCTCGTGAACGTGCTGCACCGCATCGACACCGCCGCACCGAACGCGCGAGTGCTCCTCGTCGGATATCCGCAGATCTTCCCGGCTATGGGAACCCCGGCCTGCTCGGCGGCATTGCTCACCACGCCCGCCGACACCGAGTATCTGCACCGGACCTTCGCCGCCCTCAACAACGCCTTGCGCCGTGCCGCCGCGACGACACACGCGACCTTCGTCGACATGTCGAAGGTGTCCGCGGGCCACGACGCCTGCGCGGGTGATCGACGATGGGTCGAGCCGACCCTGGGTGCGGCCAACTTCCCGGCGATGCACGCCAACACGCGCGGCCAACAGGCGATGGCCGATCAGGTCGTGGCCGCCCTGCGTTGAGTGCCCTGGGCTGATCGCGCCCGCAACCCGGACGGACCGGGCAGGATTGGGCCATGGGCACCGACGTCAGCACCCAGCAGTTCTCCGGCGCCGACCGGGTGCGTTTTCGCAAGCAGGTCAGCCGGGGCACCGAGGCGATCGCCCGGATGCTCGCCGACGGCTTGTTCACCGACCACGGCGCTCCGCCCGAGCCGTTGCTCGGCATGGAGGTCGAGCTCAATCTCGTCGACGACGAGATGAACCCGGCCATGGCCAACGCCGAGGTACTCGACGCCATCGCCGACCCCGACTATCAAACCGAACTCGGCCAGTTCAACATCGAGATCAACGTCTCGCCGCGACCGTTCGTCGACAACGACACGATGTCTCTCGAACAACGGCTGCGCACCTCGCTCAATCGCGCCGAGCAGCAGGCTAACCGCGTCGGTACGCACCTCGTCATGATCGGCACACTGCCCACCCTGCGGACCGAGCACTTCGCACATCAATGGATCTCGGCGAATCCGCGCTACGACCTGCTGAACCAGCAGATCTTCGCCGCCCGCGGTGAGGACATCGAGATCGACATCGCCGGGGTCCCGCTCGGCGAGCATCACGCCAGCGAAAGACTGCACACCTCAACCGATTCCATCCTGCCCGAGGCCGCGTGCACGTCGCTGCAACTCCATCTGCGGGTGGCGCCGGAGGATTTCGCCGCGCATTGGAATGCCGCGCAGGCCATTGCCGGGGTGCAGGTCGCGCTGGCCGGCAACGCACCGTTCCTGGCGGGGACCGCGCTGTGGCACGAGAGTCGCATCCCCGTCTTCGAGCAGGCGACCGACACCCGGCCACTGGAACTGAAGAACCAGGGCGTGCGACCGCGAGTGTGGTTCGGGGAGCGATGGATCAACACGATCTTCGATCTGTTCGAAGAGAACACCCGCTACTTTCCGGCGCTGTTGCCGGTGTCGACGGACGTCGATCCGCTCGCCGAACTCGACGCCGGGCGTATCCCCGCGCTCGAGGAACTGCGTCTGCACAACGGCACCGTGTACCGGTGGAACCGGCCCGTCTACGACGTCGTCGACGGGCAGGCCCATTTGCGGGTGGAGAACCGTGTACTGCCCGCCGGGCCGACCGTCGTCGACACCATGGCCAATGCCGCCTTCTATTACGGGGTGGTCCGCGGGCTCGTGGAGGCCGACCGGCCGCTGTGGTCACAGATGTCGTTCAATGCCGCCGCCGAGAATCTTCATGCCGGCGCCCGCGGAGGCCTTGAGTCGCAACTGTATTGGCCCGACGTCGGATGGGTGCGCCCCGACGAGCTCACCCTACGTCGACTACTCCCCCTCGCCGACGACGGCCTCCGCGCATTCGGCGTCTCGTCCAGGGCGCGCACCCGCTACCTGTCCGTCATCGAAGGCCGTTGTGTCACAAGACAAACCGGAGCGGTATGGCAGCGCCGGGCAGTCGCCGCCCGCGAGCAGGCAGGTGAGGAACGCGCCGCCGCCCTTCGCGGGATGTTGGCCGACTATGTCGCCCTCATGCACGAGGGCGAGCCGGTGCACTCCTGGACCCTGTGAGCGCCGGCCGACGGTCCTCGAGGCCTCCACCAGCGGGAGGGGCCTTCCTCGCCGGGCGGAGGCGCTCCTTGATCGGTGGTCGAGGTTGGTCGAGGTGCCGAGGAGCGTTAGCGACGAGCTGTTCTCCCGGTGGCCGCTTTCCTCCCGGTGACACTTTCTCTCGGTGGTCGAGGTGTCGAGGAGCGTTAGCGACGAGCCTCGAGACCTGTTGCACCGCTGCTGGTTTCCGACTCCGGACCGAGCACGTGACGGTCTAGAGTCCGTGGTCGCCGAGGAGTTGGGCGAGTCGGTTCTCGACCGGCGAGTCTGACGTGGGGTCAGGGTGGAGGATTTCGACGAGGTCGTAATATCCGTGTCCGATCGGGACCTGGCTGCGCCGGATTCGGTTGGTGGGCAGCATCGAGTCCCGGTCGTCGCTTGTGGCGAGATCGGTATCGGCACCACTTGGTGGTGGGTCGGGTGGTGGATGCAACTCCGCCCGGACGCGAGCCAACGCCGCAGCGTAGGTGGCCCCGACGTCGGGGAGTGCGTTGGTGCGTTTCGGGTTCGGTTCGGCTGCGCCGACGGGGGTGTTTGTGCGCCACCAGCATCGTCCGGCCCACGGCCCGTCCCGATAGATGCCGGTGGTGAATTGTCCGGGTTTGTCGCCGACCATGCGGTTGTGTTTGCCGCAGGCGGGGGCGAGGTCACCGATGTTGGTGAGTCCGCCTTTCGCATGATCTTTGGTGGCGTGATGAATTTCGACGTGCGCGGCGGGTTGGGTACATCCGGGATACGAGCAGTATTCACCGCCGTCTTTGGCGAACAGGGCGATCCGCTGTCCTTGACTCGCCAACCGCGCCCGACCCAAATACAGGGGCAGACTGGTGTGGTCGTCGAACACCGCCAACCACGGCTGACTGTGGGCCGCCAAAGCGATCACATCCCGGATTGGGAGGAGGGTGCCGGTCGCCGTGACGCCCATCCCGGTTTGCGCAATCAACTCCGACAGCGATGCTTTGATGATCAGATGCGGTGGCAGGCCGCGATGCGAGTGCGGGCCGAGTCCGACATCCAGACCGGCACGCAGGACTGCTTCCAACGCATCATGGTTGCGTTGCACCTGATCACGGTGATCCCGCGCTGCAGCCGCCAACGCATCGGGATCGGCATCTTCACGACTCCCGGTCGGGGACTCCGGATCGGCGGGATTGTTCATTCCAGGGGCTGCCCACATCGCCAACACTGCTTCGAGGTGCGCGGTCAGAGTGGGAGTCATCTGCCCCGATAGCCCACTCATTTTTTGGGCGTCTTGACGCCCGATGCGGATCTGGCGGTGGCGTTGCCGATCAGCATCGTCGGTCAACTCACCGTCGGGGTCGAGGTGCGCCAACACCCGTGCCCCCAAAATCCGCAGATCAGACGGGGTGTGGGTGCGGGCGAACCCGGCCATCGTGGCGTCGGCCGACATTTTCTCGTCGAACGGCACTGTCGCCGGTATGCGGTCCAACACGTCGATCACGACTGCGGCGTGGGAGGAGCCGGCCGCCCCGGAGGCCATCGCCTCCGCCAACGCCGGATATTTCGGCGCAGCAACCTCGCCGGTGACGGTGTGGAAGGTGGCGGTCGCTTTGAGTTGTTTCCACCGCCGCCACGGTTCCGACACACGCAACAAGCCGATCATGGCGTCGATGATCGACCCGTATCCGTATTCGCGGGCGAGATGGCGGTCGGAGAACTCGACGATCACCCGCGTCCCCCTGGACGGTGACGCGGGTGATCAACTGTTCGGTGGACTGAGCGACCGACACCAGGTCATCGTTGGACAGGCCGGTCAAATCATCGGTGGCCAACTCGTCCATCAGCGTGTGGGCGAGGGCGATTTTCTGGGCGGTCGACAACCCAGACACGTCCGGCAGTGCGGTGTCGACCATCATTTCTCACCCCCCGGCGATAGCGCACATGTGTTTGTGTGCTGTTGTGTTCGAGTGTATGCCGGGTTTGTCGGGTTGGCAAGGGATTGTCGAAAGTATTTTCGGGTAAGTTTCAGCGGGTCAGCCACGTACCCCGGGCACGCCGATCAGCCAGACGGATTCGACTCGCCAGCACACGAAAGCCAAGAGAGCGAGGACGAGCGCCCTGACGACGGCCGAACCCCGTCGACCGAGGGCCGTGGTCGCCGGCACGCCAAATGCCGCGAGAGCTACCGCCGTGGCCGCGTAGCCGAGGAACACCCCGGGTCGCGCCGGGGCGTCGGCGCCGATCATCCACGCCACCAGACCGCCTGCGGTCCAGGCGATCACAGCGACCGCGACGGTCACGGTGACTCGCGTCGGCCACTCCAGTGACGGCACGGAGGTCAGGCCCAGGAGCGACCACAGCGCCGTCCCTACGCACGCGGCGCAGAGCAGCAATGCCACCGATGGATTCATTCGGCGCCGGTCGCGGCGGCGACGCTCGTCGAGCCGGCGGAGGCCTCGGGTGCAGCGGCCGCTCGATCGCGGGCGCGACGACGTCTGCGTCGCGCGTTGCGGTTTCGGATCTGCCAGGTGCTCAGCCCGGTGATCATCAGTAGCAGCGGCGTCATCCCGAAGATGAACCACAGCGCCCGCCACCAGCCGTTGACCGACACCCCGTAGTGCAGGGTCGGCTGCGCCCAGTCGTCGGCGATCGCGTTGGACACCGTCGCCGGCGCCCCGGAGAACTCCTTGATCACCGACGGGTCGTGGCCGTCGATCCCGAGTTCTCGGTTGCCGTGGTAGGTCGCGCTCCCCGACCACAGATCCGGTCCTCCGGCAAGCAGATCCACCGAGTAGTACTCCGAACCCTCCGACGGCATCCCCACCCAGGTGGCGTGCGAGCCCGGGTAGCGGGCCTGGGCGGCGGCGATTGCCTGGTCGAGGGAGATGAGAGGTCCGGTCGACTCCGAGGTCGGCATCGTGTATGCGTCGTCGGCCGGCGCGACACCTCCGGTGGCGGCGTACCACACCTTGCCGACGCCCGGGATCTCGAAGTTCATCCCGGTCAGTCCCCAGATGAGCAGCGGGATCGCGGCCACGATGCCGATCACGTTGTGCAGGTCGGTGTCCCGCGCGAATCGCCCCTTGCCGATGCGCACCCGAAAACCGTTGCGCCAGCGCCGCAGCCCTGGGTACCAGATGACGATGCCGGAGATCGCCAGAAAGACCAGCAACAGTCCGCTGATCCCGAGAAGTAGTGCACCCCAGGTCATATCGGCGGTGAACCAACCCCAACCGGCGACCACCGACGGCTTGGCCAACCATGCGATGTACCCCGGATAGCCCTCACAGGCCAGGCCGCAGTCATGCAGGTTGACCAGGAAACCCAGAAAACCGCCGTCAATATCGCCGTGGCCGTTGACCTTTCCGGTGCCGGCATCGACGGCCCAGGTACCTGCGGCCGTATCGGCGGAACTGAGGAAGTAGACACCGTCCTTGAGTGACAGGTACTGGGCATCGAAATCCGGGTCGGCAGCGTGGACCGCCGACACCGCGTCGGTGAAACTCGCCTGGCGCCCGGTGTCGGTGGTGGTGAACAGCGAGGAGTTGGTGGCGCGCACCAGTTCTGGCTCGTACACCAGGATCGCGCCGCTGGTGCAGACGACCACCAGAAGCAGACCGAGAACGATCGAACTCCACCGGTGCGTCACGATCAGAGCACGTCGCACCGGCTTCTTCGACGTTCGCCGACGGTTCGCCGATGCCCTGGCGCGTTCGACCGGTGGGCTGGCAACCTTCTCCGTGACCATGGCGGCCAAGGTTAGCATAACCAAATACCAAAGATTTGATTTGTCCGACTTGTCCGAGAATTACGAAATGCGCTGCAGTGCAGTAATTCCCGGAAGCGCAGCCAACCGGCGAAGCGCGCCTCCTAGCGCGACACCAGCCCGGCTCCGGTGATGAGCGGCAGGTCGAGTGCCGTCACCAGGCCTGGTTGTGCATCAACCACCGCGGCAACCGAATTCACCAATCGCATTGCCGTCACGATCATCCCCGACACGTTGTGATCGCCATTCTCACCGTGATGAGCGACCTCCACCGACATCTGCGGCTCACCGGAGATGGTGATGCGGTAGCAGCCGTCACCGTCGACGGGACTCGGCCACTGCGGGCACTGCTCGGGGTGAGTGCGGGTGTAATGCTCGAGCACGATGCGGTCGACTCCGGCGACCTGGCCGACCACCTCGAAATGCAGTGCGGCCATGGTTCCCTCGGGAATCTCCACCGACACGGTCGAGTAGTCACGGTCGGCCGCGACGCGTTCATGCCGTTCGATCAGCGGTTCGTCGAGTGTGAGTCCGAGCCCGGCGGCGAGCTGGCGGACGACGCTGCCCCACCCCATCGCAAGCACACCCGGCAGCAGGAGCAGTGGTGTCGCGTCCATGGGCTGCCCGAAACCGAAGATGTCGCGCATGACCACCGGTTGGTAGTACGTCGAGTAGTCGGCGATCTCGAGGCAGCGCACCTCGTCGATCCGTTGCGAGAGACTCGTCATCGACAGCGCCAGAACATCATTCGCAAATCCTGGGTCGATGCCGTTGACATGCAGGCTGGCCCCGCCCGCCGCGCCTGCGGCCGCGATGCGATCGAGAAGCTTCTGATCGAGGATGCCCTGGGGGAACTGCAGCACCACCGGCCCGCTCGAGACCACATTGACGCCCGCCTCGACGAAGGAGATGAGGTCGTCGATCGCCTCGAAGATGCGGTCGTCGGTCATCGCGGTGTGCACGATGGCGTCGGGGGCCAGCGCGAGAAGAGCGGCCCGGTCGTCGGTCGCGAGTACACCGAGGTCGCGGCCGAGACCCGCGAGTTCGCCCGCGTCCTTGCCCACCTTCGCCGGGTCCGAGACCCACACGCCGACCAGTTCGAGGTCGGGATGGGCGTCGATCCCGGCAATCGCATGTCGGCCGACGGTTCCGGTCGACCACTCCACCACTCGCAACGTCATGAGCCAAAACTAGAACACGTTTCACTTTGTCGGACACGTTTTGGCCAACTGCCGACGGTAGAGTGCGCCGACGATGAGTACCGCTGAACCGATCGCCGTGACGTCCGACGGCCACCGCACCCGCCTCAAATGGCATCGCGCACGCAAACGCTCCGACGACCCGCCCTTCACGCGCAGCAGAATCGTCGAGGGGATGGCAGTCGGGGCGAGCGTGGAGGTCGACCTCGTGATCCACGGGCCGGGCTCGTCCGCGTCATGCGGCTTCGCGATCCTGCACGACCGCGATCTGGCCGAGGCGACGACCGGCGCCGGCGACGTCGGCGCAGCCCCAGCCGACTACCTTCGATCGTTGTCCTTACGCGACAACGACGGTCATCGGATCGACGAACCGGTCACGCTGCTCGGTGACCTGGGCGGTCTGCTCACCGCCATTCACCCGAATGCGTTGCTGCAGTTGGATCTCAAGCAGTCCGCCGGCGACCTCGACGAGCCGATTGTGCAGGCGTTCGTCGAGGCCGTAGCACCGTTCGCAAAGCATGCGATTCTCTCGTGCGGCGATGCCGAGGCGGTACGCATCCTCACCGATGCGGTACCACGCCTGCGTGTGGGGTACGACCCCTGCCATCACGGCGCGGTCGACCGGGTGCTGAGGTGGCGCACCTATCGGCGTTTCGTCGACCATGCGGTCGCCGCTTCCCCTCGGGCCGAGGTGATCTACCTCGACCGGAGGCTGGTGCTGACCGTCGCCGATCGGGGCACCGACCTCGTCGCAGCGTTCCACGCCACCGGACGCGAGATCGATATCTACACCTTCGGCCGGGCCGACGACCCCGACATCGACCGCGCGCTCGAGTTGCGCGCCGACCAGATCACCACCGACGACCCACAGGGCGTGGCCCGGCGGTTCGGTTCGGCGACAGGGGGTTCTGGCGTCAGCCGGCTTTGATCCACGCTGCGGTGGACGGCAGCATCACGAGGATCGCCGTGGCGATCGGGAAGATGAGACCGACAAAGCTGAAAATGCCGCTTCCGAAGCCACTGCTGACGCCGTTGTGACTCAACGCCGACTCGACAGCCAGGCCCGCTATCGCCCCGATGATGCCGAACACGATCGACACGCCACACCCCGAGGCGACCAGAATTCGGCCGATCATCTTGTGCCGCAACACCGAGACGCCACCCCAGATCAACAGCACGGCGAGCACCACATCGACGACCATCTGCATCACAAGGATGCCGGTGTACCACCCGGGGATCTGATCCACCTCGGTCGTCAGCGCCGAGATGGCGGCGATGACGACGATCGCAGCGATGATCCCGATGATCGACGACACCCCTCCGAGGAAACTGAGGACCGCGGCGGTGATCGCGGTGCCGCCCGAGGGCTTCGGCGTGTACGGATCGCCGTACGGATTCTGGGGATAGGGAACGTTGGCTCCCGCGGGTTGCCCCCACGCCGGTTGCTGACCATATGCGGGTTGCTGGCCATAACTCGGCTCCTGGCCATATGCAGGCTGCTGACCGTATGCAGGCTGCCCATAGGGCGGCTGCTGCCCGTAACCCGGCTGCTGCCCATAGCCGGGTTGACCGTACTGGGCGCCGGGCTGACCGTAGGACGGCGATCCCGCCGCAGGCGACTGACCGGCGCCGCCGTACACCGTCTTCTGGTCCCACGGAGACGATCCCGGCGTCGCACCCGGGTTGGACTGTTGGCCATACGGCTGTTGACCATACGGCTGCGACTGTTGGCCGTACGGCTGCGATCCCGAGCCGTCCTGCGGAGTGGTCATGAGGTGACGCCCTTTCTCCTCGATGCCCCAGCTCTCACGACCAGCACACCGCGTAACGAGTGATCACCCGAGCATACGGTTATGTCTCGGCCCGCTCGCTCCGCTCCCGCTCAGCCGAACAGCGCCGGCAGTGTTCCCTCGTGGGCGGTGCGCAGTTCTTCGAGGGTGACCTCGAACTGGTCCTGCACACTCACCGAATCGCTGCCCTGATCGACGACGCCGATGCGGGTCCACGGCATGCCGCGGGCGTCGAGCATCGCGACGAATCGCGACTCCTCGGTGCGCGGCACCGCCACCAACACCCGACCGGTCGACTCGGAGAACAGCCAGACGAACGGGTCGGCCCCCTCGGGCAGCAATACGCGGCAGCCGGTCTCGCCGGCGAGCGCCGACTCGACGACGGTCTGGATCAGCCCGCCCTCGGAGAGGTCATGGGCGGCGGAGACCAGGCCGTCGCGTGACGCGGCGGTGAGGATGTCGCCGAGCAGCTTCTCGTGGTCGAGGTCGACCGCCGGCGCCACACCACCGAGGTGATCATGGGCGACCTGCGCCCAGATCGAGCCATCGAACTCGTCGCGCGTCTGCCCGAGCAGGATGAGCGTCTCGCCGGGCTCGGTGCCGAATCCGGTGGGGATGCGGCGCCGGACGTCGTCGATCACACCGAGCACACCGACCACCGGTGTCGGCAGGATCGCCGTGGCGCCGGTCTGGTTGTAGAAGCTGACGTTGCCGCCGGTCACCGGGATGCCGAGCTGCGCGCACCCATCGGCCAGACCGCGAACCGCCTGCTGGAACTGCCACATCACCGCCGGATCCTCGGGGGACCCGAAGTTGAGGCAGTTGGTAACGGCCTTCGGCGTGGCACCGGATGCGGCGACGTTGCGATAGGCCTCGGCGAGCGCGAGTTGCGCACCGCGGTACGGATCGAGATAGGTGTAGCGGCCCGACGCGTCGGTGGCCAACGCGATACCGCGGCCGGTGCGCTCGTCGATGCGGATCATTCCCGAGTCGGCGTTCTCGGCGAGCACGGTGTTGCCGCGCACATACCGGTCGTACTGCTCGGTGATGAACTTGCGGCTGCACAACGCCGGCGAGGCCAGCATCGTCAGCAGCGTCGAGCGCAGTTCGTCGGGCGTCGAGGGCCGGGCCAGCGACGCCGAGCCGGAGGCGACGACCTCGTCCTGCCACTCCGGTCGGGCCAGGGGTCGTTCGTAGACCGGCCCCTCGTGGGCCACCGTGCGCGGCGGCACGTCGACGACGGTCTCACCGTTCCAGGTGATCTCCAGATGATCGCCGTCGGTGACCTCTCCGATGACCGTGGCCAGCACATCCCACTTGCGGCACACCGCCAGGAAGGCCTCCACGTTCTCCGGCGTGACCACCGCGCACATGCGTTCCTGGGATTCGCTCGAGAGCACCTCGGCCGGTGTCATGCCGACCGCACGCATGGGCACCTTCTCCAGCTCGATCCGCATGCCGCCGTCGCCGGCAGCAGCCAATTCCGAGGTGGCACAAGACAATCCGGCGCCACCGAGATCCTGGATACCCACCACCAGCCCCGCGTGGTAGAGCTCGAGGCAGCATTCGATGAGCACCTTCTCGGTGAACGGGTCACCGACCTGGACGCTCGGGAGCTTCTTGCGGTTCGGACCGGCCTCCCCCGAATCGTCGAAGGTCTCCGACGCCAGCACCGACACACCGCCGATGCCGTCGAGTCCGGTACGCGCACCGAACAGGATGATCTTGTTGCCCGCGCCGCTGGCGAACGCCAGGTGCAGATCCTCGGTGCGCAGCACACCCGCACACAGCGCGTTGACGAGCGGGTTGCCGGCGTAGCTCGGGTCGAAGACGGTCTCGCCGCCGACGTTCGGCAGACCCAGCGAGTTGCCGTAGCCACCGACCCCACGCACCACGCCATCGACGACGCGGCGGGTGTCGGGGGCATCGGCGGGACCGAAGCGCAGTTGGTCCATCACCGCGATCGGCCGCGCACCCATGGCCATGATGTCGCGCACGATGCCGCCGACGCCGGTCGCCGCACCCTGGTATGGCTCGACGTAGCTCGGGTGATTGTGCGACTCGACCTTGAAGGTCACCGCCCAGCCGTCGCCGACGTCGACGACGCCGGCGTTCTCACCGATCCCGGCGAGCATCCCGGCCCGCATCTCGTCGGTGGTGGTCTCCCCGAAGTACCGCAGGTGCACCTTCGAGGACTTGTACGAGCAGTGCTCGGACCACATCACCGAGTACATCGCCAGCTCGGCATCGGTGGGTCGGCGTCCGAGGATCTCGCGGATGCGGTCGTACTCGTCGTCCTTGAGACCGAGTTCACGGTAGGGCTGGGGATGATCGGGGGACTGGGCGGCTGCGGAGACGGTGTCCACATGAGTCTGATCGCTCACCCGGCCATGATAGACGTGGCGACCGGAGCGTCGTGAGTCCACACAATCCACAGCGCACGCGGGTATCGGTGCACATCATCTCCCCGTGACGCGCGCCACCGATTAGGCTCCTCGCAGGGTCCGAAACGGGGGGAGTTCTCGATGGTCGACGTCGGCAGGGCACGACAACTGTTTGAACTCGGCGTGCTGTCGATGGGTATTGCGGTCGAGGGCACCGATCCGGTGGACAATCCGCAGCAGGCGGCACTCGCCTTCACCCGCGCGAGCGAGTGGGACCCGGGCATGGCCGACGCCTGGATCGGTCGTCTCGCGTGCGGACCGGCGGCCGTCGGTACGGGCGACGCGGTCAACGAGGCGCTGCTGGCGGTGTATCGCCACCGCGATGCGATCGGTCGCGAACAGCGTCGGCTCGGGCTGCCGCCGGGACTTCTCGTCGGCCGCTGGTACACCGGGATGTTCATCGACTATCCGCTCGTCGACGCCGACCACGCCGTCGCCGCGTACGCCGCCACCCTCATCCGCGGGCACGACCTCGCCGGGGCCGCCGAGGTCCTGTCACAGATCACCGGCGACGCACCGATCGCCGAGTTCATGACGGGCGTGCTGCACTTCTCGGCGCAACGCTGGCCCGATGTCCTGACCGCACTGGGGCGAACCGACTCATGGTCCGACGAGTATCTGGGTAGTGCCGCGGACTACATGTGCGGCAGCGCGTGCGTGCAACTGGGCATGTTCACCGAGGGGCTGCGCCGGCTGCAGCGGGCCATCGACGGCCCGATCCCCTCCTGCGCGACCCGGGCGCTGTTCGCTCTCGGGCTCGCCCTGCGGGAGACCGGTCAGGAGGATCAGGCGCGCGCCGCCTTCGAGCAGGCATTTTCCCGGGATCCGGCGTTCACCGCGGCCGCCGACGCGATGCGCAGCCAGACCCTGCGGCTGACCGTGACGAGCGCCGAGGAGATCGCGGCACGGGCCGACATGTGGGACCCGGCGTCGACACCCGGCACCGACTCCGCGGACCCGGCCTCGGTCGACGGCGACGACCTCGTCGCCCGGGCGCAACGTGATCTCGACGCACAGATCGGTCTGGAGTCGGTCAAAGAGCAAGTGGCCAAACTGAAGTCGGCGGCGACACTGGCCCGAATCCGGGCCGATCGCGGGCTGTCGACGTCGGCGCGCAGCCTGCATCTGGCGTTCACCGGACCACCCGGTACCGGTAAGACGACGATCGCCCGGGTGATCGCCACACTGTACTGCGGACTCGGATTCATCAAGTCCGACAAGGTGATCGAGGCAACCCGACGAGATCTGGTCGGCGAGCACCTCGGCTCCACCGCGATCAAGACGTCAACGCTGATCGACTCCGCGATGGACGGGGTGCTGTTCATCGACGAGGCGTACACGCTGATCCAGCAAGGCCTGTCCGGGGGCGACGCTTTCGGCCGGGAGGCCGTCGACACCCTGCTCGCGCGAATGGAGGACGACCGCGACCGGCTGGTGGTCATCATCGCCGGCTACGACGCCGAGATCGACCGCTTCCTCGCCGCCAACGAGGGGTTGGGCTCGCGCTTCGCCCGCCGCGTCCGGTTCGAGTCCTACACCCCGAGCGAGCTGGCCCGCATCGGCGAGTTCCTGGCCGCGCAACGGGATTCGATCCTCACGGCAGAGGCGATGGCCGAACTAGAGCAGTCATGCACACCGCTGTATCACGATGTGCGCCAAGGCACCGGCGGAACCCAGCGGGCCACCGACCTCGCCGGCAACGGCCGGTTCATCCGCAACATCATCGAGGCCGCCGAAGAGGAACGCGAGGTGCGTCTGTCAGCGGGCGGTGATCTGGAGAACCTCACCCACGACGAACTGATGCGCATCGAGGTCGCCGACCTGCGTGCCGCGCTGAACTCGGTGCTGTCGGGCCTGGCGCTGGCCAGAAGTCACGCATGAACACGGAGTCACCCATGAGTACCGAATCACCCATGAGCACCCACCGAATCCGGGTGGCGATCATCGCGCTCGCGGTGGTGGTGTTCGCGGCGGTGCCCGCGTGCACCGTCAGCGGCGACCCGGTGGCCGACCCGTCGGCCGCGTCGATCTCCACGACGACCACCGACCCGGACGCCACCACCGACTCCCCCGATCCCGACGACTCCACGGCTCCCGATGCGACAGAACCGGATTCGACCCAGCCCGATTCCACCCAGCCCGATTCGAGCACCGAAGCGCCGATCAGCGACGTGCCCGCGCCACCGAACTCGACGACGATGACGTGCAGCCAGTTCGTGACGCTGGATCGGTCGACGCAGGCGGCGGTGTTGCGCGCCAACGGCGCCACCGCCGACAACACCCGACTCGGGGTGGTCATCGACATCTACACCACCGTGTGTCCCGGCTACCCCGATGCGCTCATCGCCGACCTCGTCGCCGGACGCCTACCGAACTGACCGGGCGGCGCAATCCGAGCCGGTCCTCAACTCGCAGACGTCACCGCGATGATGCGTTCGGTGAGTTCCGGTCGGCAGATCACCAGATCGGGCAGGTAGGTGTCGTCGCGGTTGTAGACCAGTGGCGACCCGTCGATCCGGCCGCACCACAAGCCCTTTGCCCGTGCCACCGCGACGGGCGCCGCCGAATCCCATTCGTATTGGCCACCGGCGTGCACGTAGGCGTCGGCCTCACCGCGCACCACGGCCATCGCCTTGGCGCCTGCCGATCCCATCGACAACACCTCGCCGCCGATCGCGTCGGCCACCGGCTGCGAGAACGCCGGGGGCCGCGAGCCGCTCACCACCACCCGCGGCAGCTCGCCCTTCGGGGTACTCGCCAGTCCGTCGGTGGGCGTGATCGGAAGGTCGTCGTCGACGTAGGTGACTCCCAGCGCGGGCAGTGCCACGGCCCCCGCGATCAGTGTGCCGCCACCGTCGGCCGACCACAGCGCCACATGGACCGCCCAGTCGGTATGCCCGTCCATACCGTATTCGCGTGTGCCGTCGACCGGGTCGACGATCCACACGCGCTGCGCACCCAGTCGCGACTTGTCGTCGGCGGACTCCTCCGAGAGCACCGCGTCGTCGGGCCGTTCCTCGGCGAGGCGGCGCATCAGCAGGTCGTTGGAACGCAGGTCCCCCTCCTTGCCGAGATCCTTGCCCGTCAAGCCGCTCGTCGCACGGATGTCCAGCAGCAGATGTCCTGCCACCGTGGCCAACTCACCGGCGAGTGCGCGATCGTCCATCCTCGTCTCCCATGCTCGATTCCCGGATCGGCCCGCGACTTCCGCGCGCCACCTCTCGGGGCACTACAGGCCCAGATTACGCAGGACCGCGTCGGCGGCCTCCGACGGGGAACCGTCGGCGGGGGTGACGACGAGGTCGGCGTGCTCGGGGCGTTCGTAGGGCGAGTCGATGCCGGTGAATTGGCTGATCTCACCACGTCGGGCCTTGGCGTACAAGCCTTTCGGGTCACGGCGCTCGCATTCGTCGAGGGGGGTGTCGACGAAGATCTCGAAGAACGGCAGTCCGCGTTCGGCATGGATCTCGCGCGCCCGGGTGCGCTCGTCACCGAACGGCGAGATGAGCGAGACGATCGCGATGGATCCGGAGTCGGCGAACAGTGCCGCGACCTCGGCGGTGCGCCGGATGTTCTCGCGGCGGTCGTCGTCGCCGAATCCGAGGTCGGAGTTCAGCCCGTGCCGCAGGTTGTCGCCGTCCATCAGGTAGGCGGGCCGCCCCTCGGCGACGAATCTTCTCTCGAGTTCCATTGCCAGTGACGACTTTCCGGACCCCGACAACCCGGTCAGCCACACCGTCGCGCCGGCGTACGGCCGATGCTCTCGACCGACCTTGGTGGTCTGCCAGACGATGTGGCTGTCGTGGCTGACCGGGGCGGTGATCATGCCGGCACCGACCGTCTTGTTGGTGGACTCGTCGATGAGGATGAAGCTCCCCGTTTCCCGGTTGCGTCGATACGAATCGAACATGACGGGCTGCTGCGTGCGCAGCGTCACGCGCGCGATCTCGTTGAGGTGCAACGACGTCGCCGCCTCGTCGCGGTGCAGGGTGTTGACGTCGAGACGGTAGGTGAGGCCGGTGATCTCGGTGCGGGTGGTACGCGTACCGGCGATCAGCGCGAACCTGCTGCGCTCGGTCAGCGTCGAGTCCTCCGAGAACCAGCACACCATCGCGTCGATGTCACGGCTCACGTAGGGCCGGTTGTTCGGTCGGGCGAGCATGTCACCGCGGACGATGTCGATCTCGTCGGCGAGTTCGATCGAGCACGCCATCGAGGCGAACGCCTCGTCGACCTTGGTCCCGCCGGGGCCCCAGATCTCGGTGATGGTGGTGGTGAAACCACTGGGCAGCACCACGATCTCATCGCCGCGGGCGAAGACCCCGCCGGCCACCGTGCCGGCGTAGGCGCGGTGATCGGCGCCGTCACTGCGCTGTGGCCGGATCACGTACTGGACCGGCATCCGCGCGTCGATGAGGTTGCGGTCGGAGGCGATGTGCACATTCTCCAGATGACTCAGCAGTGTTCGACCCTGATACCAGTCCATCGCCGCCGAGGCGTCGACGACGTTGTCGCCGCGCAGCGCCGAGATCGGGATGAACGTGATCTCACCGACGTTGAGCTTGGCAGCGAAATCGGAGAATTCCGAACATATCTCGTCGAAACGCGCTCGGGACCAGTCGACGAGGTCCATCTTGTTGACGCAGACCGTCAGGTGCGGGATGCCGAGCAGCGACGACAGGAAGGCGTGCCGCCGGGTCTGTTCGAGAACACCCTTGCGTGCGTCGATGAGGATGATCGCGAGGTTCGCGGTCGACGCGCCGGTGACCATGTTGCGGGTGTACTGCACATGCCCCGGCGTGTCGGCGATGATGAATTTTCTTCTCGGCGTGGAGAAGTAGCGGTAGGCGACGTCGATGGTGATGCCCTGTTCACGTTCGGCGCGCAGACCGTCGGTGAGCAGTGCCAGATTCGCGTACTCGTCACCGCGCTCGGCACTGGTCCGTTCGATCGACTCGAGCTGATCGGCGAAGATCGATTTCGCGTCGTAGAGCAGTCGACCGATCAACGTCGACTTCCCGTCGTCGACCGACCCCGCGGTCGCGATGCGTAGGAGTTCTCCTGTGGCGCCGGGCATCTCGGCCTGAGGCGTCTGAGTCTGGGGCATCGGAGTCTGGGGCATCGGGATCTGGGGCATCAGAAGTAACCTTCCTTCTTGCGGTCTTCCATACCCGCTTCGGAGATGCGGTCGTCGGCGCGGGTGGCGCCTCGCTCGGTGATCCGCGTCGCCGCCACCTCCGCGATGACCTTGTCGACGGTGTCGGCGTCGCTGAGGACGCAGCCCGTGCAGGTGGCATCGCCCACCGTCCGGAATCGCACACGCTCGGTGTGTGGCTGCTCGTCCGGCAGACGTTCGAGGAACCGCGTGTCCGCCAACAGCATTCCGTCGCGCGGTATCACCTGACGGTCGTGTGCGTAGTAGATCGACGGCAGCTCGATGTGCTGTTCGGCGATGTATTGCCAGATGTCGAGTTCGGTCCAATTGCTCAACGGGAACACCCGGATGTGCTCGCCCTTGTGGTGGCGGCCGTTGTAGAGGTGCCACAGCTCGGGCCGCTGGGCGCGCGGGTCCCACGTGCCGAACTCGTCCCGGAAACTGAAGACACGTTCCTTGGCCCGAGCCTTCTCCTCGTCGCGGCGCGCCCCGCCGAACACCGCATCGAATCCGTTCTCGGTGATGCCACGGAGCAACGCGGTGGTCTGCAGCCGATTGCGGCTCGCACCCGGTCCGGTCTGCTCGACGACGCGACCGGCGTCGATGTCGTCCTGCACCGAACTCACCACCAGCCGCACGCCGGTCGCGGCGACCACCCGATCGCGGTAGTCGATGACCTCGTCGAAGTTGTGCCCGGTGTCGACGTGCATCAGCGGGAACGGGATCGGGGCCGGCCAGAACGCTCGGCGGGCGAGGTGGAACATCACCACCGAGTCCTTGCCACCGGAGAACAGCAACACCGGCCGCTCGAAGGTCGCCGCGACCTCGCGGAAGATGTGGACCGACTCGGCCTCGAGTGCGTCGAGATGACTCAGCTCGTAGTGGCCCCGTACGGGTGTGCTCGCGGATGACGCTGTCACTCTGCGCTCCCTTGACATGTCGAATATTCGACACTCAGTATTGACTATGTGACGGACACGCTAGGCGGTGCGGATGGGCCGGGTCAACAACCATCCGGCCCATCGGTGACACGGTCACCGTCCCCGCCAACTGCACGGGTTGTGGAGATCGTCGAGGTCCTCGGGACCGCCGATGGCCCGTTGTCCCTCGCCGACATTGTCCGCCGAACCGGGCACTCCCGCGCCACGGCACACGCGATCCTCGGCGAATTGACGGCTCGCGGATGGGCCACGCGCCTTCCCGACGGCAACTATTCGACGGGTGGCCGCCTCATCGGCCTCGCCACCGCGATCTCCCGGACCGACCATCTCACGCGCCGAGCCGGCCCTCTTCTCGACGCGCTCGCCGAACAGTTGGGCCTGCACTGCTTTCTGGCACGACGGGTCGGTGACGAGATCACCATCGTGGTCGGGTCGGCGCCACCTGTCCGGGCTCTCGGCTCGGCGGCGTGGCTGACCAGCGGCGCCCGCATGCCGCTGCGGCCTCCGGTGTGCCGTGAATTTCTCGCATGGGCGCCACCGGCCGAGCGCGCATCGTGGATCGCCATGGCCCCGGCCTCCCTGCGCACCCGTCTCGCACTCGTCCTCGACGCGGTCCGCGAGCGTGGCGTCTCCATCGAGCGGATGACCGACGACCACGTCACCCTGATGGCCACGCTGGACTCGTTGGAGGTACCCGCCGGCGTGCGGGTTCGCGTCGACGAACTCCTCGAACAGATCAGCACCATCGACTATCTGCCCGACGAGCTCACCGACGACGCGGTCGCCGCGGTCACCATCGGCGCACCGATCTTCGACGCCGGCGGCGCCGTTCACGCCTCGGTCGTGGTCTGCCCGCGCGGTCGGGTGGATCGCACCGAACTCGATCACCTCGTCGACGCGGCGCGTGGATGCGCTGCGGAACTCTCCGAGGGCCCTGCAGGCCACCCAACGGGAGATCGCACCTGACACTCGCCCCGTAGCGATCACCATCGCCCAGTTTAGTAAGTAGTTAGCAACTGGTAACTTTGCTATATGGCATCGAGGATGAGCGGCGCAGACCGCAGGGCTCAGATCCTGGCAATAGCAGCGGAGGAGTTTGCAGCATTCGGCCTCCACGGAGCGTCGACGGAGTCGATCGCCCAATCCGCGGGGATCACACAGGCCTACATATTTCGGATCTTCGGCACCAAGAAGGCGTTGTTCCTCGAGCTGGTGCGGGCAGCATTCACCCGGGTCAGCCAGGGAATGACTGCAGCCGCCGGCGAGACCACCGGACTCGCCGGCCTCTCAGAGATGGGCGCGCAGTACTACGACCTGCTCGCCGACAGAACCGGATTACTGCTGCAGTTGCAGGGATTGGCGGCATGCGGAGACCCCGAGGTGCGCGAAACCGTCCGGGAGTGCTTCGCAGCGCTGTGGGACACAGTCGACCATGGCACCGGACTCGAACCGGTGACAGTGAAGACATTTCTCGCATACGGCATGCTCCTCAACGCGGGCGCGGCTCTCGACGTCAACGACATCGACGCGCCTTGGGCCGACGGCGTCCGCACACGCATTCGGCCAGGTCTCTTCGCGCACATCACGACCGAGACCAACCGATGACCCGCGGCAACCCGGAGGACACGGACATCTCGCGACCCGACCGTCGGCTCGGTGTTTCACTCGTGTGCACCGCCTTGGCGGCGGCGGTGATCGGAAGCGTGGGAGCACCGTTGATCACTGCGGTCGCGACCGGCCTGCATGTGTCACTCGACGCCGCGCAATGGACGCTCACGGTGACGTTGTTCACCGGCGCGATCGCGAGTCCGGTACTCGGCCGACTCGGGAGCGGACCGGCTCGGCGCGCCACAATCCTGGCTACCCTGTCCCTGGTTGCCGTGGGCGGCATCCTGACGGTCATCGCCGCACCCTTGTGGGTTCTGCTCGTCGGTCGCGGTCTCCAGGGGCTCGCCGTCGGAGTCGTCGCACTGCTGATGAGTGTTGCGCGCGAACATCTTTCACCACAGCACTCGTCTTCGACCATCGCCGCCCTCTCAGTCGCGTCAACCGTAGGGATCGGGGTCGGTTATCCGCTGGTCAGCTTTGTCGACCAGGCCACGGGTTTACGCGCCGCATACGGCATCGGGCTCGCTTTGTCTGTTGTCGCGTTGATCGTCGCGTGGCGATCACTGCCCGCCGAGAAGCCTGGTCCGCGTCCGACGATCGATATCGGAGGGGCGGCGATGCTCGCGGTCGGAATGTTCGGCGTATTGCTGATCATCGCCGACCCCGCCTTATGGCAGGCACCGAGGGCAGCTGTGGCCACCGTTGTCGGTGCACTGGTCGCAATCGCCGCATTCGTTGCCATCGAACTCCGAAGCCGTTCCCCTCTGGTGAACCTACGGCTGATGGGCCGCGCTCGGCTATTGCGGGCGAACCTCGCGATGCTGATCGCTGCGGTAGGTCTCTACTTGCTCTTCAGCCTGATGACCAGATACGTCCAGACGCCCGCGGCCGCCAACTACGGATTCGCACTTCCGGGTATAGCGGCAGGAGCGTCGCTCATTCCGTTTTCGCTGCTCGGATTCGTGGCAGCGAGAACGACTCCGCTTCTACGTGGTCGCCTGACCGAAGGGTGGGTGTACGCACTGTCGGCAATGCCTGCCATTGCTGCCGCAGCGGTGTTCGTCGTCGCTCACAACTCTCTGGCCGCTGTGCTGGTCGCAATCGCGCTGCTCGGCTATGCGGTCGGCGGCATCTCCGCCGCCATGCCCGGGCTTCTGCTGGTCGGCGTGCCACAGGACGAGACCTCGAGCGTGCTCTCCATCAATCAGATCGTCCGAGCGATGGGTTTCAGCGCGGGCAGCGCCGTCGCAGGCTTCCTCCTCGCCTCCGCGACGCCGCCCGATTCTCTTCTGCCGGCCGTCGGTGGCTACCAAACCGCAGCCCTGTGGGCGATCGTCCCTCTTGGACTGAGCGTTCTCCTCGTCGCTCTCGCCCGACCGGGCCACTACCAACCAAGCACTTGCTAGGTTACGCTCGGTGACATGAGCGACGCCGTCATCCCGTCACCCCTGGGTCCCGACGATCTCGGACCCGACACCTCCCCGGTCGCCTACGAGGTCGGCGGTCCGGCAGGCGCGGTCGCCTACGTGACCCTCAACCGACCCGAGTACCGCAACGCGCAGAACTCGGTGATGACGTATTCGCTCGACGCCGCGTTCCGGAAGGCCGTCGACGACGCGTCGGTGAAGGTCATCGTGTTGCGGGCCAACGGTAAGCACTTCTCGGCCGGGCACGACATCGGTACTCCGGAGCGTGATTTCGACACCTACTACGAGAATGCTGCTGTCCTGCACTGGGATCACACCGACAAGTCGGGTGCCGATCAGCGACTGGCCCGTGAGATGGAGGTCTACATGGGGATGTGTCGCCGGTGGCGCGACATCCCCAAGCCGATGATCGCCGCGGTGCACGGGGCATGTATCGCCGGCGGACTCATGCTGGCGTGGGTCTGCGACTTCATCGTCGCCTCCGACGACGCCTTCTTCTCCGATCCGGTCGCCCGCATGGGCATCCCCGGCGTCGAGTACTTCGCCCATGCCTACGTCCTCGGGCCCCGCCGGGCCAAGGAGATCCTGTTCACCGGCGAGCGGTTCACCGCGTCCCAGGCCGCCGAGTGGGGCATGGTCAATCATGTCGTCGAGCGAGATGGCCTCGCGGGCAAGGTGAACGGCATCGCCGAGAAGATCGTCGAGATGCCGATGCAGGGGCTGTTCCTGTCGAAGAAGGCGGTCAACATCTGCGAGGACCAGATGGGTATGCGCAACGCGATGGACTCGGTCTTCGGTTGGCACCACTTCGCGCACTCGGCCAATGCCGAATCCTCCGGCGGGGATTCGCTGGGCGGCATGGACGCGAAGTCGATGAAGAGCGCCGCCGCCGGGGCGGGGTCCTGACGTGGACTATCTGTTGGACGATGCGGCACAAGCATTTCGGGCGGAGATCCGCAGCTGGCTCGCCGAGCATGTTCCCGCGGAGCCGTTGCCGTCGATGGACACCGCCGAGGGCTTCGAGGCGCATCGCGAGTGGGAACGAACGATGGCGGCCGACCGGATGTCGGTGGTCAGCTGGCCCGAAGAGTACGGCGGTCGTGACGAGCCGCTGCTGCACTGGCTGATCTTCGAAGAGGAGTACTACCGCTCCGGCGCACCCGGCAGGGTCAGCCAGAACGGCATCTTCCTGTTGGCGCCCACGCTGTTCGAGCACGCGAGCACCGAACAGCTGTCCCGGATCATGCCGCGGATGGCACGCGCCGACGACATCTGGGGTCAGGCGTGGAGCGAACCGGAAGCCGGCAGCGACCTGGCGTCGCTGCGCTCGAGTGCCACCCGCACCGACGGCGGATGGCTGCTGAATGGCCAGAAGACGTGGAGTTCGCGGTCGTCCTTCGCCGATCGCGCATTCGGTCTGTTCCGCACCGACAAGTCCGCGCAACGCCATAAGGGCTTGACCTACTTCATGTTCGACCTGCGTGGCGACGGGGTGACGGTGCGTCCGATCGCCCAGCTCGACGGCGAACCCGGTTTTGCGGAACTGTTCCTCGAAGACGTTTTCGTCCCAGACGACCCGGCCGATCCCGCCGGGTCGGGGGTGATCGGAGAGGTCGACAACGGGTGGCGGGTGGCGATGAGCACCGCCGCCAACGAGCGCGGACTGTCGCTGCGCTCCCCCGGCCGGTTCCTCGCCACCACCGACCGGCTCGTCGAACTGTGGAAGGCATGCGGCGACCGTGTTCCGCCCGCCGCGGCGACCGACAAGGGCGTCGCGGACGCGTGGATCGGTTCCCGCGCATACGAGTTGTCGACGTATCAGACCGTGAGCCGGCTCGCCGCCGGCGGTCAGCTCGGCCTGGAGTCGTCGATCAACAAGGTGTTCTGGAGTCAGTGGGACATCGCAGCCCACGAGACCGCCCTGGACCTGCAGGGCGTCGACGCCGAACTCGACGACGCGTGGCTCGACGGCTACCTGTTCTCGCTGTCGGGACCGATCTATGCCGGCACCAACGAGATTCAACGCAATGTGATCGCCGAGCGACTCCTCGGCCTACCGCGGGGGGATCGCTGACATGGATTTCCTGCTCGCCGAATACCACAACGACCTCGCCTCCAGCGTGGATGCGCTGATGACCAAGGCCGACAGTCCCGCCGTCGCCCGCGCATGGGCCGCCGGCGACCGGGCGCCGGCCGCCAAGGTCTTCGGCCAACTCGCCGAGATCGGTGTCTTCGGGCTCCTCATCGACGACGAACACGGCGGCGCCGGCGCGGGAGCGGTCGAGATGGTGGTCGTCGCCGAGGTTCTGGGCCGGCACGGCGTTCCCGGCCCCCTGGCCGAAACATTGGCCTTCGCACCGACTCTGCTCGCCGGCACCGATGCCGCCGACGACCTCGGCGCCATTGCCGGGGGCCTGCTGGTGTCGGTGGCTGCGGCGCCGTGGGCGCCTCGCGCCGCCGATGCCGACGCCGCGTCACAGGTGTACCTCCTCGCCGACGGCACCTTGTCCACGGCGCAGATCACCGCCACCCACCGCACGGTGGACCCGGCCCGCACCGTCTCCGAGGTGAGCGCGGTCGATCCGGTCGCCACCGAGGTGAACGGTACCGCCGCAGCCGATCTCGGCGCGCTGGCCACCGCCGCCCAGTTACTCGGCCTGGGTGATCGGATGCTGTCGATCGCGTCGGAGTACGCGGTGGCACGCAAACAGTTCGGTCGCGCCATCGGCTCCTTCCAGGCCGTCAAGCACCATCTGGCCGATGTTGCCATCGCGTTGGAGATGGCACGGCCGCTGATTCACGGCGCGGCCGTCGGCGTCGACGGCGGCGCCCCGGAGGGCACCGATGTGGGCCGCGACATCTCCGCGGCGAAAGTGGCCGCCGCCGATGCGGCGTACCTGGCGTCGCGTCAGGCTCTGCAGGTACTCGGGGCGATCGGGTACACCGCCGAGCACGATCTCTCCCTGTATCTGACCAAGACCCGCGCCCTGATCGGCGCGTGGGGTACCCCCGCCGCGCATCGGGCGCGAATCCTGGAGACGCTGTGACCACCGAACCCACTGTGCGCGAATCCATCTCCACCGAGGAACAAGAGGCTCTGCGGGAGTCGATTGCCGCGTTGCTCACGCAGCGGGGTGGTTCTGCCGCGCTGCGTACGTCGATGACAACAACACCACGCATCGACCGGGGGTTATGGCAGACGCTGTCGACGGAGATCGGTGTCACGGCACTGCCGATTCCCGAGGAGTTCGGTGGCGCCGGAGCGAGCTTCCTCGAGACCGCAGTGGTGCTCGAGGAACTCGGCGGCGCGCTGTCGGTGGTGCCGGTGTTCTCGGCGGCGCTCGCGAGCGCCGCGCTGCTGGCCGCCGGTGATGATGCGGCCTCGGAGCGGTTGCTGCCCGCGATCGCCGCGGGGACGTCGATCGTCGCGCTGTGTTGGGCGGCACCGTCGGGGTGGTCGTCGTCCGGTGTCCACGCGGAGGCCGGACTGCTCTCGGGCACAGCCCATTACGTCCTCGATGCGGAGTCCGCCGATCATCTGCTCGTCATTGCCGGCACCGACGCCGGACTTACCGTCCACGACGTGGATGCCCGTGCCGAAGGCGTGACGATCACTCCGCAACCACTGCTCGACCCGACACGTCCGCTCGCATCGGTCACTTTCGACGATGTGCCGGCCGAGACGATCACCGCCGGCGCCGGAACAGTGGACGCGATCCGGACCGCGGCCTGGGCTCTGATGTCGGCGGAGCAGGTCGGTGGCGCCGCCCGTGCCCTCGATCTGACAGTCGGATACAGCAAGGAGCGCAACCAGTTCGGCCGTGCCATCGGATCGTTCCAGGCACTCAAACACCGGATGGCCGACATGTATGCACACGTGGCGACGTCTCGCGCGATCTCCCACGCCGCGGTCGAGGCACTCGCCGCCGGTTCGGTCGACGCCGCAGAGCTCGCGGCGGCCGCCCGCGTCCACTGCTCGGAGGCCTACACGAGCGTCGCCGGCGACGCCATCCAGATCCACGGCGGCATCGGCATCACCTGGGAACACGACATCCAGCTGTACTTCAAACGCGCGCAATCGAGTTCCCAGCTGTTCGGCCAACCGCACGAGGTGGTCGCCAACATGGTGAAACGGTTGCGCCTGAACGTCTAGTGCTCGTCGAGACGAACGATCAGCTCGGTGTGGCAACCATGACCTCCAAGGTCATTGACCGGGCAACCCCGCGAACAGTGGAATGGAACCGACGAGAGGAGCTCGATATGACCGCCACCGCCGATTCCAACACCTCCCCCGACATCGACGTTCCACGGTGGCTGCGGATGATCATGCGCAGCGACCGCTTCGGCTCCTCGTCCTACATCGTGGTGAGCCTGTTGTTCGCGCCGATTCTTCTTCTGCTCGACGGGTGGCCGGTGTTGCACACCATCGCGCTCGTGGCGCTCGCACTCGGCGGTCTGTGGCTGGGGCTTCTGGGTATCGCCATGGCCACCGGACTGGCGATCGTTCTCCGCCGCGGCGTCGAGCTTCCGGAGCAGTACTGGAAGACCGTGTTCGACGACTACCCGGCGGCTGATCCGGTTCGGTGACACGGTTGAGAACCAGCACCACCGCACCACGTCTCGAGGCTCCTCGCCTGGCGGCTCGTCACACCTCGACGACCGGAAAGACCCCGCCGACCGGAAAAGACCCTCCCGCCGGTGCAGCTCAGGCCGGTTTTCCCCGACCGACCCACCGTTCGATCACGGCGTTGACGGGACCGACGGCGAACAGCAGGAGCAATGAGTAGAGCCCCGAGCCCGGCACCACCAGCGTGATCACGATCGCGACGGTCAGCAGGATCAGCGTGCCGAAGTCGGGTAGCCGGGCCAGCCAGGCGTCGACGTCGTCGCCGGTGTGGAGCAGTTCGCGGTGCCGGCGGCCCCACATCGACATCACCATCACCGACGCGATCGAGAGCCACAACACCGCCATGTAGAAGACGCTGGCCCCTTTGATGGTGTTCCCACTGATCAGCGCGGTGACGAAGGGCAGCACCACGATGGTCAGCAGCCACGGCAGATGGAGGTTGAAGATCACCCGGTCGTAGTTCTTGAAGTACTCGAAGGTGCCGTGGTGGTTGCGCCACAACGCCCAGATCACGACGAAGCTGATCAGGAAGCTGGTGATCTCGTCGGAATGCTCGTCGAATACCTGCCCCACCGTCGGATCCTGGGCGACGTCGTGGATGATGTCGACGAGCGGCAGGACGAGCAACGTCAACGCGATCGCGACGACGGCATCGGTGAAGGCGATCAGTCGACGGAACCCCTCGTCGGTACGGCGGTCGTACTTCTCGGACATGGGATCAACCCTAGGTCCGATGGCCCGCCGACGATCGCCGACCTCGCGCAATTCGTGGCACCGGCAAGGATGGCTGTCGCACAATACGCACATGGTTGGCCTCGATCCCAGGAAGGGCGCATTCGACGCGGTGATGTTCGGCATCGAGGACGACCCACTGCTGCGGTCGTCGATCACGCTGGTCGCGATGCTCGACCGCGCGCCTGACCTCGAGCGGGTGACCGACCGCACCGAACGACTGACCCGCCTCCAACCGCGCCTACGTCAGCGAGCCGTCGGCAATCCGATGTCGCTGGCTCCGCCGCGCTGGGAGGTCGATCCACATTTCGACGCCGGATTCCACCTGCGGTGGCGGCGCGCACCGGGCGAACGCGAAGCGCTCGTTGAGGTCCTCGACTTCGCAGAGCGGATGAGCGAGGCCGACTTCGACCGCGCGCGCCCGCTGTGGGAGGCCGCGATCATCACCGGTCTCGCCGACGATCAGGCGGCCCTGATCGTGAAGATCCACCACTGCATCACCGACGGCATCGGTGGTCTGGCGATGGCCGCCTCGCTGTTCGACCTCACCCGCGACGCACCGGAACCCGGTGACATGCCGATGATGCCCACCGCCGAACCGTCGAGCCTGATCCATCGGGTCGAGCAGGCTGTGGGGTTCGAGGTCCGTGTCGCCGCCGACGACACCGCCCGGCTCGCACGACTGGCGTTCACGACCGCCAAGACCGCTGTCGCCGACCCCGTGGGTCTGACCCGGCAGGCCGTCGACACCGCGGCGTCGACGATTCGGATGCTCGCACCCAGGGCCGCCCGCTGTCCACCTTGATGTCGGATCGCTCGCTGTCGGTGGACTTCTCGGTGGTGGAGGTACCCCTCGATGCCCTCAAGGCCGCCGCGCGTCGGCACGACACCACGCTCAACACCTGTTTCCTGGCGGTGGTGACCGCAGCGCTGCGCGAATATCACCTTGCGTTGGGCGAGCAACTGCGCCGGGTCCGGGTCAACATGCCGGTCAGTGTGCGTACCGACGCCGACGCGGCAGCCGGGAATCATTGGGTCCCCGCACGTTTCGTGATGCCGGCCGAACCCGCCGACATCGGCGGCCTGCTCCGACGGATCGAGCCCGTGGTGCGGCGGGCCCAACACGATCCGGCGCTGCGCGCCTCGACCGTCGTCTACCAACTGCTCGCCTCGTTACGGCCCCGCTGACCACCTCGATCGCGGGATCGTTGATGAAGGGGGTCGACGTCGCGGCGACAAACGTCCCGGGCCCACCGATGTCGGTCTACACCGCGGGCGCCAAGGTCACCAAGCTGATCCCGTTCGCACCCAAGTCGGGGGCCGCGGTCAACGTGGGACTCATGTCCTACGCCGGCGGCGTCTTCCTCGGCGTGAACTGCGATCCCGCAGCCGTCACCGACAGCCGGTTGCTCACCGAATGCCTGCGCACCGCAATCGCCGATCTGCTGTAGCCACGCGGACCCCAGCCGCCGGACCGGCGTCTGACGGCGGTGATCGACCGCCCGGGCGCAAGCGATCAGGATGTGAAAGCGGTTGTCACGGTGTCCTCGTCGAGACCGTAGTCGGATAGCCGGTAGGTGTGGCGGGGTGCTCGCGCACCCGAACGGCTCTCCTCGTCGAGCACCCGCATCGCCGCTCGTGCCCCGTCGGACACCGATGTCCCCAGCGCTCCATACACGCGGTCGACGACGCCGAACGGGTCTGCTCGCAACTCGTCGAACTCGACGTCGACGAACTGTGCGGGGTCGTATCGCTGTCGGGCACTCGAGAATTCGCGCAGGCCACGCGACCACAGTTCGAGCTGTGAGGCGCCGATCCGCTCGCCGACGAAGGTCGTCGACCACCCCGGGGTGGCATGTTCGGCGAGGCTGCACATGGAGGCGATGATCGTTTCCGGCGCACGATGCGTCTGGATCACCAGCGCATCGGGATAGGTGGCCATCAGCGCATCCAAGGCGAACAGGTGGCTGGGATTCTTGAGTACCCAACGCTTCTCGGGATCGTTGGAGCCGATGAGCGCCAAGTTGCGTTTGTGTCGGGCGTACGCCGGCGTCCAGTCCTGGCCGGCGAGCCAGCGCGAATAGGTGGGCAGATACGCCAGTGACTCGTAGGAGATCGACATCATGCTCTGCCGCAACAACTGCCAGCATTCCTCGACCTCGGACGCATCCATGTAGTGCAGTCCCAGGAACTCCGGGTTCTCCACGTGGTGTTGGGCGAAGCCCGCGTTGATCTGTGTGAACACCGGGTTGTCCGACCACGTCTCGCGCGGCGGACGCGGCTGCGGGACGTCGCACAACCACATCTCGAGGCCCTGATGGGCGGGATCGGCGGTGAGCAGCCGATGCAACGCGGTGGTCCCGGTCCGTGGCAGCCCGGTGACGAAGATCGGCCGGGTGATCGGCACGTCGACGTAGCCGGGGTTGGCTTTCCACGACGCCTCGCTCAGCAGCCGCGCCACCAGCGCCCCCTTGAGGAAGAACCGGAACATCTTGCTACCGAGTTCGGTGAGCCCGGCTTCCTCGGCGTACGAGGTGAGCAGGATCGCCAGCGCCTCGCGGTACCCGTCGTCGCCGAAGTCGTCCAAACCGGTTGCCCGCATGGCCGATTCGTGGAGGTCGTCGACGGTACCCACCGTCGTCAACGTTGACCTAGTCATGGTACTCACCGCAGTTCACGTCGAGGGTGTGTCCGGTGATGGCGCGGGCCATCGGCGAGGCGAGGAAGACCACCGCGTCGGCGATCTCGTCCGGCTCGGGTAGCCGATGGAGGTCGGAGCGGCCCGCCGTCTGCTCGTACACCTGCTCGGGGGTGATGCCGTACTTCTTGGCCACCTCGCCGAAGTACCACTTCAGTTGGTCGTCCCAGATGTAGCCGGGTGCCACCGAGTTGATCCGAATCCCCTTGTCCCCCAGCTCGGTGGCCAGTGTCTGCGACATCGCGAGCATCGCCGACTTGGCCAGCTTGTAACTGCCGTAGCGGGGTTCGGAGTGGCGGATCACCATCGAGTTGATGTTGACGATCGACCCGTCCCGCTCGGCAAGGGCGTCGGTGAAGGCCTTGATCACGCGCAGGGTGCCGAGCACGGTCAGGTCCAGACTCGCGGTGATCTGGTCGAAGTCGGTGCGGGCCAGGGGTTTCATCGACGGCAGCGCGAACGCGTTGTTCACCAGCACATCGACGCCACCGAACTCGCCGACGGCGGCGCTCACCAGTGTGTCGACGGCGTCGTCGTCGGTGATGTCGGTGGGTACGACGAGCGTGGGCGTGTCGAGTTCGGCGGCCACCTCCTTGAGCCTGGATTCGGTCCGAGCCGCGAGCACCACACTCGCTCCGGCAGCCGCGGCCCGAACACAGATCGAGCGTCCGAGCCCGGGCCCGACGCCCGACACGACGACGACCTTGCCGGCCAGTAGTCCGTCACTCATGCGAGCATCCTCTCGGCAAAGCCTCGCTGCCGCTGTGCTATTCGCTGCGCCCAGCCGGCCGCGTCGACCCGGTTGTGCTCGAGATACGGTAGATGCGCCGCCACGTCGCCGACGTCGATGACCTGCGCCGTCGGGCCCTGTTCGCCGGTGATCGGTCGCTCGGTCCGCTGCCAGCGGAACTGCATGATCCCGCGTTCACGCCCGGTGGTCTCGATCCAGTTGGTGATGTGCGGATCGGTATGGGAGATCACCATGCGGATCATCCCGTCGGGATCGACTTGTGCCTGAGCAGAATTCAGGCTCGTTTGATGATGGACGTAGTCCAGCGAGATGTACCAGAGGCTGCCGAGCTGGAATCCCTGGTAGGGCGCGTCGGACTTCGGGACGGTGACGAGGATCGCCGCGTCGGGGGCGAGACGATAGTGGCCGACCGACGAGAACTGGGTGGCCAGCCCACCGGGTGTCAGCCGCGGCGGGGTGAAGGTGTTCACCGGCTCGTCGAGGTAGAACCACTTGGGAAAGTTGAACCAGGTGTTGATGCGCGCGGTCAACATCTTGGCCGCGGTCCGGTAGCGACGCGTGACCCGTTCGAGGTCCGGTTCGGTGGGCGCGGTTCCGCTCGTGTCCACGCGTTCGATGGCGATGGCGCCCTTGCGCTGGGCCCAGTCGGAGTAGACCTCGCGCACCGATAGTGCGGTGGCGCCGTCGGGGAGGACGAACTCGTCCGCGCCGCCCGGTGCGCTGCCCGCGGGGCGGAAGACAATATCGAAGGAACCGTCGTCGGCAATGGTGATGCGCCGGTCGTCGAAGGCGTCGTCACCGCCCGGGACCGCGTCGGGGGTGTAATCCCCGCGCAGCACTTGGAAACTCAGGTCGGCGGTGGTGCCCCGCCGCCCCCAGACCCGGTAGGTGCCTGCGGGGTCGATGTCGGCGTGGTAGTAGAGGGTGTCGGGGTTGTCCAGACCCATCTTGGTGTATGGCCCGGTCGAGGCGACGAACACCGGATGGGTGAGGTTGCGGGTACGGACCAGGTGACCGATCGCCGAGATACTGCCGGCGAGATAGTCGAGCCCCTCGGCCAGATCTTGTTCGCTGCTCACGAATTCCGCTGAGCGGATCAGCTTCTCGGCCTCGGCGATGGCATCGGTGAACGGCTTGGTGGCCTGTTCGGCGATCGTGATACTCGGTGCACTCATAGCCAGGTGTCCCCTCCGGTCCAGGTCAGGAAGTTCTCGAGTTCGGCCTGTGCGGGTGTCACGCGCGGGTGCTCGGTGGAGAGGTATCCGCCTCGATAGAACAGCAACGGCTTGTCCTGCAACACCTCTCCCAGCGTCTGCGCGCGGCCGATGACGATGTGGTGATCACCACCGTCGGCGACCTGCTCGATGGTGCACTCCGCCCAGGTCAGGCAGTGCCGGATGACCGGCAGCCCCGCGGGCGAAGGGTCCCAGACGACGCCGGAGAACTTGTCCTCGCTCGGCGCACCGAAATTCGCGCTCACGTCCTGCTGACGATTCGAGAGCACGTTGACACAAAAGGCACCCCGCTGCTCGATCACCGACCACGTTCGTGAGGTCTTCTGCGGGCAGAACAGCACCAGCGGCGGGTCGAGGGACAGCGCCGCGAACGACTGGCAGGCGAATCCGGCCGGCTGGTCGTCGGCGGTGAGCGTGGTGATCACGGTGACCCCGGTGCAGAACTGCCCCATCGCGGTGCGGAACTGTCGGGAGTCGAAATCGGCGGAGCCGTAGGGGGTATGGGCGCTCATGGCCGACTCGTCGCTACTGGGAGAATCCGACGGTGAAGTCATGTCCCCACAGGCTGACCGCGGTGCTCTCCCGGGCTATCCAGTCGTCGTCGGCGACGGTTCTTCCCTCACAACCGAATTCGACGTCGAATCCGCCGGGTGTCTTCATGTAGAAGGAGAGCATGAGGTCGTTGACGTGCCGGCCGAGGGTCGCCGACATCTTCACCTTGCGGCGCAGCGCCCGATCGAGACACAGCCCCACGTCGTCGGAGTTCTCGACCTCGACCATGAGGTGCACGATGCCCGTCGAATTGGGGATCGGCAGGAACGCCAGCGAGTGATGTCGTGGATTGCAGCCGAGGAAGCGCAGCCACGGCACCTCGTCGCCCTCTTCGCGGCCGACGGCCTGCGGTGGCAGCCGCATCGAATCGCGCAGCGAGAAGCCGAGGACGTCACGATAGAACTCCAGTGCGGCCTTGTCGTCGTCGCAGGTGAGCACCACATGCCCGAGGCCCTGCTCGCCGGTGACGAAGCGGTGACCATACGGACTGACGATACGTCGATGCTGCAGCGCCACACCGTGAAACGCCTCGATGGTGTTGCCGGCCGGGTCGGTGAACACGATCATCTCGACGACCTGCCGCTCGAGCAGTTCCTCGTCCTTGGCCTCGCGATAGACGACGCCGGCCGCCGACAACCGATCTCGGACGTCTTGGAGCGCTGAGGCATTGGCGCATTCCCAGCCGGAGGACGCGAGCCGGTCGTGCTCGCCCGGCACGATCACCAGGCGAGCCGGGAAGTCGTCCATCCGCAGGTAGAGCGCGCCGTCGACGGTACCGGTGCCCTCGACCATGCCGAGAATCTTCAGACCGTACTCGCGCCAGGCGTCGACGTCGGTCGCCTCGATGCGCATGTACCCCAGGGAACGGATCGGACTGTCGGTCATGTGCTGGGTTCTCCTGTCCTCACGTGTGCTGTCCACCGGATCGGCGTGAATCAGATCGGCGTGGATCAGACCATGGTGTCGCCGACGGGAATCCCGAACTCCCCGTTACCGAATGCGACGTAGGCGCGCTCGGGGTCATTGGCGGCGTGGACGCGTCCGGCGTGTGCGTCGCGCCAGAACCGCTGGATCGGCGAATCCACGTTCAGCGCACCGGCACCCGAGTTCTCGAAGAGACTGTCGATCGACTCGATCGCGCGGCCGGTGGCGCGCACCTGGTCGCGCCGGGCGGCCAGCCGCAACTCCATCGGGATCTCCTCGCCGGCGAGGATGAGGTCGTATTCGGCCTGCAGGTTGCCCGACACCTGACGCCAGGCGGCGTCGATGTCGCTGGCGGCGCCGGCGATCCGGACCTTGGCGAACGGATCGTCCTTGGACTTCTCGCCGGCGTAGGCGGCGCGAACGCGCTTGCCCTGATGTTCGACGTGCGAATGGTAGGCGCCGTAGGCCATTCCGATGATGGGCGTCGAGATGACGCTGGGATGGACGGTACCCCAGGGCATCTTGTAGACGGGCGCGGTGTTGCGCTCGAGTCCGGGACTGCGGTATTCGGCCATGGTGCGCATCGACAGCACGCGGTGGGTCGGGACGAAGGCGTCCTTGACCTCGATGGTGTTGGAGCCGGTGCCCTTGAGCCCGACCACATTCCACACGTCCTTGATGGTGTAGTCCGAGCGGGGCAGCAAGAAGCTGACGAAGTCGACGGGCTTGCCGCGCTTGATGACCGGACCACCGACGAAGGTCCAGTCGGCGATCTCGCATCCCGACGAGAACGCCCAGTTGCCGTTGACCTTGTATCCGCCGTCGACGACCTCGCCCATGCCCATCGGCGCGTACGACGAGGAGATTCGGACCGTGGTGTCGTTGCCCCACACGTCCTCCTGCGCTTGCTGGTCGAACAGCGCGAGATGCCAGTTGTGGATACCGATGATCCCCGACACCCAGCCGGTGGACCCGCACGCCGTCGACAGGCGCCGAACGGCCTCGTAGAAGGTCACCGGATCGACCTGATAACCGCCCCACTGCTCGGGCTGCATGAGCCGGAAGAAGCCCGCGCTCTCGAGGCTGGAGACCGTCTCGTCGGGAATCCGGCGCAGATCCTCGGTCTGCTGCGCACGCTGCTCGAGTTCGGGCAGCAGCGCATTGATCTTCTCCAGGACTTGCGTCCCGGCCTCGCTGCGCTGGCTCGGATCGCTCTCTCGTGCTGGCATCTCACCCATCCCTGTTCTCTTCACTGTGTGTCTTCTCGTGTGCTCGTCCCCCCACCGGCACCGGCGTGACGCGTACCGATTCCAAGACTAGAACACGTTCTCATTTATGTCGAGTACTGGGACTTTGTGCCCATTTCCTGCCCGTATCCGGGTTCACCGGCCTCGGCCCACTGTTATTTTTGTAACATGTTCTAGTATCGGCTGTACGCGATTCGCATGCAGCGCCACGATGGGAGAGATCCGAATGGCTGTGAGCACAGGCACCCCGAACGCAACCTCGGCCGCCGACGCGGCCGATCCGGGCGTGCGGGAGATCGACACCGGTACCCCGCCGACCCGCTTCGCCCGCGGATGGCACTGCCTGGGCCTGGTGGGCGAGTTCGCCGACGGCAAGCCGCACTCGGTGCAGATCTTCGGCACCAAACTCGTCGTCTGGACCGACACGTCGGGACAGATCCAGGTGCTCGACGCCTACTGCCGACACATGGGTGGCGACCTGTCACAGGGCAGCGTCAAGGGTGACAACGTCGCCTGCCCGTTCCACGGCTGGCTGTGGAAGGGCAACGGACGCTGCGCCGGCGTACCCTACGCCAAGCGCAATCCGAAACTCGCCAAGACCCGGGCGTGGCCGACGATGGTCCGCAACGGGCAGGTGTTCGTCTACAACGACCCGGAGGGCAATCCTCCGCCGGAGGAAATCATCATCCCGGAGCTGTCGGAGGTCGACAACGACGAGTGGACCGCGTGGACGTGGAATCGGATCGTCATCGAGGGTTCCAACTGCCGCGAGATCATCGACAACGTCGTCGACATGGCGCACTTCTTCTACGTGCACTTCGCGCTCCCCGACTACTTCAAGAACGTCTTCGAGGGTGAGACCGCCGCACAATACATGAACTCCCATGGGCGCCCCGACATCTCGTTGGGCACCGCCTACGGTGACACCCGCCTGGAGTCGATCGCGGCGTATTACGGACCGTCGTACATGCTGAATCCGATGGTGCAGTACTACGGCGGCTACGCCATCGAAACCATCCTCACCAACTGCCACTACCCGATCGACGCCAATTCGTTCGTCCTCATGTACGGCGTGATGGCCAAGATCCCCGAGGGCCTCTCCCCCGAACAGGCCGACAAGATGGCCCAGAAGATCACCGCGGGCATCGAGGTCGGATTCCTGCAGGACGTCGAGATCTGGAAGCACAAGACACGCATCGACAATCCACTCCTCGTCGAGGAGGACGGACCGGTCTATCAGCTGCGTCGATGGTATGAGCAGTTCTACGTCGACAAGGCCGATGTCACCGACGAGATGACCCAGCGCTTCGAGTACGAGATCGACACCACCAAGGCCGTCGAGAGCTGGAACATCGAGGTGCAGGAGAACATTCGGCTCCGGGAGGAACACGAGGCGCAGCAGGCCGACTCGTCCACCGAGACGACCGAGTCACGGGTCTGACCCGATGACCCGCGCGGGCTGGGCGAAGGCTCCCGACCACACCGACGACCCGCAACTCCTCGCCCGGGTCCACGAGGCCACCGACCGCGACCGTGACCACTACCTGCGCGGCGGTATGACCGAGATCGAATGCCGGTCCTGCCACGCCTGTGTGATGGTCAAGAAGACCAGTCCGCACCACACCAGCGTGCAATGGAATGCCGGTGCCCGGGCGCGCTGCGACGAGCTCGAGGAGATCCGGCGGATCGGCGGCAACCCGGCGATGATGCGGACGTGTCCGCGACTCTCGGCGAGTATCGATCACGGTGTCGCCGAGGGGATCATCCCGGCGCAGTCTCCCGAGTCCGACCCCGACGGATACTGGTGAGCGGCGCGAGCACCACGCTCAGCACCCCGAGGATCAGGGTGGCGATCACGCCCCACGCCGGCGACAACAGCGGGCCCGGAGTCTCGATGGCGTCGTTGACCGCGGCGTCGAACAGATGTCCCGCCGGGTCGGCGATCACCATCGCGGCCACGACGATCGTCGCCACCCCCGCCGCCACGATCACCGCCGACACGGCGAGCACACCGATGGGGTTGCGGCGAAACGGTTTCCACCAGCCCAGCAGCGCCGCCAGGGCGATGACGATGCCGAAGACGAGGGTGAGCAAGGCCGGGCGTTCGGTGTGGGCGGAGAACGCCGCCTCGACGTCGGCGGTCGCGGCCGCTCGGGCGCTGACCCCACCGAGTCCGCTCACCTGCAGTTGCGCCCCCTGATCGGAGGCACCCCAGCTCGCTTGCGCACAGCCGGCGATCGCCAGACCCACGACCACCAACGCCGGCCACAGGAACGTCTGAATCCGCTCGAGGCTCACCGTCCCAGCGTGCCACGCGCTCCTGCGGGGGCGATGAGCAAGGCGCCGTCGATGATCCCGGCGACGGTGCGGGTCGCGACGATCCCCCAGGCCAGGAGCAGGGCGACGAATCCGACACCTGCGACCACCGCGAACATCGTGTGCCCGGTGGTCGCCGCCAATGCCGACGACCCGGTCACGAAGGTGCCCAGCGGGAAGGTGAACGACCACCAGGTCAGACCGAACGGCAGACCGCGGCGCACCGACCGCACGGTGATGACGGTGGCGACGACGATCCAGATCACCGCCGCGGCCCACACCGTGAGCGCGTAGTCGTGGGCGAGGGCGCCGAGGACTCCGGCGGTGGCCGCTCCGGTCACCCCGGTCGCGACGTGCGCGAGCAGACACGCCGCGGTCACTGATTGTCCGAGCGGTCCGAGCACGATCCACCACGTCGGTGCCAGTCCGGCGGGGCCCGTTCCGTGCGTCATCAGGGAACCGATCACCGAGACCGCGATCGGCGCGGCGAGGACCAGTGAGAACACGAAGGCCGCGACCCCGATGACCAGCAGCTCGCGGCGTGCACTCGGTTCGTCGAGCGCCCCGGCGAGCACCGCGGCCGCCGACGCCGACACCATCGGCGGGACCACCGACATCAGCCAACCCCCGAACGGTTCCGGCCGGTTCGATTCCGGCCGGTTCGGTCCTTCGGGGTCTGCCGCTCGGCCGAGGAGGTGGCGGGCCGGAATCAACAGTGCCGTCGTGACTCCGCCGATAGTGCCGAGGGTGAAGCACACGATGTCGACGGCGAGCGCGGCGCTCGGCCCGATCACGTGGACGCCGGCCACCAGGGTCGACGTGCCGACGGTCAGCGTCGCCATCGGCACGGCACCGTAAAAGTGCGCGATCACCGGGTGCCGCAGGTGGGCGCGTGCGGCGTCGCGGTGGCGACGCCAGTGCATGACGGTCGCGGCGATCACCCCGATGTAGACGAGGCACGCGAGCAGCCAGAACACGATCGACAGCGCGGTCAGCAGCGTGCCGTGGCCGAGCCCGTGCGCTGCGATCGCCAGAATGCCGGTGCCCATCACCGTCGCGAACCAATTCGGCGGCACGTGGGCGAAGTGGGTCCGGACCGGTGGTTCGCGCAACGTCATGCACCTACGGTCGCCGATCGACGTCTTGGCAGGTAGAGGGCAATTCCCTGCAAGAGTTACAACGGATGGTTGTAACCTGGGAGGGTGTTGAGCCCGCGCATGCCCGACCTGCCCTCGCTGGAGACACTGCTCGCGGTGGTCACCACCGGCAGCCTCAATGCCGCCGCGGGTGAGTTGGGGATCACCCAGCAGGCAGTCTCGGCGCGGATGCGGGCGTTGGAGGCCACGCTCGGGATCTCACTGCTGACCCGCTCCCCCACCGGCACCGCACCCACCGAGGCCGGAATCCTGGTGTCGGAGTGGGCCGATCGGCTTCTCGGCTTGGCCTCGGAGTTCGACGCCGGGCTCGCCGCACTACGTCGCGAACGACGCGACGAACTGCGTCTGGCCGCCAGTCTGACGGTCGCCGAACATCTCCTTCCGCAATGGTTGGTGTCGTTCGGGCAGAGCGTCGAGCACGCACCCAAGGTGTCGTTCACCGCGACGAACTCCGAGCACGCCTGCGAGTTGGTCCGGGCCGGCGACGTCGAACTCGGCTTCGTCGAGGGCCCGCAGGTGGCCCCCGGGGTACGCAGTCGCGTCGTCGCCCACGACACCCTGGTGCTCGTCGTACCGCCCGAGCATCCGTGGGCGCGTCGGCGCACGGCGGTGAGCTCCGACGAGTTGGCCCGCACAGCGCTGGTGACCCGCGAATCCGGTTCCGGGACAAGACTCTTCCTGGACACCATGCTGGCCGGGGCCCACGACCCCGACGTGGCCCGGGCGCAACCGGTGCTCGAATTGTCGACGACCGCGGCGGTGCGCTCGGCGGTCATCGCCGGCGCCGGACCGGCGGTCGTGTCCGATCTGTCCGTACGCGACGATCTCGGTCGTCGGCTGATCGCCGTGCCGGTGTCCGGGCTCGATCTGCGACGCGCCCTGCGGGCGGTGTGGATCGGCGGCGACGAACCGCGCGCCGGTGCGGCACGCGACTTCCTCACGCACGTCACGAGATCGGCAGGTCGGCCGTGACACCGATGAGTTTCGACGAGGATGGAGGTCTCACCCTTGACACCAACCGTCTGTCACCAATCGTCATCGGAAACAGGAGTTCACCATGACCGCATATTCAGCCCCCGTGGGCGCACCGATCTGGTTCGACCTGATGAGCAGCGAGCCGGCGAAGGCCGCCGGGTTCTATCAGGCCCTGTTCGGCTGGGAGGTCGAGGGCCCACCGCGCGAGGAGTTCGGCGGCTATCAGAACTTCACCCTGCACAGCAAACGCGTCGCCGGCCTGAGTCCGTACATGGCCGAAGGTGGTGGCCCGTCCGACATCTGGTCGCTCTACCTGCGTACCGATGACCCGGCGACCACCGTCAAGAACGTCGAAGCCGCTGGAGGTTCGATCATGGTGCCGCCCATGGCAGTCGGCGAGGAGGGCACGATGATGGTCACCGTCGACAACGCCGGAGCCGTCATCGGGTTCTGGAAGCCCAACCAGCATCATGGTTTCGCCGAGTGGGGTGTGCACGGAGCGCCCTACTGGTTCGAACTCGCCACCCGCGACTACCCGGCCTCACTCGCGTTCTACACCGAGACCGTTGGCGCCCGCGCCGACACCGTCATCGACAACACCGGTCAGGAGGTCGCCCCCGGCGGGCCGCTGCGCTACTCGCAGCTGTTCTTCGGGGAGACCGCGTACGCCGGCGTCATGGACGCCACCGGACTGTTCGGCGACGCCCCGTCGTTCTGGCAGATCTACATCTGCGTCGACGACGTCGCCGCGACCGTGGCACAGGCAGCCGATCTCGGCGGCGAGATCGTCATGCCCGGCGAGGACACCCCGTACGGCACCCTCGCCGTCATCAACGACCCGTTCGGCGCGATGATCTGCCTCGGCCATCCGCCGGCCGGGATGTAGGCGACGGATCGGGCGGCGCCTGCCCGGCGCGGCATGAACTCGTGAACGCGGCCCGTGCAAAGACCGCGTCTACGAGTTCAGGCCGCGTCTTGGTGTCGATGGAGCCGATCCGTCCCCTCATGCGTCCAACCCTGCATGACACGCTTTCCCACAGACGAACATGACATCATCTACCGACACGCCTGCCTTACGGCCGGTTTCACCGACACCGATCTCGCCAGAGCACGCAGCCACGGCGAAATCACCCAACTGGTAAGAGGCGCCTACCTCCCCGCGCAGCACCGTGAACGCGCCGAAATCCATCGCTTGGCCGTCATCGCCACCAGCCGCCTTGGACGATTTGACGAGTCGGTACCCAGCCACCAATCCGCTGCCGCACTGCACCGGCTGCCGATGCTCTCGCCCAACTTCCGCCGCATCCACACGACCACCGGCCGCGCTCGCGGTGGCGGACGAACAGCGACGCGACACAACCACGTCGGCATCGTTCCTCCCGACCACCTCATCGAGATCGACGGCGTCATCGTTCCAGGTATCGAGTACGCTGCCGTCGACGTGGCGTGCACCACCGCGGCGGGATTCGCCGGGGCACTTGCAGTCTTCGACGCGGCGCTGCGTGCCGGCGCCGATCGGGCGACGATGGAGTCGTTGCTGCGCGGGGTTCGACGTGGGGTCGGCGTCGCGCGGCGCGCTCTGCATCACGCCGACGGCAACGCTGAAAGCCCCGGTGAGTCCTGGAGCCGAGCACAGATGATCGAAGCCGGCATTCCCCCGGCACGGCTCCAGCATCGCTTCCACGACGCGGAGGGCAACGAGATCGCCCGGACCGACTTCGATTGGAGCGGAGTCCTCGTCGGCGAGTTCGACGGAAAAGTCAAGTATCAGAAGCACTTACGGCCAGGAGAGGATGCGGCCGACGCCGTCATCCGCGAAAAGATTCGCGAAGACCGCTTACGCGCCCAAGGCATCATGGTCATCCGCTGGGTGTGGGCCGACCTCGAAGCCGGGACCGTCGTCACCCGCATCCGTCGGTGGCTGACCCACTTCGCCTTGATGGCAGCGTGAAGTACATGCCGTGCGAACTCGTGGACGCGGTCCGTGCAAAGACCGCGTCTACGAGTTCAGGCCGCGTTTCGATGTTGACTTCGCAAGCCCGCTACACACCGGCGTTGGCGTCGGCCTTCTTCTTGAGTTCGAGCGCGATGTCGATGAGCTGGTCTTCCTGGCCGCCGACGAGTTTGCGGTTGCCTGCCTCGATGAGGATCTCCGCGGCGGACACGCCGTAGCGTTCGGCGTGACCCTCGGCGTGCTTGAGAAACGAGCTGTAGCAGCCCGCGTAGCCCATCATCATCGCCGATCGGTCGACCAGGCACTCCGAGGGCATCGCCGGGCGCACCACGTCCTGCGCCGCGTCGGCGATCTTCATGAAGTCCACGCCGGTGGTGATGCCGAGTTTGTCGCACACCCCGACGAACGCCTCGGTGGGCGTGTTCCCGGCGCCGGCTCCGAAGCGCCGGATAGACCCGTCGATCTGCTGGGCTCCGGCGCGCACCGCGTTGATCGAATTGGCCACGGCGATATCGAGATTCTCGTGCCCGTGGAAACCGACCTGCGCGTCGTCGCCGAGTTCGGCGACGAGCGCCTGCACCCGGACGGTGACATCCTCGAGCACCAACGCGCCTGCCGAGTCGACGACGTAGACGCACTGACAGCCCGCGTCGGCCATGATCCGCGCCTGGGCGGCAAGCACTTCCGGTGGCTGACTGTGACTCATCATCAGGAAGCCGACGGTCTCGAGCCCGAGTTCGCGGGCCAGTCCGAAGTGCTGGATCGACACGTCGGCCTCGGTGCAGTGCGTGGCGATGCGGCAGATCTGGCCACCGTTGTCCTGCGCGGCCCGGATGTCGTCCTTGGTACCGAGGCCCGGCAACATCAAGAACGCGATCTTCGCCCGCTTGGCCGTCTCGGCGGCCGCGGAGATCAGCTGCTGTTCAGGTGTTTTGGAGAAGCCGTAGTTGAACGACGATCCGCCGAGACCGTCACCGTGGGTGACCTCGATGACCGGCACACCCGCGTCGTCGAGGGCACCGACGATCGCCCGCACCTCGTCGGTGGTGAACTGGTGACGCTTGTGATGACTTCCGTCGCGCAATGAGGAATCGGTGATGCGGATGTCGAGATCCGCGGAGTACTTGCGGGCGTTGGCCATCAGGTCCGTCGTCGGTGTACTCATGCCGAAACTCCCAACTTCTGCTTCGCGATTTCCTCGCCGACCTTGGTGGCGGCGGCGGTCATGATGTCGAGGTTGCCGGCGTACGGCGGCAAGAAGTCCCCGGCGCCCTCGACCTCGACGAAGATCGAGACGCGGGCGTGGCCGCCGTTGAGCACACTCGGCGGATCGAACTGCGGATCCTGCAGCAGTCGATAACCGGGCACGTAGGCCTGGATCTCTTTTTCCCGCTTGTGGATCGACGCGGCGATGGCATCGGTGTCGGCGTCGTCGGGGATGGCGCAGAAGATGGTGTCGCGCATGATCATCGGCGGATCGGCCGGATTGAGGATGATGATCGCCTTGCCGCGGGCGGCACCACCGATCGTCTCGATTCCCTTCGACGTGGTCCGGGTGAACTCGTCGATGTTGGCCCTCGTCCCCGGACCTGCCGACACCGACGCGACCGATGCGACGATCTCGGCGTAGGGCACCGGCACCAACGACGACACCGCGTGGACCATCGGGATCGTCGCCTGCCCACCGCAGGTGATCATGTTGGTGTTCGGCGCGTCGAGATGCTCGCGCAGATTGGCCGGCGGCACCACCGCCGGACCCACCGCCGCCGGCGTCAGGTCGACCGCGGTGATACCCGCCTGCTCATAGCGCGGCGCATACTCGCGGTGCACATAGGCCGACGTCGCCTCGAAGATCAGGTCCGGTTTCTCCGACGACGCGAGCAACTCGTCGGCGCCGCCACTCATCGTGATGAGCCCGTGTTCGGCGGCCCGCTTCATGCCCTCCGAGTCGGCGTCGATCCCGACCATCCATCGGGGAGCGATCACCTCGGATCGTTCCAGCTTGTACATCAGGTCGGTACCGATGTTGCCCGACCCGATGATCGCCGCGGTCAGCTTGGCTGCCACCTGCGCCTCCTCTGAGAGTGTTGTCGAAAACTGTTGTTGGTCAGGTGAAATCGAGGGTGACGCTGCCGAGTCCGGCGAACTCGGCGACAACGTGATCACCCGGTCCGACGTCGAACGCCCGTGTCGCGGTGCCCGGCAGGATCACATCCCCCTTGCGTAGTCGCACCCCGAAAGACTCCACCTTGCGCGCCAGCCAGCTCACCGCGTTCAATGGATGGCCCAGCACCGCAGAGGAATTGCCTTTCGCGACGACCTCGCCGTTGCGGTGCAACACCGCGTCGATGTCACCGGTGTCGATGTCGGTGATCGCCACTCGCTCGGTGCCGAGAATCCACCCGCACGACGACGCGTTGTCGGCGATGGTGTCGCACAACGTGATCTGCCAATCGGTGATCCGCGAATCGATCAACTCGATCGACGGCACCACCCACTCGACGGCATCGATCACGTCGTCGTTGGTGCATCCCGCACCGGGCAGATCCTTGCCCAGGATGAACCCCACCTCCACCTCCACCCGCGGGAAGCACAGCGTCGCGGTGTCGATCGGGGTGGCTTCGTGGTACTGCATCTCGTCGAGCAGATGCCCGTAGTCGGGCTCGTCGACGTTCATCATCTTCTGCATGGCCTCCGACGCCAGCCCGACCTTGTGCCCGGCGACCTTCGCACCGGCGTCGAGACGCTTGCGAATGTTGATCAACTGGATCTCGTACGCGTCGACGACATCGAGTTCCGGATGGGCATCGGTCGGTCGGCCGATCGCCGTCGCGGTCCGCTCCGCGGTCCACAGATCAGCGGCGATCCGCTCGCGGATTGCCTGGTCAACCGCCATGAGAGCCTCACTTCCGGGGAATGAACGTGTTCTAGTTTAGAACATGTTCCAGGTTTCAGGGAGGACTCCTCGGTCCGGTCCGGTGCTACGGTTCGACCGTGGGCACCGACCAGGCGGGTATCGACACGCTGCGCCACAAGGTGCGTGAGTTCCTGACCGCCGAACTCGATGCCGGCACCTTCGTCCCGGCCTGCGACAGCTGGATGAGCGGATTCGACCCGGCGTTCAGTGGACGCCTCGGACAGCACGGCTGGCTGGGTATGACGATGCCCGAGCAGTACGGTGGCCGCGGCCGCAGCGCGGTCGAACGATTCATCATCACCGAAGAACTCCTCGCCGCCGGGGCTCCGGTCGCGGCGCACTGGATCGCCGACCGGCAGATGGCGCCGGGCATCCTCGCCCACGGCACCGAACGCCAGCGGCAACGCTACCTCCCCGGAATATGCTCGGGTACAACTTATTTCGCAATCGGCATGAGTGAGCCCGACGCCGGCTCCGACCTCGCCTCGGTACGGACCCGCGCGGTGCGCACCGACGACGGGTCGTGGCGGATCAGCGGCACCAAGGTGTGGACCACCGGCGCGCACGTCGCGCATGCGATGGTGTTGTTGGCCCGCACCGACGGCACACCCGCCGACCGCCAGTCCGGACTGTCCCAGCTGATCGTCGATCTCCCCCACCCCGACATCGAGATCCGCCCGCTGCGCAGCATCGACGGCGGCACCCACTTCAACGAGGTGATCTTCCACGACGCGAACGTCGGCACCGAGGCACTACTCGGCGAACGCGGCGCGGGATGGAAACAAGTGATGAGCGAGTTGGCTTTTGAACGCTCCGGACCGGAGCGATACCTGTCGACGATGCCGCTGCTGCGGGCGTGGGCCGACGAGTTGCGCAGAGCCGGAGCGTCCGACGAGCAGCGGAACACCCTCGGAACGCTGACCGCCCGTGCGTGGGCGTTGCGCCGGATGTCGTTGCAGGTGGCCGCCGAACTCGCCGAGGGCGGCGCACCCGATGTGTTGGCCGCGATGGTCAAGGACATCGGCTCGCAGTTCGAGGGTGACGTCGTCGAGGCCATCCGATCCTCCTCGGACACCGTGGCGCGGGTCAGCGATGCGAACCCCTTCGCCACCCTGCTGGCGACCGCGATGCTGCACACCCCCGCCTTCACACTTCGCGGCGGCACCAACGAGATCCTGCGTGGAATCGTGGCCAGAGGAATGGGATTGCGGTGATCGGCGACGCCCAGCTGCATGCGGCGGTGACCGCGGTGATCGAGCGCGTCGGCCCAGACACCACGAGGCCGGACACCACGACGTCGGACACCACGATCGACACCGGGGTCTGGGCGGCGCTGACCGATGCGGGGTTCACCGGCGTCGGCATCGACGAGGATCTCGGGGGCACCGGCGGCGAGTTCACCGATGCACTGACCGTGGTGTCGGCGGCAGCGGCGAGCGGCGCACTCACCCCACTCATCGAGCACACCGTCCTCGCCGCCTGGTTGGCTGCACGCTCGGGACTCGACCTCGGCGGGCGCACCGCGACACTCGCCCTGGGCGGCGAGAGCACCACCGTGCGCTCCACCGACGAGGGATGGGCGCTCGACGGGTTGCTGCCAGGCGTCGTACACGCCTGCGACGCCGACGTTCTCGTCGTGCACGTCGCCTCTTCGGTGGCACTGGTCTCCCGAACCGCACCCGGCCTGACGCTCTACCACGGCGCCGATCTGCTCGGGGCGTCCGTCGACGACGTGGCTCTCGACGCCGTCGTCGTCGAACGGCTCACCGACTCTCCGGTCGACTCGGCGGAACTGCGCCTGCGCGGCGCGCTGGCCTATGCGGTGGCCATGTCCGCCTGCGCGGACACCATCGTCGAGACCACGGTGCGCCACGCATCGCAACGCACCCAGTTCGGCCGACCGCTGTCCAAGTTCCAGGCCATCCAGCAACGTCTGGCGTCGATGGCAGCGCTCACCGCGCAGGCCCGTGCCGCGGTGGAGCACGCCGTCGAGATGGCCGGGAACCCCGATCACGCCGGCACCACCGCCGCGGCCAAGATCGTCGTCGCGTCGACCGCGCGGGAGGTCGCCGCCGCAGCGCATCAGATTCACGGCGCGATCGGATTCACCTCGGAGCATCATCTCGGCCGATTCACCATGGCGCTGCTGGCCTGGCGGGACCGACACGGCGACGAGAAGTACTGGTCACGGGCACTTGCCGAACGTGCGTTGGACGACGGGATCGACCCGTGGGAACTCGTCGTCGACGCCGACCACGCCCCGCCGAGCGCGACCCCTGGCGCCGCGAATCTGTAACGTGTTCTACTTTTAGATGAGAACACGTTCCACCCGCGGCGCACGAAGGGACCGATTCATGGCCGACGCGACCGAACCAGCAGGACAGCAGGCATCCACTCCCCCCGCAGGCCGTCCGGAGGCGGACGAGACCTACGACGTCATCGTCGTCGGCGCCGGCGCCGCGGGCCTGAGTGCCGCCATCACCGCGGCCGCGCAGGGCCTGCGGACGGTGATCATCGAGAAGTCGGCGTACTGGGGCGGTTCTACCTCGCGCTCGGGCGGCGGCGTCTGGATTCCGGGCAATCCGGTGCTCAAGCGCGACGGGGTGCGCGACGACCAGGAGACGGCCCGGCAGTACGTCCACGCGATCATCGGTGAGCACGCGCCCGCGGAGAAGATCGACGCCTACATCGACCGCGGCCCCGAGGCGTTGGAGTTCCTGATGGCCCATGCTCCCCTCGACCTCGAATGGGTGAAGAACTATTCCGACTACTACCCCGAGGCCCCCGGCGGACGCCTCGGCGGACGCAGCGTCGAACCGCGGCCCTTCGACGCCCGGGCCCTCGGCGATGACCTGTCGACCCTGCATCCGCAGTACACCAAGGCGCCGCTCAACATGGTTGTGCTGCAATCGGATTACCGCTGGCTCAACACGGGCCTACGGCACTGGCGCGGACCGGTGCGGATGGGCAAGGTCGGCGCCCGGTTCTTCTGGGCCCGCAGCCGCGGAAAGAAACTCATCGCGATGGGCGCCGCACTGGCCGCCGAGCTGCTGCTCGGGGTCCGCAAAGCCGGTGTGCCGCTGCGCCTGTCGACCGGCCTGGTCGACCTGATCACCGAGAACGACCGGGTGGTCGGGGTGATCGCCGAACACGAAGGCACGCGTACCCGCCTGCACGCGCAGCGCGGTGTCATCCTCGCGTGCGGCGGCTTCGAGCACAACGCCGAGATGCGCAAGAAGTATCAGCGCGAACCCATCGGATCGGAGTGGACCACCGGTGCACCGACCAACACCGGCGACGGCATCAACGCGGGCCTCAAGATCGGCGCCGCGGTATCACTGATGGACGACTCGTGGTGGGGTCCGACCATCCCGTTGCCGCGCGGGCCGTGGTTCGCACTGTCCGAGCGCGCCGTCCCCGGCACCTTCATGATCAACGAACGCGGACAACGCTTCATGAACGAGTCACTGCCGTATGTCGAAGCGGTGCACCAGATGTACGGCGGCGACTTCGGACAGGGCGAAGGCCCCGGCGAGAACGTCCCGTCGTGGCTCATCTTCGACCAGCGCTGCCGCAACCGCTACCTGTTCGCCGGCATCAATGCGCGCCAACCCCTTCCGAAGAAGTGGTTCGAGTCCGGAGTGGTCGTCAAGGCCGACTCCGTCGAAGCCCTGGCCGAGAAGATCGGGGTTTCCGCGGAGGCATTGCGCGCCACCACCGAGCGGTTCAACGGCTTCGCGCGCAGCGGCACCGATGAGGACTTCGGGCGTGGGCGCAGCGGCTACGACCACTACTACGGCGACATCACCAACAAGCCCAATCCGAGTCTCGGGGTGGTCGACAAAGCACCGTTCTACGCGGTGAAGATGGTGCCGGGCGATCTGGGCACCAAGGGCGGCATCGACACCGACGCACACGCCCGGGCGCTGCGCGCCGACGGTTCGGTCATCGAGGGGCTCTACGCGGCCGGTAACACCTCGGCACCTGTGATGGGCCACACCTACGCCGGCCCAGGAGCCACCATCGGACCCGCGATGGTTTTCGGCTACCTCGCCGCACTCGACTGCGCCGAACACCCCGGCGTCCGAATCCCGGATACCGCAACGACATCCGCGTCCGCCGGCGAGGAGAACTGACCATGCCGATCGACCTGTCCGTGGCGCTGGGCGCCGAGCTACCCGAGGTCGGCTTCGAATGGTCGGCCTCCGACGTCGCGCTCTACCACCTGGCCGTCGGTGCGGCCGCCGACCCGATGGATCGCGCCGGTCTGACCTACGTCGACGACGTCGCCCCGAAGGTGTTGCCCTCGTTCGCGACCGTGGCGGCGTCCTTCCATGCCACCGAGGCGCCGAAGGTCTCGTTCCCCGGTGTCGACATCGACCTGGCCAAGGTGGTCCACGGCAGCCAGCAGGTCACCGCGCACCGCCCGATCCCCGCGTCGGGCAAGGCCACCACCCGGACCACGATCGCCGAGATCCAGGACAAGGGTTCGGCTGCGGTGATCATCCAGGAATCGGTCACCGTCGACGACGCCGGCACACCGCTGTGGACGGCGCGCTCGTCCATCTTCGCCAAGGGCGAGGGCGGTTTCGGCGGCGACCGCGGCAACTCCGCCAAGCTCGACTACCCCGATCGGGCACCCGATCAGCGCCTGTCGGTACCGACGCTGCCCAACCAGGCGCTGCTCTATCGGCTGTGCGGTGACCGCAACCCGCTGCACTCCGATCCCGAATTCGCCTCTCGTGCAGGGTTTCCCCGCCCAATCCTGCACGGGCTCTGCACGTACGGGACAGTATGCCGAGCCGTCGTCGACGCACTCCTCGACGGCGACGTGACCTCTGTGGCCGACTACTCGGCCACCTTCGCCGGCGTGGTGTTCCCGGGCGAGACCATCGACGTCGACGTGTGGGATGAGGGCCGGTCGCTACTGGTCGCGGCGAGCGTCGCCGACCGCGACGGCGCACCCGCGCTGAAGAACGTGGTCATCGAGAAGCGCTGACGGCCACTGCCGCGGTGCCCGGTCAGGGGCGTCGAGGCACCATCAGCGCGAACATCGGGGCCAGGCTCGCCCGGAGACCACGACCCGGATTCGCGATCCACTGCTCATGCCCGGCGGCCGACGCGGCCACCATGGAGTGGGCGACCGCGGTCGGATAGATCGCAGTCGCCGACATCTCGCTCCGATCGCCGACGAACTCGGCGATCACCGCGCGCCACTGGCGATAGACCTCGCTGGCGCGAGCCTGCACGGCGGGCACCTCGAGGATCAATTGCGCTCGCCCGCGGGCCCATTCGTCCTCATGACGCCCGTGATCGACGACCGAGATGAACGCCTCGACCACGATCTCGATCGGGTCGGTCTCCGAATCCGACGCCGCGAGCAGACGACGGAACTCGTCGAGTTCCTTGTCGGATTCGACCCACACCACGTCGGCCTTGGTCGGGAAGTACCGGAAGAAGGTGCGCCGGCTGACGCCGACCGCGGCAGCGATGTCCTCGACGCTCGTCTCGTCGAATCCGTCGCGGAGAAACAAGCGTTGTGCGGCCGCCGCGAGTTCGTGGGCACTCGTGCTGGCGGGCCGTCCCCCGCGATCGACCTCGCCCGAGGTGTCCGCGACGCTCCGCTCTGCGCTGAATGCCATCCGCCCATCGTCCCACCGACCGATGTCAGCGTGGGGACCTTCGTCCCTCTGGTGTTGTGACACCCTGTGACATATCCTCGGGATGCGACGTGGATCACACGAGTTCGTCGAGGGAAGCAGGTCATCATCATGGGCACACTCGAAGGCAAGGTCGCCTTCATCACCGGAGCAGCACGCGGCCAAGGGCGTAGTCATGCACTGCGTCTGGCGCAAGAGGGCGCCGACATCATCGCCGTCGACATCACCGAACAGGTCGACACGGTCCCCTACGCGACGGCGCGCCCCGGCGATCTCGAGGAGACGGTGCGTGCGGTCGAGGCACTCGACCGTCGCATCATCGCCTCCGAGGTGGACGTGCGGGATCTCGCCGGGCTGACCAAAGCCGCGCAGGACGGGGTCGCCGCCCTCGGCCGGCTCGACATCGTCCTCGCCAACGCCGGGATCTCCACCATGGCCCCCACCCTCGAGATGGAGGAGCAGACGTGGCAGACCATGATCGACATCAACCTGACCGGCGTGTGGAAGACCGTGCGCGCGGCGGTGCCGCACATCGTCGCCGGTGGGCGCGGCGGTGCGGTGGTCCTGACCAGTTCGCTCGCGGCCATCGCCACCAATGAGAACATCGCCCACTACACCGCCGCCAAGTACGGTTTGATCGGACTGATGCGCGTACTGGCGAAAGAGCTGGGGCCGCAGAGCATTCGGGTGAACACCGTGCATCCCACCACGGTCGCGACCGACATGATCCTCAACGAGCCCACCTACAAACTGTTCCGACCGGATCTCGAGGAACCGACCCGGGCCGATTTCGAAGAGGCAGCCTCGCAGATGAACCGGCTACCGGTGTCGATGGTCGAACCCATCGACATCTCCAACGCAATCCTCTATCTCGTCTCCGACGCCGGACGCTACGTCACCGGAACCACACAGGTCATCGACGCCGGCGGAGCGCTGTAAACCTCTCCCATCCCCACGGCAAAGACCCAAAGACACAGACCCAACGACAAAGGAGTTGACATGGGACTCTTGGACGGCAAGACCGCACTCATCACCGGCGGCGCCCGCGGACAGGGCCGCGCCCACGCGGTGACCTCGGCACGCGAGGGCGCCGACGTGATCCTGCTCGACATCACCTCGCAGGCCCTCGGATCGGTCGACTACCCGCTCGCAACCGCCGACGACATGGCCGAGACCGTGCGTCAGGTCGAGGCACTCGACCGTCGCGCGTTGACCTTCGACGCCGATGTTCGTGATCAGGGCCAGCTCGACGCGGCGGTCGCCGCGGGCATCGCGGAGTTCGGCAAGATCGACATCCTCATCGCCAACGCCGGCATCTGGACCCGGGCACCGTTCTGGGAGATGACCGAACAGATGTGGTCGGACATGATGGACGTCAACCTGACCGGGGTCTGGAAATCGGCAAAAGCCGTGGCACCACACATGATCGAGCGTCAGTCCGGTTCGATCGTCATCACCTCCTCGGTGAACGGACTCGAACCGGGCATGAACTACGCCCACTATGTCTCGACCAAACACGGCGTGATCGGGTTGATGAAGAACATCGCGCTCGAACTCGCCCCGTACGGAATCCGCTGCAATTCCATCAATCCCGGTGCGATCCTGACGCCCATGACCAACCAGCAAGGCGCGTGGGACATGTTCGCCGGGCACGAAGGCGGCACTCCCGACGACCTCATCGCGGGTGGCTACAGCTTCCACGCACTCAAGGGCACCTCGTTCATGCCGCCGGAGGTCATCGCGAACACGGCGCTGTACCTGAATTCCGATCTGGCGGCCACCGTCACCGGCGTCACCATTCCGGTCGACGCCGGGCACATGCTGCTGACCGGCGTGAACACGGATCCGGTGAAGTGACGGGGACCACTCCGACGGGATCCAGCCCGACGACGGACCGCAGCGATGTCGCTGCGGTCCGTTCGGCCGTCGCGACCGAGATCGTCGGGCGCGACCGCGAATTGGATCTCGTCCTCGCCGCGGTCGCCGCCGGACGCGACATGATCCTCGAGGGCCCGCCGGGTACCTCCAAGAGCACCCTGCTGCGGGCGATCACCGCGCACTGGGGCATTCCCCTGATGCTGGTCGAGGGCAATGCCGATCTCACGCCCAGTCGCCTTGTCGGCCACCACAATCCCGCCCGCGTCCTCAAAGAGGACTACCGCCCCGACAATTTCGTCGATGGGCCTCTGCTGCAGGCGATGCGCAGCGGCGGCTTCCTGTACGTCGAGGAATTCAACCGCGCACCCGAGGACACCGTCGACACACTGCTGACCGCGATGGCCGAACGGGTCATCACCGTGCCTCGGGTGGGAACCATCGTCGCCGCCGACAGTTTCCGGATCGTCGCATCGATGAATCCGTACGACAACGTGGGCACCACACGCCTGTCGACCTCGGTGCACGATCGGATGTGCCGACTCGTGGTGGACTATCAGGACGACGCTGCCGAACGCGAGATCGTCCGGCGCCGAACCGGATCGGGGTCGGATCGGATCGTCAACGACTCGGTGGCACTGACCCGGGCCACCCGGATCCGTGACGACATCCGCCAGGGCAGCAGCGTGCGCGGAGCGATCGACCTCGCGCTCATCACCGCACAGTTGTGCGCGATGCGCGGGGTTCCGGTGCCCGCCGACGGCGCCGTGCCACCTCCGCGCGACCTGCCGACCGACTACACCGCCACCGTCCTCGATGCGATGATGGTGGCGCTGTCGGGTCGAATCCATCTCGACGACACCGCCTTCACCACTCCGGAGGGGGTCCTGACCGAGATCTGGCAGGACCATTTCGTCCTCGACCCCGCGGCGGCCGAGCCCGGTTGAAGAGCGATCGCCGCCGAGTCGCCGTTGACCCGCCGCCGCGGTGCCCGGCACACCCACCCGCGCACACTCGCACCGCTGCGTCGTAAACCGAAGCACCTCGACACCGAGCCCGATCTCCTCGTGCCGGGCGCCGGCGGCGCGGGCTGGGTTCTCCTCGGCCGACGTGATCGCCGCCCGCCCGGGGCACCTGGCACGCCGGGCTCGACCCAACCGGGAATGACCTCGGAGACAGGCGAACTCGACACTGCCGACCACCCATCCACACATGACGACGAAGCCCGCAGGCGGGCCCGCCAGATCGCCCGGAAACTCGCATTGACCGAGGTCGTCCGATCCCCGCGTGCCCCACGATCGGCCACCGGAACCCTGCGGACCGGTCGGTGGCGTGGCGATTCCGACGAGATCGATCTCGATGTGACACTCGAGGCGATCGCGGCGAATCCGCTGCCGACCGATGACGACATCGCGGTGCGCCGGCGCATCCGGCGCAGGCGGTCGGTGGTGATCGTCGTCGACATCTCTGGATCGGCCCGCGGAGAACAGGTCCGCACCGCGGCGGCCACCGTCGGCGCGCTGACCGGTGAACTCTCCCGAGATGCCGTGTCGGTCATCGCCTTCTGGTCCGATGCCGCCGTGATCTCCCGGCTCGGCGATCCGGTCGACCCCGACCGGGTCATCGACGCACTGCTCACGCTGTCCACCCAGGGGCTGACCAATCTGAGCTTCGCGTTGAACACCGCGGCCGACCAACTCCGTGGGGTACCCGCTGCGGACTCCCGCGTGCTGCTGCTCAGCGACTGCGTGCACAACGCCGGCCCGGACCCGCGGGAGATCCCGGGAACCCTGAACCGGCTCGACGTCCTCGTCGACGTCTCCGGCGAGCACGACCTCGAGTTGGCGGCCGACCTGGCTCTCCTCGGCCACGGCCGCTGCCTGCCGATCCGGGATCATCGCGGCGTGGCGCCTGCGCTTCGCACCGTCTTCGAGAACTGATCGGCGGCCGCGCGGGCGGCACGCACCATCGGCGAGACGTCATCGGCGCGGGTGCACAGACACAGCGTGGACGGTTCGGTGTCGGCGACCGGGATGAACGCGACGCCGGGATGTCGGTGGGCGTCCGGTACCAACTCCCCGGTGATGGAGATTGCCTCCCCGGTTGCGACGACTTCCATCAGTTCACTGATCGTATGGACCGACGGGCCGTACGTGACCGGCCGACCACTCGGTCGAGGATCGCACGCCCACCATCGGACCCACTCCGCGTCGGCCTCGTCATCGGTGACATGCGAGAGACCGTCGAGCTCGTCGATGGTGACCGATTCCCGGTGCGCGAGAGGATGGTCGATCGAAATGGCAGCCACCCGACGCTCATGGCAGAGCGTGTCAAAGCGCAGCCCGGTCGGGTCCGCGACGGGTGGTCGCATCAGCGACGCGTCCACCACTCCTCTACGCACTGCCGTGGCCTGCTCCGGCCAGGCGAGTTCTACGAGCTCTATGTCGGATTCCGGATACGCGGTTCGTAGCCCCCTGAGGAACTCTCGAGTCGCCGGCCCGATCGCCGCGGTCATAAAGCCGAGTCGGAGTCGGTGTGGTTGGGCGCTCACCGCATCGATGGCACGCGCCGATGCCGCGATCGCGAGCCTCGCCTCCACGAGGAACCGCTCGCCGACGGCCGTCGGACACAAGGGATGTGCGGATCGATCGAGCAACTCCGTACCAAGGTGCCGTTCGAGCTTGCGGATCTGCTGCGAGAGTGCGGGCGGACTGATGAACAGGCGTTCGGCAGCACGCCCGAGGTGCCCTTCATCCACCACCGCGATCAAATAGCCCACCTGCCGCAGGTTCAAATCGACAACCGTCACGATCCCTTACCCATCCTCACCAGTGGCGATAAGCGATAGCTTAACACCAGTACCGGAAAAATGTAATGGACGTCACAGTCCGGGCGCCGCAGAGTCTAACCGTGCCGCCGACGGCACAACGTCTCGATCACGAATACCAGCGAAACGGAGACCCCTCGATGCCACAACCTTATTCATATCCACAACGATCACTGGTGACCGGCGCCGCGTCCGGAATCGGTAAAGCAGTTGCCGCCGAAGCGATCTCACAAGGCGCTCGCGTCGTCGGTCTCGATGTCGACGAGGCCGGCCTACGCGAATGCGCCGCGAAGTTCGGCGACGCCTTTCTTCCGGCGACAGGAAGCGTTGCCGATGCACAATCGGTCGCGGCCGCCATCAGCACCGCCGAGAAGTCTCTCGGGGGTCTCGACAGCATCTTCAATGTAGCGGGCACCATCAGGCCAGCACCGATCATCGAGATGGAGGAACAGGACTGGGATTTCACCCTGGATGTGGTGCTCAAAGGAGTGTTCCTGTGCACCAAACTCGGTGCGCGATCGATGATCGCCGCGGGCACCAGCGGGGCGATCGTCAACATCGCATCGGTCAACGCACACATGCCGCTGTACGCAGGCAGCGCGTATGCGGCAGGCAAGGCCGGTGTCGAGATGTTCGGCCGCAACGCCGCACTCGAACTCGCCCGACACAACATCCGGGTCAACACGGTGCTGCCGGGACTCGTCGAGACGCCGATGGCCGAGTTCATCCTCGCCAACGAGGGCATAATGCGCGAGTTCGATGCCAACGCCGTTCTCAAACGTCCGGCGCAACCCGACGAACTCGCCGCTCCGACAGTCTTTCTCGCCAGCTCAGGTGCCAGCTACATCACCGGGGCCAGCCTCGTCGTCGACGGCGGTTACGAGGTCGGCGGTTATCCCGACCTGAGCAAGTACCTCTGACCGGGCCCTCACATTCCCTCCCTTCAGCCTGAAAGGCCGCACCATGACCCTGACAGCCCGCAACACCCCCGCAGCCGCTCCGTGCACACCCTTCGAAGAAGAGCTGGTGCACATGTTCGACGATGTCGACGCAATGATTGAAACCCTCGAAAACCCTACCCACAGACGCATTTTGATCAACTACCGACGCCACGGCTTGCTCGAGGTCTCGGGTCGCTACGACGAACTACTCGCCGACACGATGACCATCGGACACCCCCACTATCGGATCTTCGAGGGCGGACAACCGGTCATCCTCGACGGTCTCGAGAGCGTGCGCGGCTTCTATCGGACGCTCGCCGAGATGGACATGCTCGTGATGTGGACCGGACGCCAGAAGATGGCAGTCGCCGACTGGGGTTTCGCCGGCGAAGCCGAATTCAGCCAGTTCGTCCCGGGAAGCATGCTGGGCGACAACGTCTTCGCATCACTCGGTGAGCAGGGTCCGAGCGACGGCCCGGCCGCCCACGATCCCGCTGCCTACGATCCCGACGCCTACTACCTCGTTCGCCGCACGCTGGCGTTCGTGTGGCCCTACAACGACCACGTACGCATGATCGGCGAGCACGTCTACGAAGATTCGGCATCAAAGTCGGTCACCAAGGTGGAGCGCTCGGACGTGATCACCGGTGCCCGCGCTGCCGAACTCCTTGCACCACTGATCGACAAGTACGGCCTCGACGGCTGACCCACCGACGGCTGAGCCCGAGAACACACGGTCCATACTTCTCGAGCTCAGCCGTCTATTCTGCTCAGGGGGCGCCGGCCGCGCCCCTCCTTCGTCGAAACCCGTCCCTTGAGGAGAATCCTGATGAGCGATTCGCTGCAGTCCCTGCTCGGTCCGAACCGTCCGGCCGTCGTCGACGATCTGGTGGGGGTGATCGACTCGCAGGTCGCAGCCCAGAAGGGGCTCGGCGGTGCGACCGTCAAGGCTGCATACGGTGCCGTCGGCAAGGTCAAGCCCGACATCGTGAAGAAGGCGACCAACCTGATGCTCCCCGAGTTCGTCGCCGCCCTGCAGCCGTTCTGGGATTCCAAGCCCGCGGGCACACCGTTCGGTGCGCATCTGGCCAGTGACCCCGACACCGCCTCGGAGGCCCTGCTCGCGGTGACCGACGCCCAGGTGGAATCCGCCAAGGCGCCGCTGGCCAAGGCCTACGGCACGCTGCGCGGCAAGGCCAAGGGCTATGTGTCCGAGGCACTTCCCGCCGTCGGCGACGTGATCGAGAAGCACGCGTGACCCGCGGCCGCGGCTCGCTCACCCGGTCACACCCGGGTGGGCGTCACGGCCCTCAGGCGGCGCTGGTGACGACGAGTACCAGCGCGCACACGACGGCGATGAGCGCCGCCAGCATCACCAGCACCCGCCAGACGTGCAGGCGTGCGGTCGGTGTGTCGGTGGATCGTGAAGAGGCGACCGGTGCGGCCATGATCTCCCACTTTCGGTTGTCCGAGGACACGATCACAGTGGCGATCTGCAACCTCGGGTTTGTTACTCCAGTGATCAATGTGTCACAGGTTGCCTGTGGTGTCGCGATTTGCGCCCCGCGTGTCGCCTGGATCACACTCTTGGATTCGTTTTCCGCAGCAGTTCGGGGAAGGAGGGCCGGATGAATCGGCTCAGGGCGCTCGATCTGCACTCGGTGTGGCTGATCGCGATCGCCTGTGCGGCGGTCAGCATGGTGGTCGCCGCCATGGCCGCACTGAACACCGCGCTCGCCGACATCGCCATCGACCTCGGCGCCGACACCGGCCAGATGACCTGGATCGCCGACGGCTACACCCTCGCCCTCGCCGCGCTGCTGCTGCCCGCCGGCGCGATCGGCGACCGTTTCGGCCGCCGCGAGATGTTGATCGTCGGTCTGGCCATCTTCGCGGTCGGGTCGCTGACCGCGATCTGGGCCACCGATCCGACGCAGTTGATCATCACCCGTTGTGTCGCCGGCGTGGGCGCGGCATTCATCATGCCGACGACGTTGTCGCTCATCACCTCCGGCGTGCCGGCCGACAAACGCAGCATCGGCATCAGTATCTGGGCCGCGGTCGCCGGCGCCGGCGCGATCGCCGGATTCTTCGTCTCCGGCATCCTGCTGGAATTCTTCTCGTGGCATTCGATTTTCGTCACCTTCGCCGCGTCGGCGGTGCTGACGGCACTGGTGTGCCTGACGATCGGCACCTCCAAGGACTCCCATCCACGACCCTTCGACTACGCCGGATCGGCCGTGTCGATCCTCGCGGTCACCGGCATCGTGTTCGGGCTCCTCGAGGCCCCACACCGCGGTTGGGACGACGCGCTGGTCCTTCTCACCCTGATCGGCGGCGTACTCCTCGTCGCCGTGTTCTGCCTGATCGAATTGCGCGGCACCCGGCAACTCCTCGACGTCCGCCTGTTCACCAATCGCGCATTCGGCGCCGGTGCGTTGTCGGTGGCGCTGCAGTTCTTCGCCTCCTTCGGCGCCTTCTACCTTCTGCTGCAACGCCTGCAGCTGGTGTTCGACTTCTCGCCGCTGCGCTCGGCCTTCGCCCTCATGCCGATGGTCCTGGGTGTGAGCATCTTTGCGCTGCTGGGCAATTGGCTCGCGGTGCGGTTTCACTCACTGCGCTTCGTGTTGGGCAGTGGGCTGCTCATCGCCGGCATCGGACTGATCCTGTTGGGGGTCATCGACTACGACGCCTACTGGATGATGGCGTGGATGCTCGCGATCTGCGCGATCGGTATCGGTCTGGCGACCGCCCCGTCGACGACCGCGATCATGTCCAACACGCCGCTGGAGAATCAGGGTGTCGGCTCCGCGGTCAACGACACGGCACGCGAGATCGGCGCCGCCATCGGCATCGCCCTGGCCGGCAGTCTGCTCGCCGCCGGATACGCACACCGCATCGGCCCGACCGCCGACCTCGTCCGTGCCGAGCCCGCTGCCGCCGACCACGTCACCAGCTCACTGGCGCAGGCACGGGAGGTCGCGGCGCGGCTGCCCGGTGACCTCGGCGCCCGCGTCCTGCAGGGCGCGCAGGACGCCTTCGTCGTCCCGATGAACCAGGGGTGTCTGGTGCTGGGCATCGTGCTCGTGGTCGGGTCCGTGGTGACCACGATCCTCGCGCCGCGACGGGTGGTTGCGTAGGCTCTCGACGTGCTCTACGTCCACAGTCCACTGGGCACCGCCGTGGCCGTGCTCGCCCTGATCGCCGTCATCGGGATCGCGGTGTCCGCACAACGCCTTTCGCCGGCGATCGTCGCGGTTCCGGCCGCGGTGCTGTTGACCCTGCTCGGCGTCGTGTCGTGGTCACAGGTGCGCGACGAACTCGGGTTCATCGGGCCGACCATCGGTTTCCTCGCCGCCATGCTGGTCGTCGCCGAGGTGTGCGCACGCACCGGGGTCTTCGCCTGGGTGGGTCAGTTGCTCGCGGACTGGAGCCGCGGATCGCCCACGCACCTACTCGGCCTGGTGTTCGTCGCCGCGGCGCTCACCACGGCGGTGCTGTCGATCGACACCACGATCGTGCTGTTGACCCCGGTGGCAGTGGCCACCGCGCGGCGGATCGGCGCCCGGGTGACCCCGGTCGGCACGGCGACCGCACATCTGGCCAACAGTGCCTCGACGCTGTTGCCTGTCTCGAATCTGACCAATCTGCTGGCCTTTTCGGCGACCGGGCTCGGCTTTCTCTCCTTCGCCGGACTGATGGCGGCGCCATGGGTGGTCGCGATCGTCGTCGAATACGTCATCTTCCGGATCTTCTTCGCCGGTGAACTGCGGACCACCGCACCGCAGACCACCCGCACTCCGGCGGAGCCGCCCAGCGGCACACCGGGGAGCGCCACCCGGCGCCCGGCGCCGGTCGTCACCCTGATCCTGCTGGGTCTGCTGCTGTGCGGCTTCATCGTCGCCGAGCCGTTGGGAATTCCCTTGGCCGCGATCGCCGGCGTCGGGGCGGCGGTGATGCTCATCGTTCCGATGCGCAAGGCGCCCGTGGTCACCGCGGTTCGTGCGCTGCGCGCGGTGAACATCCCGTTCCTCGCGTTCGTCGCCGCGCTGGGCATCATCATCCTGCCCATCCGGCTCGGACCGATCGGCGAGGCGATCACCCATCTCATCCCGGGCGGCAACTCGCTGTGGGCACTCCTGGCGGTGGCTGCGCTGGCGGCAGTCGCGGCCAACGTGCTCAACAACCTCCCGGCGACGTTGCTCCTGCTGCCGATGGTCGCCCACGATCACGGCTTGGCACTGGCCATGCTGCTCGGCGCCAACATCGGCCCCAACCTCGCCTACTTCGGTTCGCTGGCAAACCTGTTGTGGCGCGACGTGATGCGCCGCCACACCATCGCGCCGCCGACGCGACGCTACGTGCTGCTGGGCACGCTCACCGTTCCGCCGACCCTCGTCGCCGCGGTCGTCGCGCTCTGGGTCGGCCTGCAGGTGATGTGACCTGCGGTCAGGCTGTCACAATCTGCTGTTCGGAGGCCGCCGCGGTGTTCTTGGCCCAGCGGTAGTCGGCCTTGCCCGCCGGGGTGCGCTTGACCTCGTCGACGAACACGATGGTGCGCGGAACCTTGTATCCGGCCAGCGATTCGCGGCAGTACTCCTGGATCTCGGCGAGGGTGGGCTCCGCCTCGCCGTCGGCGACGCGGGCGACCGCGGCCACCCGCTGACCGTAGCGTTCGTCGGGCACCGGGACCACGAGCGCATCGCCGATCGCGGGATGGGCGTGCAACACCGCCTCGACCTCCTCGGCATACACCTTCTCCCCACCGGTGTTGATGCACTGCGAACCCCGGCCGAGGAAGACGATCGACCCGTCGGCCTCCACGGTGCCCATGTCGCCGAGGATCGAGATGCGACGGCCGTCGGGCAGGGTCGGGAAGGTCCGGGCGCTCTTCTCCTCGTCCTTGTAGTACCCGAGTGGCACATTGCCGATGCGCGCAATGTAGCCGACGTCCCCCGAGCCGGGGTCGATCCGGTTGAGTCGCTCGTCGACGACCATCATCTTGTCGGTCGGCGGCACCCGCAGATTGCCGTTGTCGTCCATCATGATCTCACCGTCGTTGCCCGACTCCGACGCGCCGAAGTTGTCGCGCAGGATGAGTTCGGGTTTGATCGCCGCGAACCGGTCGCGATTGTGGTGCGACCAGATCGCGCCGCCGGAGGTCACCGAGAACAGCGACGACAGGTCGACGTCGTCCTTGCGGCGTTCCATCTCCTCGACGAGCGGCATACCCATCGCGTCACCGACGATGAGGATGATCTGGATCTTCTCGTCCTCGATGCCCGCCACGATCGCGGCCGGGTCGAAGTCGCGCATCAGCACCAACCGCCCACCGAGGGTGAGGAAGGTGAACAACGAGTACGACGCCGCGCCGTGCATGAGCGGAGCCGCGATGTTGAAGGCGATGGAGCCGAATTCCTTGACCGCACTGCCCACCTCGGCGAGATCCTTGCGGGCGTCGCCGTACGGGTTGCCGCCGGAGATGGGCTTGCGGAAGAAGTCGTCGTGACGCCACATCACGCCCTTGGGGTATCCGGTGGTGCCGCCGGTGTAGAGCAGGTACAGCTCGTCGCCGGTGCGGGCCTCGAAGTCACGCGCTTCCGACGCCGCGGCCTCGTCGGCGAACGGCACGATCGAAACCGTGCGCCCGTCGGGTAACGACGCTGCGGCCGTGGTCAATTCGTCGATGATGTCGCCGACGACGAACACCGTGCGCACCAGCGGTAATTCGGGAAGCAGCGCGGCGACGCTGCGTTGATGCTCGGGGAGTTCGACGATGATGCCCCGTGAGTCGGAGTTGTCGAAGATGTAGCGCAGCTCGGAGTTGGTGTACCGATAATTGACGTTCACCGGGACCGCGCGGATCTTCAGCAGCCCGAGCAGGCTGGTGACGTGCTCGACGCTGTTCTTCAGGAACAGTGAGACGTGATCTGCCGTACCGATACCGTTGTCGCGCAACAGGTGTGCCACCCGGTTGGCGAGTCTGTCGAGTTCGGCGTAGCTGATCTGGCGGCCCTCGTAACTCAGGGCGATCCGCTCGGGCACCGAGTCCGCGACGGTCTCGAACACGTCGGCCAGGTTGAACTTGAACGGGGTCTGCGAAACGGGGGTCTGCGAAACGGGGATGTGGGCGTCTGGGGTCATGATTGACGAACTCCTTCGGGGTGTGAGGTCATGCGGTCAGCACCAGACCGCTGGTGGGGACGCCGGTGCCCGCGGTCACGACGACCCTCGTCGCATCGTCGACCTGGTTGACCGAGGTGCCGCGCAGTTGCCGTACACCTTCGGCGATGCCGTTCATGCCGTGGATGTAGGCCTCACCGAGCTGGCCGCCGTGGGTGTTGAGCGGCAACCACCCACCCACTTCCAGCGCGCCCGGCTCGGCGACGAAATCCTTTGCCTCGCCACGACCGCAGAAGCCCAGCTCTTCGAGCTGGAGCAGGGTGTACGGGGTGAAATGGTCGTAAAGGATCGCCAGATCCATGTCGTCGGGGCGCAATCCGGACTGCTCCCACAGCTGCCGGCCGACGAGGCCCATCTCGGGGAGCACCGCCAACTCGTCGCGGTAGTAGCTGGTCATGATGAACTGGTCGGCCGCACTTCCGGCGGCAGCGGCTGCGATCACCGCAGGCGTGTGCGGCAGGTCCTTGGCACGTTCGACCGACGTGATCACCAGCGCCACACCACCATCGGACTCCTGGCAGCAGTCCAGCAGATGCAACGGTTCGGCGATGTAGCGTGAGGCCTGGTGGTCGTCGAGGGTGATGGGCTTGCCGTAGAAGAACGCATTCGGGTTCACCGCTGCGTGTTTGCGGTCGACGACGGCGATCCGACCGAAGTCTGCGCTGGTGGCGCCGTAGTCGTGCATGTAACGCTGCGCGACCATCGCGACGAACGCCGCCGGGGTCGACAAGCCGTGCGGGTAGGAGAACGCATTGTCGGTACCCGACGAGTTCTCCTGATTGGCGACTGCCGAGTTCACCTGCCCGAAGCGCAATCCCGACCGCTCGTTGAAGGCACGGTAGGCCACGACGACGTCGGCGACACCGGTCGCGACCGCCATCGCAGCCTGCTGCACGGTCGCACACGCCGCCCCGCCGCCGTAATGGATGCGCGAGAAGTACGTCATCTCCTCAATGCCGACCGCGCGGGCGACGGCGATCTCGGCATTGGTGTCCATGGTGAAGGTGACCAGGCCGTCGACATCGGCCGGAGTCAATCCGGCGTCGGCGAGCGCCGCACTTACCGCCTCCGCGGCCAGCCGGAGCTCACTGCGCCCGGAATCCTTGGAGAACTCGGTGGCACCGATGCCGACGATGGCGGCCTGTCCGCCCAGTGTTCCCGTCACTTCAGTGTCCCCGTCACTTCGCTGTTCCCATCATTTCGCTCCTGTGTGCAACGTCAGTGAGACCGTCGAGATGACATGTTTGCCAAGGGAATTGGTACCCACCACCGACACGGTGACCGCGTCCTTATCGCATGCGGTCACCTCGCCGGTCAACCTCACCGCATCGTAGGCGTACCAGGGCACCCCCAACTTGAGGGTGATCGTGGTGATGCGCGCCGACGGGCCGGCCCAGTCGGTGACGAACCGCTCGACCAGTCCGGTGTCGGTGAGGATGTTGACGAAGATGTCCTTGGAGCCCTTGGCGTGCGCGAGATCCCGGTCGTGGTGCACGTCCTGGAAGTCGCGGGTGGCCAGCGCTGTCGCCACGACGAAGGTCGGGGTGGCCTCGATCGTCAACTCCGGCAACCTCGTTCCCACCTCCACGGCCGGTGCCGCCTCGATGGTCATGACCGCTCTCCGTTCTCACGCGGGGTGAAGGCGTAGAGCGTCCACGCCGGCGCACCGGTATCGGGGTCGGCGGGAAAGTCGAGATAGGTGGTGGTGACCGGCATCCCGATCTGCACCGCATCGGGGTCCACGCCGCGCAGCTCGCCGAGCATACGTACACCCTCGTCGAGTTCGACGAGTGCGACGACGAAGGGCAGGCCGCGGCCGGGTACCTTCGGCGCGCGGTGCACCACGTAGCTGTACACGGTGCCGTGCCCGGTGGAGACCACGTAGTCGGTGTCCGGCACGGTACCGTCGGCCGCGCGGGGCTTCCAGGTCGCCGGGATCGGCGGATGCCGCAACGAGCCGTCGGCGACCTGCTGGATGCGCAGTTCGTGGGCCGCCACACCGTCCCAGAAGAACGCGGTGTCCCGGGACGCACTGGGCCGCAACATCTTCGCGGGGTCCAGATCCTCCGGGACCGTCGTCGTCCCCGGAACGGTTGGGCCGGCCGGCGGACGGAATTTGAGGATGCGGAAGTCCATCTCGGCGACCACCTCGTCGCCGACCGACCAGGTGTTGCGGGTGGTGAAGAACCAGCCCTCGCCGAGTGCTGTGGTCTTGGGTCCGACGACGTCGACGAGTTCGGCCGACAGGCTCACCTCTTCACCGACCTCCACGTAGCGGTGATAGGTGGTGTCGCAATTGGTGGCGACGACCGAGGTGTAGCCGGCCTCGTCGAACAGTTCGCTGGCGCGCCCGAGCGGATCGTCGGCGCTGCGCACCCCGCGCAGTCCGCGCATCGTCCACACCTGCGCCATCGCCGGTGGTGCGACGATCCCCCGGTGGCCTGCGGCACGAGCCGCATCGGCGTCGACGTAGATGGGGTTGTCGTCACCCATCGCCTCCACCCAGTTGCGGATCATGGGCAGGTTCACCGGATCCCGGCCGGCGACCGGTGCGCTCGGTCCGGCCGCCTTGATCTGTTCGGTGGCCTCGAGAATGGCCTCGCTCGTCCGGGCGGTCATCGCTTGGCCCTCGGCAATCCGAGTCCGGCGGTGGCGATCATGTCGCGCATCACCTCGTTGACGCCGCCACCGAAGGTGATGACCACGTTGCGTTTGGCCTGCACGTCGAGCCATCGCACGAGCTCGTCGGTGTCGGGGTCGGTGAGATCACCATGGCGGGTGAGGATCTCGTCGATCATGCGGTGGATGCCCTGCAGACGTTCGGTCGCGAAGACCTTGGTGGCCGCGGCATCGGCCATCGAGATGGCCTCGCCGGTGGGGGCGACCTGCCAGTTGAGCAGTTCGTTGATCCGGGCGTAGGCGTCGATCCGGGCGAGTGTGCGCCGGACGTCGGGGTGCTCGGCGATCGGTACGCCGTCGGCGCCCGGTCGCTGTGCCCAGCGCCGCACGCGCGCGGCCAGTCCCTCGATGCGTCCGGCGGGGCCGAGCATCACCCGCTCGTGGTTGAGCTGGGTGGTGATCAGCCGCCAGCCGCCGCCCTCTTCACCGACACGCATCGACACCGGCACCCGCACGTCGTTGTAGTAGGTGGCGTTGACGTGATGTGCGCCGTCGGCGGTGATGATGGGCGTCCACGAGTAGCCGGGGTCGGTGGTGTCGACGATGAGAATCGAGATGCCCTTGTGTTTCGGAGCGTTCTTGTCGGTGCGTACCGCAAGCCAGATGTAGTCGGCGTCGTGGCCACCGGTGGTGAAGATCTTCTGTCCGTTGACGACGTAGTGGTCGCCGTCGAGCACGGCACTGGTGGTCAGCGACGCCAGGTCGGTGCCGGCCTCGGGCTCGGTGTAGCCGATCGCGAAATGCACGTCACCGGAGAGGATCTTGGGTAGGAACAGGTCCTTCTGCTCCTCGGTGCCGTGTTCCTGCAGGGTCGGGCCGACGGTCTGCAGGGTCACCGCGGGCAGCGGGACGTCGGCACGGACCGCCTCGTTGGTGAAGATCTGTTGTTCGATCTCACCGAAACCCTTGCCGCCGTACTCTTTGGGCCATCCGACGCCGAGCCACCCGTCGGTACCCATCTGCTTGATCACCTTGCGATAGGTCTCACCGTGCCGCTCGGTCAGCATGGTGTGCGCGTCCTCGGGACCGATCAGGTCGGAGAAGTATTCGCGCAGTTGCATTTTGAGTGCCCGTTGATCGGGTGTCAGATCAATGAACATCGGCGGTCTCCTCGGTGTGCAGGTCCGCCAGCTCGTCGATCCGCGCCGACGACCCCCCGACCAGCCTGGCGAGGTCCTTGGCGATCGAGAAGTATCGGTGCAACGGATAGGTGACGTCGACGCCGAGTCCGCCGTGCAGGTGGATCATCGTGCGCAGGGTCGGGGGCAGCTCGTCGGCCATCCAATAGGTACCGATGGCCAGATCCTGTTGCGCATCAAGATCTTCCGATATACGCCACGCCGCGGAGGTGGTCGCGAGGTTCATCGAACGGCCGACGACGTAGACGTCGGCGAGTTGCTGGCTGACCGCCTGGAACAGTGCGATCGGCTTGTCGAACTGCTGACGGTTGGTGACGTGGTCGGCGGTCAGTCGGGTGGCGCCGGCGATCAGGCCGTCGGCGTAGGCGCACAACGCGATCCGGTAGGCGTCGCGCAACAGCGCGAGGTCGGCGGTCAGCAGGTCGGCGGCGTCGACGGGCACGTCGTCGAAACGCACCGTGTACTCACCCCAGCCGCTCGAGGACGGGGTGCGCACCAGCGCCACTCCGGGTGCCTCCGTGCGTACCGCGACTACTCCGGCGTCGGTGCCGACGAGCAGCACCGTCGAGCCCTCCGCGTGCAGGACTCCGGTTTTGACGCCGTTCAGCCGGCCATCGCGCAGCGTGGTCGACGGGGCGTCGGTGAGTGCACCGCCGAGCTCGCCGAGTGCGACGGCGTGCCAGGCGCCCTCGGCGAGCGTGCCCGCCCATCGCTGCCGCGAGTCGAGGGTGCGCAGCAGCAGCGCCGAGGCCAGTGATCCGATCGCGGGCACCACGGCCGCCGACTCCCCCAGCCGACGCAACAGCGGCGTCAACGCGAGGATGCCGAGATCGTCACCACCCAGCGACTCCGGAAGCGCCAACTGTCCGAGTCCGGCAGCGGTCATCTCGTCCCAGAGCGCGGCGTCGAAGCCACCGACGGTGTCGGTGAACTTCGACTCCCAGACCGTCTCGTGTCGTGTGAGCACCTCGGCGGCGACGTCCCCGACGGCGATCGCCTCGGTATCGACGGCAAAGTCCACCCCGGCACCTCCTATCGCAAGAATTAGAACCTGTTCTAGTTGTATCAGATCAGGCGCGCGGGAGTCCGAGGATTCGCTCCGCTGCGGCGGTCTTGAGGATCTGGGTGGTGCCGCCCGCGATCGACAGGCACCGATTCTGCAATGCGAGATCCGAAGCGCCACCGGCCATCACCGCGTCGAGTCCCAGGAAATCGAGCGCCGCCTCGGGCACCGACTGCCGGTGGGCGACGCCGATCAGTTTGCGCACATTCGACAGCGCCCCGGGATCATGGCCGGCCAGGCGCCGGGTGACCGCACGTGCGTCGAGGACCCGACCGATGTGGGCGTCGGCGACGAGTCGGCCCAGACGTGCCTGCTCGGCGCGGTCGAGCGGCCGGGACATTTCGGAAATCTGGTGCAGCAGCGACTCCATCTCCTTGCCGAGCCCGGAACCGCCCATCGCGACCCGCTCGTTGGCCAGGGTCGTGCGCGCCAGTCGCCACCCGCCGCCGACCTCACCGACCACGCAATCGTCGGGGACGAACACCTCGTCGAGGAAGACCTCGTTGAAGTTCGCGCGACCGGTCAGCTCGCGCAGCGGCCGGATGTCGATGCCCGGCGAGGCCATGTCGACCAGGAAGTAGGTGATGCCCTTGTGCTTGGGTGTGTCACCATCGCCGGTGCGCGCCAGACAGATTCCCCACTGCGCATTGTGGGCCTGTGACGTCCAGATCTTCTGTCCGGTCAGCATCCAGCCGCCGTCGGTCCGGGTGGCGCGGGTGCGCAGCGAGGCCAGATCCGATCCGGCCTCGGGTTCGCTGAACAGCTGACACCAGATGATGTCGCCGGCCAGCGTGGGCGCCACGAAGCGGTCACGTTGGGCGTCGGTGCCGTGCTCGAGGATGGTCGGGATGGCCCAGGCCCCGATGACGAGGTCGGGCCGGACGACACCGGCGCGGTCGAACTCGGCGTCGATGAGCAGTTGGAGCGCGGGGTCGGCGCCGAGGCCGTGCGGCGGCGGCCAGTGCGGTGCCAGATAACCACTCGCGGCGAGCAGCCGACGCTGCTCCCATTCCGGTGCGGCACGCACCTTTTCGACCATCGCACGAACCTCCGCACGATGCCCCTCGACGGCCGACAGGTCGACCTCGAATTCGCGCCGCTGCCCGCCGAGTCCGCGCTGTGACAGCACGATCCGCGCGGGGACGCCGCCGCCGAGACGGGCGCGCAGGGTCATCGCCGAGCGCAGATACAGATGCGCATCGTGTTCGAAGGTGAAGCCGATGCCGCCGAGGACCTGCACACAGTCCTTGGTGACGGCGACGGGTAGGTCGGCGACCAGGATGTCGGCGACCTCGACGCTCAGTGACAACTGCTCGTCGGCGCCGGCGTCGGCAGTGGCGGAGTCGAGGGTGTTCGCGAGATCCCAGGCCGCGGCCTCGACCTGCTCGGTGCGGCACAGCATGTCGGCACAGATGTGTTTGATCGCCTGGAAGGAGCCGATCGCCACCCCGAACTGGGTGCGGACCTTGGCGTAGCCGACGGCGGTGTCGAGCGCCCAGCGGCACACGCCGCTCGCGAAAGCGTTGCGCGCCAACGCCAGTACACCGTCGACGAGGGGTGAGTCGGCGCACACGATCGCCGCGTCCGGCTCAAGGCCGTCGATCGTGACACGGTCGACCGGAGTGGCCCCATCGACCGGGGTCTCGACGGTCGCTTCTCGCGTCCCGTCGCCGGGCGCGAGAATGCGCCACCCGTCGATGGTGGGCAGGAGCAGTACCGCTGCGTCGACGTATCCGGGCACCACCAGCTCCAGCCGATCCCCGATGGATGGCAGCGGAGGGTCGCAGACCGGGACGACTCCGGGCGCCTCGCCTGCGACCACTGCGGCCAGCAGTTCCTCGGCCCGCGGGTCGTCGGTCCTGGTGAGCGCAAGTGCGGTCGCCGCGGTCTCGCCGATCGGGCCGGGTACGAGGTCGCGGCCGCACTGCTCGAGCATGGCGGCGAGGTCGGTGAAGCCGGCGCCCAGACCACCCTTGGATTCGGGTAACACCGCGGCGAACAGCCCGAACTCGGCGAGTTGGTGGAACAATCCCAACCAGTCATCGCCCGGTTTGTCGATCTGGGCACGCGCGATGTCGGTGGTACCGACCCGTGCCGACCAGGCCGCGATGGCCTCGCAGACCGCGAGCTGTTCGGAAGACGTGGCGAGAGTCACGGGATTCCTTCGGTGTCGAAAGGTGACCAGGAACTAGAACCTGTTCTAATATGCCATGAGGGGCGCGGGTTCGCCTACCCACCTACGCGACCGCGCGGCCCACCACGACCCGACGACGTGAGGATGTCCGAGAGCACATGGCTGCATCTGACAACGCCGCAACCGCGACCGAAGCGGTCGCCGACACCGGCACAGGCGAATACGGGTCCGCGGCCCAGCGAGACCGACGACGTCGAATCCTCGACGCCACCCTGACGTTGGCGTCCAAGGGCGGCTACGACGCCGTCCAGATGCGGACCGTCGCCGAGAAAGCCGACGTCGCGGTCGGCACGCTCTACCGGTATTTCCCGTCCAAGGTGCACCTGCTGGTGACCTCGCTGGCGCGCGAACTCGCCCGCGTCGAGTCACGGGTCGACCGGTCACAACTGCGCGGCGACAACGCGATCGAACGTCTGCGGCACGTCCTGGACATGATCACCTTCGCGATGCAGCGCGATCCGCTTCTCACCGAGGCGATGACCCGGGCGTTCATGTTCGCCGACGCGTCGGCGACCGCCGAGGTCGATCAGGTCGCCGGCATCATCGACCGGTTGCTCGCCGGCGCGATCGTCGACGAGGGAGAACCGGGCGAGGAGGATCTGGCCATCGCCCGCGTGCTCGCCGACGTGTGGATGTCGAACCTGGTGCAGTGGCTCACCCGCCGCGCGTCGGCGACCGATGTCACCAATCGGCTCGAACTGACCGTCCGACTACTCCTGAAGGATCGGGTGCCCCACTCATGAAGACCCGGCTGACCTGCCCGTGCGGCGAGATGCTGCGCGGCACCACCGAAGACGAACTCGTCGACAACGTTCGCAAGCACCTGGCCGAGAATCACCCCGACCACGAGTACTCGCGCAACGAGATCCTGTTCATGGCCTACTAGGCGTCTATCGGCCTAGTTGCCGGCCGTCCGCTTCGCGAGGTCGGCGGCGATCATCGGCCAGGTGTCGTGCAGGTCCTGTTCCCAGTAGGCCCACGAGTGGGTTCCGTTGGGGCGCAACATGACCTTGTTCTCGACGCCGAGTTCGTTCATCCGCTGGGCCATCTGCTCGGTGCACTGGTTCACCGCGGCCTCGATCACGCCGCCGAGGAGGATCTGGTTGCCGAGGGTGACCGGATCACCGTTGATGAGTGGCGCATTGAGCTGATCGTTGGGACCCGGCAGACCGCTGCCGCTGGTCATGTACACCTTGGTGCCCTTGAGTTTTCCGGCGTTGACGTACGGGTCGTTGGCCACCCACCCGGGACCGCCCGGCACGCCCCACATGTTGACGATGTTGCCGTGGCCGCGATCGCCGACGACCATCCGGATGTAGGCCAGCCCCAACGGGTCACTGGTGCGGGCGCACCCGCTGTAGGCGGCGACCGACTTGTACAGTCCGGGGGCGGCGATCGCGAGATTGAGCACCGAGGTGCCGGCCATCGAGATACCGGCGATGGCGTTCTCGCCCGTCGTGTCGAACTCCTTGTTGATCAGCGGCGGAAGCTCTTTGGTGAGGAAGGTCGTCCACTTGTTGCGCCCGAGTACCGGATCGTCCTTCTGCCAGTCGGTGTAATAGGAGAAGGCGCCGCCGATCGGCGTCACCACGTACACGTTCTTGTCGGCGAAGTACTGCATGTAACTGGTCTTGGCGGCCCAGGTGGCCGAGTCCTCGCCGCCACCGGCACCGTTGAGCAGGTACAGCGTCGGCGCGGGCTTGCTCTTGTCCTTGGGCAGCAGGACAGTCACCGGGATCAGCTTGTCCATCGACGCCGAGTACACGATCGCGGTGACCTGCTGGGGCGAGTCATGGACGAGGGTCTGGATCTTCGACGCGTTCATCGGTGCCGGATTGGCGGGGTTGGCCGGCTGGTCGGCAGTCGAGGTGGTCGACGTCGTCGTGGTGTTGGTCGAGGAATTGGGCGGCGCCGGATCGGTGTCGGCGACGCCGACGCCCGCGCCGGTGAGCGCGCCGACGGTCACGGCGGTCGACACCGCCGCCAGAACCCGCACCAAGCTCTTATGCACCATCAGCCCCTTCAATCACAACAGTCACAGTTTTCTCAGCTTAACGCCCCGAATCGGCGTCCCGGAAATCGCGGGAGCGGTCGTTAGCCAGTTGTGATGGTTCGCGTTCGGTCAACAATCCATGCGCGCACGTGCAAGTAATGCCGACCGCCGATTTCGAGAATTGTGGCAGCAGTCACAACGACCGAGAGAGCGGAGACGCAATGACGGCAGTAGACATCGACGGCGCGGCCACCCACCTACCCGCGGGCACCGAGACGAGGCTTTTCATCGGAGGTGCCTGGCGCCCGGCCGCCGACGGTGAGACCTTCACCGACCTGAACCCGGCGACCGGTCGGCCGCTGGTCGACGTCGCCGCGGGCTCGACCGCCGACATCGATGACGCGGTCCGCGCGGCCCGTGCCGCGCTGTCGGGCAGTTGGGCCGCCACCCCCGGCGCGGCCCGCGGCGCACTGCTCAACCGGGTGGCCGACCTCATCGAGCGTGATGCCGACATCCTGGCCCGCCTCGAGTCGCTCGACATCAGCAAGCCGATCGGCCAGCCGGCGATGCTCGACGTCCCCAACGCGGCGGCCACGTTCCGTCACTTCGCGGGCTGGGCCGACAAGATCACCGGGCAGTCGATCCCCACCGCCGGCTACTTCGGGCGGCCGACACACTCCTACACCGTGCGTGAGCCGGTCGGTGTGATCGGCGCGATCATCCCGTGGAACACCCCGCTGATGATCGCCGCATGGAAGCTCGCACCAGCCCTGGCAGCCGGGAACACCGTCGTGGTGAAGCCCCCGGAGGATGCACCGCTATCGATCCTGCATCTGGCATCGCTACTCGCCGAGGCCGGACTTCCCGACGGCGTCGTCGGCGTCGTCCCCGGACTCGGCGAGGTGGCGGGTGAGGCGTTGACCGCGCATCCCGACGTCGACAAGATCAGCTTCACCGGAAGCCCACGGGTGGGTCGCCACATCCTCAAGGTGGCCGCCGACACCTTCAAGCGCACCACGCTCGAACTCGGCGGCAAGTCACCGCAGATCATCCTGGCCGATGCCGACGTCGAGGCCGCGATCAACGGCACCGCGATGGGGCTGTTCTTCAATCAGGGCGAGGTGTGCGCCGCCGGAACCCGTGTGCTGGTGCATCGTTCGCACTACGACGCGGTGGTCGAGGGACTTGCCGGCGCCGCGGCCGCGCAGGTCCTCGGCGACCCGTTGGATCCGGCCACCACCATGGGCGCGTTGGTCAACGCGAAACAGCAGGCCACCGTGCTGGACTACATCGCGTCCGGCCGGTCCGAGGGGGCTCGCCTCGTCGCCGGCGGCGAGCGTGGTGGGGAGTCCGGATTCTTCGTGCAGCCCACCATCTTTGCCGACGCCACCAACGACATGCGGATCGCCCGCGAGGAGATCTTCGGGCCGGTCGGCACGGTGATCGCCTTCGACGAGCCGGACGAGGCGATCGCACTGGCCAACGACACCGATTACGGCCTCGCCGCCAGTATCTGGACATCGGATGTGGCTCAGGCGCATTCGCTGGCGGCGCGGGTACGGGCCGGAGCGGTGTGGGTCAACGGGTGGGCGGCGATCGACCCGGCGTTGCCCTGGGGCGGCATGAAGACCAGCGGTGTCGGCCGTGAGCTCGGGTGGGCGGGGATCGTCGCGAACACCGAGGAGAAGGTCGTCACCGTCGTTCTCTGAACAGTCAGACCTGTGACGACCGCCCGAACATCGGACCACCGAAGTAGTTTCACCGAAGACAAGGATCGATCATGAAGACACAAGCAGCAGTTCTGTGGGAGCCCGGTCAGGATTGGCAGATCGAGGAACTCGAGCTCGACGCGCCGAAGTACGGCGAGGTGAAGGTCGAGCTGGCGGCGTCGGGGATGTGCCATTCGGACGAGCACGTCCGCGACGGCAGTGTGCCGGTGGGAATGTACCCGTACATCGGCGGCCACGAGGGCGCCGGCGTGGTGACCGAGATAGGCCCGGGTGTGAAGTCCGTCGAGGTCGGCGACCACGTTGCCCTCGGCTTCATCCCGGCGTGCGGACGGTGCCCGTCGTGCGCCAAGGGAATGTCGAGCATCTGCGACCTCGGCGCCAATCTCCTTGCCGGCGTTCAGCTCTCCGACGGTACCTCCCGCCACCACGTCAACGGCCAGGATGCTGGTCTGATGTGTCTTCTCGGCACCTTCGCACCGGTGACCGTCGTCAACGAGGCGTCGTGCGTCAAGCTCACCAAGGACATCCCGCTCGACAAGGCCGCACTCGTCGGGTGCGGTGTCACCACCGGTTGGGGCTCGTCTGTCTACGCCGCGGGCGTCTCTGCCGGTGAGACCGTCGTCGTGCTGGGCATGGGCGGCGTCGGCTGCGGTGCGGTGCAGGGTGCCGCGTTGGCGGGTGCACGGCACGTCGTGCTCGTCGATCCGTCGCCGTTCAAGCGGGATCAGGCCAAGATCTTCGGGGCCACCCACGCGGTCGCGAGCATCGAGGAGGCACAGGAGCTCCTGCAGGAGATCACCTGGGGCCAGCTGGCCGACAAGGTGCTCATCACCGTCGACGTCGCGCAGGGCGCCCTGGTGGCACCGGCGATGAGCCTCGTCGCCAAGGGCGGTGTGTGCGTGCAGGTCTCGGTGGGTGATCTCACCGCCACCGATGTCACGATGAGCCTGTTCGACCTCACCGCGATGCGCAAGACCTTCAAGGGCGCATGGTTCGGCAACGCCAACATCCGCTTCGACATCCCCCACCTGCTTCGCCTGTACATGGAGGGGCGCCTCAAACTCGATGAGATGATCACGCGCACATACACACTCGACCAGGTCAACGACGGCTACGCCGCGATGCGCCGCGCCGAGAACGTGCGTGGGGTGATCATGTACTGACGTTCGGAACGCTGCCCGAGTTGGCAGACGCGGTGGGTGTACCACCCGCGTTTGCCAACTCGGGCAGCGGTTTTCGGTCAGTCGCTCAGTCCAGTCCGTGGATGCGTGCGTGGATGTCGGAGGTGCCGTTCTCGCGGCGGCGACGGTTGCGTTCCCGCTCGGCACAGCGACGGGCATGTTTGGCCGCCACCCGCGTCATCGAACGACGGGGTGCGTGCAGTATCCGCGGGCCCGGTTTCTCCGGATCACCCTCATCCTCACCACCGGCCGGTGTCTGCCGCGTCCGCGGCAGTGTGAACCGCACCCGCCGCAACCCGGGGAACAGGACTTCCAGATTCTCCGGTTTCCCCGGCACCACCAAGCCCTCCGGGGTCACGAACTCGGTCCGCAACCGGCCCGCACCATCGCGATACTGCATATCGAGCCATCCGGTACCAAACGTCTTGAGTAGATGGAAGAACCGCGACTTGATGTTCAGATTGTCCGGGCTGGTCTGCCCACCAGCCGCAGGATTGTCGTGATCGAACTCCTCGACATGCTCGACGTCAGCAGCAAACGACGGCGTCGCATCCCCCGGATTCACCCCGACACCATCACGCACCCGCACAAGCGTGTCCAACGCCGACGACGGACGATGCGGATCAGACGGCTGATACGCCGGCACCGTGAACGAGCCATCACCGTTCTCCACGGTCCCCGCGGGCACGACCGGCCGCACCACCGTCCCGGGCCGGGTCACGATCTCGGCAACCTGGGTATCGGCAATCACCCCATGCCCGATCAGGAACCCCGCCGACACGCGTCCTTCGTCAGGGGTCGCGACCTCATCAGCAGGCGTGGCCGTCGCCGCGGCGACCGTCGACGCGTCCGCGATCACATGCACGATCGCCGCACCGGTCATCGGCGGCACCGTACCCGGCTCCGGGATCACCGCCGTGCACTCCGCACTTCCACAACGACATTCGAACACCGTCCCCGACAACAACGCGAAACACGCATCCGAACACCGCTGCGCGACCGTCCGCCCATCCCCCGGACACACCGCCTCCGCCAGCCGCCGCACCCCCGCCACCGCGACCGCCATGTCCTCGGCCGACATCGTCACCGACAACCGGCCCATCCCGTCACGCGTCGGACGAGCAGTCATCTCCCGACCATCAGTGGCCCGACGACGACGCTCCCGCACCGCATCCCGATCGTGACGGAACACAATCCGATCCACCATCGTCGCCACCGACCACCGCGACCACGCACCACGATGCAACCCGAGTTCGACGGCGATCTCCGCATCGACATCAGCAGCGATCTCGCGGCCATCCACCAACTCGGTATGCGAGATGACCACCTTCACCAGATCCGCCGAGATCTGCCCGTCACGCAACGCCAACAACACCCTCGGCAACCGGGTATGCAACGCGATCGCGTGCGACAACAACTCCTCGGCAGCCCGCTGCGACAACGACAAACAATGCGCAAACCGCGCCGCGACCTGCGCATGCTCGTCACACAACAACCACGAATGATCGGTGCCCGACGACTCAACACGCCGCACACTCTGCGCAACCCGCCACGCCTGCCCATACATCTCATACGCCAGATACGACTTGCCGCGCTCCAAATCGATCATCGCGCACAACGACTCGTTGACCGCTTCGTCGCGGGCACCATCGGCAAGGGGTACGTCGGCCGTGACAGGGATATCGGAACTGTTGGGTATATCGGAACTGTCAGGGATGCCGGCGAGGATCGGCTCCAACAACACCGGCCACACCGACGGCGACGACCACAACCCCGCCGTAGACACACGCTCTCCGGTCATCACCACCCCTCCCGCCGCACGATGCCATGAACACGAACTCGCCGATCACCACCACTACCCACACCCTAACGATGACCACCGACAAAACCGCTCAACCCGACAATCGGTGTGCACAACCCGCGCCGCACCAACCGGCAAAAGGACCTCCGCACACCGGAAGCATCAACAGCACAAGCGGTCTCGAGGCTCCTCGCTGCGCTCGTCACACCTCGACCAGCGGGATCAGAGGACACCGAGTTCCTCTCGTCACCGCGACCAGCAGGATCAGGGCCGCCTCGACACACCCTAACGACAGCCACCGACAAAACACGCCGGGTCAGGAACCAGCACCGGCACAATCGGTCTCGAGGCTCCTCGCTGCGCTCGTCGCACCTCGACCACCGGGCAAAGGGACATCGGCTGGGATAGGCCACGCTGGTCGGGCGAGCGGACGCGGACCCCCGGGCCGCGGGTGGCGGGGTACGGGATCAGCTTGCGGCGGGCAGGTGGGAGTCGCGGTATTGACGCGGACTCATGCCGTAGGCGCTCTTGAAGATTCGGGAGAAGTGGGCGGCCTCGACGAGACCGTTGGCGGCACAGATCGCCCCGACGCTGCGGTGGATCTGCAGCGGGTCGGCCAGGTCGCGGCGGCATCGCTCCAGCCGCAGCCGGCGGATGAACCCGGCGACGGTGTCGCCGTCCTGCGCGAAGAGCTTCTGCAGATAGCGCAGCGACACATGATGATGAGCCGCAACGGCTGCCGGTGTCAGGAACGGGTCACCGAGGTGCCCTTCGATGTACGTCCGCGCCGACATCAGTACCGTCTCCCCGGCGCCGATGCCGGTGTCGGGCACCACGGCACGCAGGCAGGCGCTGACGAGGTCGGCCACGGCATCGGTCACGAGGGACTGTGCGCTCATTCCCTGCGGCGCCATCGGCTCCTCGCCCAGCGATTGTTCCCGCAGCGCGCAGAGCATCGGACGCAGCAGAGCACCCACGCCGGTGCATGAGGTGATGGTGCGCGCCACGCCGTCGTCGAGTTCGGAGTCATTGATACGCAACGTCTCCCGCGGGATGACGGCGACCAGGATGTCGAATGAGTCGGCCAGGGCCAGCTCGTAACGTCGGCTCGTGTCGTAGACGGCCAGGTCCCCGGGTCCGAGTTCGGCCTCCCGCCCGGCCTGTGACACCGTCGAATGCCCCGACAACTGCAGCGCCACCTTGATCACGCCGGGGTCGGCCCGGCGGATCGTCGAGGCGGTCCGGCGCACCCACGCCGACTCCCCGAGCACCTCCGACAGCTGGAGGTCCCCGAGTTCCCGGCTGGCGAGGCCGCCGCTGAATGCCGTGGGCGCGCCGACGAGCGGCGCGGCGTCCAACGGCACGAAGGCACTCGAGATCGCCTCCCGCCACACGTCGAACTCCAGATCGTGTGAGGCGGCGGTGCTCATGACATCAATCCTTGGGGCGGTTGTCGACCAATCGTTTCGCCTTGCCGGTCGATCGTTGCAGGGTCCCGGGCTCGGCGATCTCGACATCCACGGTAACCCCGATCCGATTCTTGATGGCCTTTCTCAACGAATCGGCAGCAGGCTGCCAGTCCGAACCCGGTGCGTCGGGACGGTATTCGACGCGCACGGTCAGATTGTCCATGCGGCCGGGACGTTCGAGGACGCACTGGAATTGGGGCGCGAGTGCCGGCACGGTGAGGATCAGTTCCTCGATCTGCGTCGGGAACAGATTGACCCCGCGCAGGATGATCATGTCGTCGCATCGTCCGGTCACCTTCTGCATCCGTCGCACCGAACGCGCGGTGCCCGGCAGCAGTCGCGTCAGATCGCGGGTGCGATACCGGATGACCGGCATCGCCTCCTTGGTCAGGGAGGTGAAGACGAGCTCTCCCTCCTCGCCGTCCGGCAGCACCTCACCGGTCATCGGGTCGACGATCTCGGGATAGAAGTGGTCCTCCCAGATGTGCAGTCCATCTTTGGTTTCCACGCATTCCTGCGCGACACCGGGGCCCATCACCTCCGACAGTCCGTAAATGTCGACGGCGTCCATCCCCACCTGGGTCTCGAGTTCACGCCGCATCTGCTCGGTCCACGGCTCAGCGCCGAAGACACCAACGCGCAACGAGGTCGACGACGGATCGATGCCCTTGGCGATCATCGAATCGACGATGGTCAGCATGTACGACGGCGTGACCATGATGGCATCGGGAGCGAAGTCCTCGATCAGCTGGATCTGGCGATCGGTCATGCCACCGGACATCGGGATCACCGTGCAGCCCAAACGCTCTGCGCCGTAGTGCGCGCCCAGCCCACCGGTGAACAGACCGTAGCCGTAGGCGACGTGGACCTTGTCCGACGGCCGAACCCCGGCCGCCCGCAGGCTGCGAGCCACCAGATCGGCCCAGTTGTTCAGATCGTTCGCGGTGTAACCGACGACGGTGGGACGCCCCGTCGTTCCCGACGAGGCGTGAATCCGCGACACCTGCTCCTGCGGTACCGCGAACATCCCGAACGGATAGTTGTCGCGCAGATCGGCTTTCGCCGTGAACGGGAACAACGACAGATCCGAGAGTTCCTTCAGATCGCTTGGATGAACCCCCTTCTCGTCGAACGCCTTCCGGTAATGCGCGACGTTGTCGTAGGCGTGGTGCAAGGACCACTTGAGACGCGAGAGCTGCAGATCGGCGATCCGGTCGCGACTCGCGTGTTCGATGTCGACGGTCTCCGGACTGCCGGCGGCGCTGGGGAGGGTGCTGGTCATGGTGGACTCCAGGCGTGAGAGGGGGGACGGTGTCAGGCGTCGAAATCGACGGTCACGGACTCGGTTACGGGATAGGACTGGCAGGTGAGGACGAATCCGGCGGCCACCTCGGACTCCTCGAGTGCATAGTTGCGTCGCATGTCGACCTCCCCACAGGTGATCTTGGCGCGGCAGGTTCCGCACACCCCGCCCTTGCAGGCGAACGGCAGGTCCGAGCGCAGGTTCTCCCCCGCGTCGAGGATGCTCTCGTCCCGCGAGAGCGAACCGGCAACCGAACGTCCGTCGAGGACGATGGTCACCTCGCTCGTGGGTCCCGAGATCCCCGGCTCCCGATGCCGATCCGGTGGTGGCGGGGTGGCCTCGACGTAGAAGAGTTCGTGGTGGATACGGTCCCTGGCGATGTCACGGGCCAGGAGCACCTCCTCGGCCGCCTCGACCATGCCGAGCGGGCCACACAACCAGAAGTGGTCCATGTCGCCGGTCGGTACGACGGTGGTGAGGATCTCCTCGAGACGATCACGATCGAGTCGCCCGCTGAACAATTCGGCCTCGCGCGGCTCACGGGAGAGCACGTGGATCACATCGAACCTCGGGCCGTGGGCGTCCTTGAGATCGGCGATGTCCTCGGCGAACATCACCGACCGGGTCTTGCGGTTGGCGTAGATCAGCGTCACCTCGGCGTCGGGAGTCGCCAGCATCGACGCAGCGATCGACAGCATCGGGGTGATGCCCGAGCCGGCCGCGATCAACAGGTGCCGCCCACCCGAATCCGGGTTCGCCTGAAACGATCCCGATGGCGGCTGCACCTCGATGCGGTCGCCGGGCCGCACCTGATGGACGAGCCAGCTCGAGAACAGTCCCCCGTTGACCTCACGAACACCCACGCGCGGGGCCGTGCCCGCGGGCGCGCAGATCGAGTAGGTGCGCCGGTGTTCGGTCCCGTCGACCGTGCGCCGCAATGTGAGGGACTGTCCGGGCCGAAAGGTGAAGGTGTCCCGTAGATCCGGCGGAACGTCGAACCGGACGGCGACGGCGTCGTCACACAGGGATTCGACGTCGGCGACGGTCAGGCTGTGGAAGTCGCGGTTGCGCGACGGACCGGTGACCGGAACGGCGGTGGTCTCGACGGTTGAGGTCACGGTCAGATCTCCTTGACGTGATCGAACGGCTCGGCACAGGCCAGACACTGGTAGTGCGCCTTGCACAGGGTGGCACCGAACTCCGAGATCAGTTGTGTGCGAGTCGAACCACATTGCGGGCACGCCACCTCGCGCGGGCGCGCGGTCAACGTCAGCGGGATCGGCCCCGACCGCCGCCGCGGGGCAGCGCCCGGCGGCGAGTATCCGGCCTCGACGAGCTTGGCGCGCCCTTCGTCGGTGATCCAGTCGGTGCTCCACGCCGGGGTGAGGCTGGTTCGGATCGTGACGTCGGCGAATCCGTGACGCTGCAACGCGGCGGTGATGTCGTCGCGGATCGTGGCCATCGCCGGGCAGCCCGAGTAGGTCGGGGTGATCGTGACGGTTACCGCGCCGGGATCGTCGAGCCGGACCTCGCGGATGATCCCGAGGTCGGCGAGGGTGACCATCGGCATCTCCGGGTCGAGAATCGATTCCACGATCTCACGCGCGGATCGGGTTGCGAGTGTCTGCATCTCACCACACCCCTTCGGGATGGCGACGGGCCACGCTCTGCATCTCGGCGAGCAGCAATCCCATGTGCTCGGTGTGCAGACCGTCACGTCCGGCACGGCCCCCGACCCGTCCGATGTGCGGTCCGTCGGGAATCTCGACCTCGGCGGCGTGACAGACCTGGCCCACGATGTCGTCGAATTCGCTTCGCACGCAGGCGGGATCGACCGCCACCCCGACGGCGGCGAGTGCGATTTCCTCGGATGTCGGGACGAACAGCTCGTCGACGTAGGGCCACACCCGCGACAGCGCGTCGAGCAGACGACGACGTGACTCCGCCGTGCCGCACCCGAGGGTGACCACCCAGCGAGCCGCGTAATCACGGTGATAGGTCAGCTCTTTGACGCCCTTGTCGGCGACCGCGGCCAGTACCGGGTCCCGTGAGGTGCGCAGTCTGTCGAACACGGCCAGTCGCCAGGTCGAGAACACCAGCAGCCGGACGAGCGAGACCGCGAAGTCGCCGTTGTCGATCTCGACGAGATGCACGTTGCGGAACGACGACTCGTCCCGGAAGAAGGCCAGCGCGTCTTCGGCGGGCACCGGAGTGGTCTCGGAGATGCGGGGTACCACGGTCGGATCGGCGGCCGCGGCGCGGGCGAGCAGGAGCCGCGCCGCGCCCAGCAGGTCGAGTCCGATGTTCGCCAGCGCCACCTCTTCCTCGAGTTCGGGTGCGTGGGTACACCATTGGGCGAGTCTCTGGGCACTGATCAGCGCATCGTCGCCTAGCATCAGGCAGTAGGCGGCCAGCGCGGCGTGGTCGACGTCGTCGGGGACGGTGGTGTCGACGCCGGCGAGCGGATCGTCGAAGCTGGTGCCGAAGGCCCACTGGCCGTGCGAATCCTCGTCGACGAGGCCCTCGTAGGCGTTGTCATGATCGGTCATGTCGTCGTCCTCTCACATGTGGGGGACGTTGTCGGGAATGTCGTAGAACGTGGGATGCCGGTACACCTTGTCGCCGCTCGGGGCGAAGAAAGGGTCCTTCTCCGACGGACTGGTGGCGACGATGTCGGCCGAGCGCACCACCCAGATACTGACGCCCTCGTTGCGGCGGGTGTACACGTCGCGCGCATGCCGCAGGGCCATCTGGTCGTCGGCGGCGTGCAGCGACCCGACGTGCACGTGGTTCAGCCCACGCTTGCCGCGCACGAACACCTCGTACAGCGGCCATTCCGCTTTGATGTCACTCATCGGTGGTTCTCCTGTTCCCGTGCGGCGAAAGCCGTTGCCGCATCCCGCACCCAGGCGCCGTCCTCGTGCGCGGCGCGGCGAACTGCGATCCGTTCGACGTTCATCGCACCGTTGCCCTTGACGACCTCGGTGAATTCACTCCAGTCGGGTTCGCCGAAGTCGTAGTGTCCGCGTTCGGCATTCCACGCCAGATCCGGGTCGGGGAAGCTCACGCCGAGGGCTTCGGCCTGCGGGACGCTCATGTCGACGAACTTTTGGCGCAGCTCGTCGTTGCTGTGCCGCTTGATCCCCCACGCCATCGACTGTTCGCTGTTGGGCGAACGATCATCGGGCGGGCCGAACATCATCAGCGCCGGCCACCAGAACCGGTCGACGGATTCCTGCACCATCGCCCGCTGCTCGTCGGTGCCACCCATCATCGTGGTGAGCAGCTCATAACCCTGGCGCTGGTGGAAGGACTCCTCCTTGCACACGCGGATCATCGCCCGGGCGTACGGCCCGAAGGAGCTGCGGCACAACGGCACCTGGTTACAGATGGCCGCGCCGTCGACGAGCCACCCGATCGTCCCGACGTCGGCATAGGTCAGCGTCGGGTAGTTGAAGATCGAGGAGTACTTCTGCCGCCCGGAGATGAGTTTGTCGGTGAGGTCGGCTCGATCGGCGCCCAACGTCTCGGCGGCCGAGTACAGGTAGAGGCCGTGGCCCGCCTCGTCCTGCACCTTGGCCATCAGTATCGCCTTGCGCCGCAACGACGGAGCCCTGGTCAGCCAGTTCCCCTCGGGCTGCATACCGATGATCTCCGAATGCGCGTGCTGGGCGATCTGCCGGATCAGCGTCTTGCGATAGCCCTCCGGCATCCAGTCACGGGGTTCGATACGCGCCTCGTCGGCGATGGTCGCGTCGAACGACTGCTGAAGTTCGACGTGCTGCTGTAGCTCGGTGTCGGTCATCTTTCCTGCTCTCTCAGCGACCGCTGAACTCGGGCGTGCGCTTGTCGAGGAATGCCTCGACGGCCGCGGCATGGTCGGCGGTCGCCCCGAGGTGACGTTGTGCGTCGTACTCACGGTCCAGCGCGTCGCTCAGGCCGTCGGCGCCGGACCCGACGAGGTCCTTGATCCGGCGGAACGCCTCGGTGGGTCCGTCGGCGAGGCGCCGGGCCAGATCCACTGCAGTGGAATCGAAGTCGGCATCCTCGGCGACACGATGCACCAGGCCCCAGTCGAGGGCCTGCGCGGCGTCGATGCGATCGCCGAGCATCAGCAGTCCGGTGGCGCGGCTACTACCGAGCATGGAGACCAGATGATGCGACAGACCGGAGTCGCTCGCCAGGCCGATGCCCGCGAATGCGGTGGCGAAAGTGGCATTCTGCGAGGCGATCCGGATGTCGGCGGTCAGCGCGATCCCGAGTCCCGCACCGACGCAGGCACCGCGGACGGCCGCGATCACCGGCACCTCGATGCCCGCGAGCGCCCGGATGACCGGATTGTAGTGGTCGGCGACGGTGTCCATCGCATGCTCGGGCGACTTCCTCAGTTCGGCGACGTGATCGCCGAGATCCTGTCCGACGCAGAAGTTCTTGCCCTCGGCCGCCAGCAGGACCGCACGTACCGTGCGATCACCCGCGACCTTCTCGATCGCCTGGCGCAGTGCCGTCTTGGTCTCGACGTCGAGCGCGTTGTGGGCACGCGGGCGCGCCAGGGTGATGGTGGCGAGTCCGTCGGTGATCTCCAGTGTCACTGTCATCTGTCAGCCTTCCCAATCGTAGAAGCCACGGCCGGACTTGCGACCGAGTTCACCGCGGGTAACCTTGTCGCGCAGCAGTTGTGGTGGTTCGAACCTCGCCCCGAGGGTCGCGGCGAGGTGGTCGGCGACGGCCAACCGCACGTCGAGTCCGACGAGATCGGTCGACCGGAGCGGACCCATCGGGTGCCGATAGCCCAATTCCATGGCGCGGTCGATGGATTCGGCGTCGGCGACGCCCTCTTCGACCATCCGGATGGCCTCGAGGCCCAGGTGGACCCCGAGCCGGCTGGTGGCGAATCCCGGGGAGTCGTTGACGACGATCGCCGTCTTACCGAGGGCGTCGACCCATCCGCGGACCGCATCGACGGTGCTCTGGGCCGTGGTGCCGGCGCGCACGATCTCGACGAGTTCGGAGACCGGCACCGGATTGAAGAAGTGCATGCCGACGAATCGTGACGGGTCGGGCAGTGCCGCACCGAGTTCGGAGATCGACAGGGAACTCGTATTGGAGGCGATGACAGTGGTGGCGGCCACCGTCTCGGCGACCTGCGCGAGAACATCGAGTTTGAGCGCGACGTTCTCGGGAACCGCCTCCACGACAAGGCCGAGATCTGTCGGCAGCGCACGGGGTTCACCGACGGTGTGCACCCGTGCCAGAACCTCGTCGGGTGTCCGACCACCCAGCAGGTCGCGATCCGCGGCGCGTTGCAGACCGGTCGCGACACGACTGCGGGCTCCCTCCTGGTCGAGCGAGTCCGCGATGGTCACCGTGACACCGCGCTCGGCGAAGACCTGCGCGATGCCCGCGCCCATCCGTCCGCCACCGACCACGCCGACGGTTGCCGGGAGATCGCCGCCAGAAGTGCTGCTGTTCATGACTTCTTCTCCAGGAATGCGGACATGCGTTCGGTCTTGTCGGGTCCGTCGAAGAGCACGGCCTGTGCGATGTCGTCGGCCCATGGGTGATGTCCGGGGGCGTCGATGACGGTCTTCGACAGGCGCAGCGCCAGCGCCGACTGCGCGACGATGCGATCGATGACGGTCTCGGCCACGGCGAACGGGTCGTCGGCGACCTCCATGACCAGGCCGTGCCGCAATGCCTGCTCGGCGTCGAGTCGCGCGCCGGCAAGCAGGATCTGCTTGGCGACCGAGGTACCGACGAGCTGCGGGAGGCGATAGCTCGCGCCTGCCGCGGCGAGGATGCCCAGCGCGGGCTCGGGGTTGCCGAACACCGCATCCGGTGCGGCGATGCGGATATCGCAGGCATAGGCGAGTTCGGCACCGCCACCGAGCGCATAACCCTCGACGACGGCGACAGTGGGAAGCGCGAGCGCCGCGATCCGGTCGAACAGGGTGCGATTGATCCCGGCCAGCGCATCGTCGCGGGTACGTCGGGCGAGCTGGGCGATGTCGGCGCCGCCCGCGAAGTTGTGTCCGGCCCCGCACAACAGCACCGGCTTGGGCGCCCGCTCGACGATCGCACACACCCGGTGCAGTTCGGCGATCATCTCGCCGGTGATGGCGTTGCGGCGCTCCGGACGGTTCAGCGTGACGCGGTAGCGATCGCCGTCGTCGGAGATCGCCACGTGGTCGAGATCGACGGGTGGCGTGTCGGCGGTCACCGCACCGGCCATGATTGGCCCTCCTCACACTGTGGACCCCTCCATTAATAACCGACCTTTTGGTCGGTTGCAACCCCCGTGTCGTCCCCGGTCACCGTCCCGCGGGCTTTTTGCCATCATGAGATCCATGACCACTGCGAAACCGGCCAAGCGCACGGGCCGCCCGGGGCGCCCCGGCTACGACCTCGACTCGCTGCTCGCGGTCGCGGTGAAGGTCTTCAACGAGAAGGGCTACGACGGCACGAGCATGGATGTGCTCGCCGACCGCCTCGGGATCAGCAAGTCGTCGATCTATCACCACGTCTCGGGCAAGCAGGAACTCCTCGAGCTGGCTCTCGGGCGCGCACTCGGGGCCCTCTTCGCCGCGACCACGGAGGCCGGCACCACCGAGGGCCGACACATCGATCGGCTGGAGTACCTGGTCAGACGCAGTGTGGAGATCCTTGCCGCCGAACTCCCCTACGTCACACTGCTGCTGCGAGTACGCGGCAACTCGGTCGTTGAACGCCGGGCACTGGCCCGTCGACGTGAGTTCGACGAGTTCGTCGGCAACCTCGTCATCGGCGCCGCCGAGGAGGGCGACGTCTCCCCGGAGGTCGACCCGGCACTGGTGGCACGGCTGCTGTTCGGCACGGTCAACTCGCTCATCGAGTGGTACCGACCACGTGTCGGGGTCAGCGTCGACGAACTCGCCGACGCCGTGGTCGCGATGACCTTCGACGGACTGCGCCGCCGTCGCTGACCATCGCCACCCCTTGACACGGGACCAACGTCCCGGCGATGGTAATTACCAACCGAATGGACGGTAGAGGGAGCTGGGCTGTGAGCCGATTGTTGGAAAGCTGGACACAAGGACGCTGGTACGCCGCGCCCGACGAGGGCACGCCGTTGCTCAGCGCGGTCGACGGATCGGAGGTGGCGCGGATCTCGGCGACCGGTGTCGATCGCGCCGCGATGGTCGAATACGCACGCACCGTCGGTGGAGAGGCGCTGGCCTCGCTGACCTTCCACGAGCGGGCCGGGTTGCTCAAACAACTCGGCCTCACCCTGATGGCGGGCAAGGACGAGTTCTACGAACTCTCCCGTACGACCGGCGCCACCGACCGCGACTCCGCCGTCGACATCGACGGCGGATTCGGGACCGTCCTGAGTTATGCGAGCAAGGCCCGACGCGAATTGCCCGACGATACCGTCTATCTCGACGGACCGGTCGAGCAGCTCGGCAAGAAGGGCACCTTCCTCGGCCAACACCTCTACACCTCCCGACGCGGGGTTGCGGTGCAGATCAACGCGTTCAACTTCCCGGTGTGGGGTTTCCTGGAGAAGCTGGCCCCGGCGTTCATCGCCGGCGTGCCCACGATCGTCAAACCCGCCAGTGCCACTGCCTATCTCACCGAACTCGTGGTCCGCCGCATCGTCGAGAGCGGCATCCTGCCCGAGGGCTCGGTGCAACTACTGTGCGGCAGCGCGGGCGATCTGCTCGACCATCTCGACGGACAGGATTCGGTGGCCTTCACCGGCTCGGCCGACACCGCCGCCGTGCTGCGCGCCCACCCGACGGTGGTGGCGTCCGGGCTGCACTTCACCGCCGAGGCGGACTCACTCAACGCATCGATCCTCGGTGCCGACGTGGGCGTCGACGACCCCGAATTCGACCTGTACGTGCGGCAACTCGTCACCGAGATGACCGTCAAAGCCGGGCAGAAGTGCACCGCAATCCGCCGTGCCCTGGTCCCCGAGCCCCTCGTCGATGCCGTCGTTGAGGCCGCGTCGGCGAGACTGTCCACGATCCGCGTCGGCAATCCCGCCGCCCCCGACGTGCGGATGGGCGCGCTCGCGAGCACCGAGCAGCGCGATGAGGTCCTGAAATCACTTCGGGGACTGACCAAATCGGCCGACATCGTCTTCGGCGACCCCGACCACGTCGAGCTCGTTGACGCCGAGCGCTCATCAGGAGCATTTCTCTCGCCGATCCTGTTACGCGCCACCGACAGCTGGGCGCCGGAGATCCACGACATCGAGGCCTTCGGTCCGGTGTCGACGGTCATCGGCTACCGCGACACCGACGACGCCATCGCCCTCGCCGCCCGCGGCCGTGGATCGCTGGTGGCCTCGCTGGTGACCGCCGACACCGACGTCGCGGCGACCGTCGTGCGCGGCATCGCCGCCTACCACGGTCGCATTCTGGTGCTCAACGCCGAGGATGCCGCCGAATCCACCGGCCACGGCTCACCGCTGCCGGTCCTGGTGCACGGCGGCCCCGGCCGCGCGGGCGGCGGGGAGGAACTCGGCGGCATCCGCGGCGTGCTCCACCACATGCAGCGCACCGCGGTGCAGGGCACACCGAACATCCTCACCGCGGTCGGACGGCGTTGGGTCGGCGGCGCCGACCGCGTGCAGACCGATGTGCATCCGTTCCGGAAGAATCTGTCGCAGTTGCAGATCGGCGACACCATCGTGGGTGGGCCGCGTCAGGTGACGCGTGCCGACATCGACCATTTCGCCGAATTCACCGGCGACACCTTCTACGCGCACACCGACCCGGAAGCTGCCGCGGCCAACCCCCTCTTCGGCGGCATCGTCGCCCATGGATACCTGGTGGTGTCGCTGGCCGCGGGCCTGTTCGTCGATCCGGCACCGGGCCCGGTGCTGGCCAACTTCGGCGTCGACGGATTGCGATTCCTCACGCCGGTCAAAGCCGAGGACAGCCTCACCGTCACGTTGACGGCCAAACAGATCACGCCACGCCAGAGCGCCGATTACGGTGAGGTGCGCTGGGATGCCGTCGTGACCAACCAGAACGACGACCCGGTGGCGACCTACGACGTGCTCACGCTCGTCGCCAAAGCCGAAAAGGAGTAATCGACATGACCGTTCGCGTTGCCGTCTGCTACGGACAACCCACCGACCCCGCCGCGTTCGACGACTACTACGAGCGGGTACACATCCCGCTCGCGAATGCGATCCCGGGCCTGACCGACTACACCTACGCCAAGGTGTCGACGCTCGACGGCTCCGAGCCGCCATACTACTCGGTCGCGGGCCTGTACTTCGCCGACGACGACTCGTTGAAGGCCGGCCTGGGGTCTCCCGAGATGGCCGCCGCCGCAGGTGATGTGCCCAACTTCGCCACCGGTGGGGTCACCATGTTCACCCACGCCGAGACCTCGGTGCGTCCGTGACGTCGGTTCCCGACGAGGTCACCGACCACGCGATCGCGCGGCGGATGTTCGCCGAGGACAACGCGTCTCGCGCGCTCGGCATCGAGCTCCTCGAGCTCGGTGCCGGGCGGGCGCGGATGTCGATGCGCATCGGAGCACAGATGGTCAACGGCCACGGCATCACCCACGGCGGCTATGTGTTTCTCCTCGCCGACACCGCGTTCGCGGTCGCCTGCAACAGCGGTGACGACGCCGCTGTTGCCGCCCGCTGCGACATCCGCTTCCTGCGCCCCACCCACGCCGGTGACCTGCTCGTCGCCGACGCCCGCGAGGTCGCGGGCTTCGGTCGCAACGGGATCTACGACGTCACCGTCACCTGCGGCGAGCAGGTGGTCGCCGAATTCCGCGGTGACAGCCGCACCATCGCCCGCCCCTGAGCCGCGCGCCGGCCGATCTCAGACGCGGACGACGATCTTCCCGCGCACATGACCGGACTCGCTGCGCTCGTGCGCGGCGGCGGCATCGGCCAGGTCGAACACCTCGGCGATCTCGGGAGTCAGAGCACCCGTCTCGCCGAGTCGCGCAAGTTCTGCGAGGTCGGTGGCGTCGGGCCGCACCCAGACGTACTGGCCCCCGAATTCGTCGCGCGCCCGCGCATCGGTGATGGAGGCGACGGTGCCGCCCACGCGTAACACCTCCGGTACCGAATCCAGCGCGTCACCGCCGACATAGTCGAGGACCGCGTCCACACCCTCGGGTTCGAGCGCGCGTACTCGCTCGGCCAGCCCGTCTCCGTAGGTCACGGGTTCGGCGCCGAGACGTCGGAGGAAGTCGTGATTGGCGGCCGACGCCGTGCCGATCACCCGGGCGCCCATCGACCGCGCGATCTGGACGGCAAACGAGCCGACACCGCCGGCGGCGGCGTGGACGAGCACCGTGTGCCCCGATCGCACGCCCACGCGCCGAATCGTCTGGTACGCGGTGAGCCCGGCGAGCGGAACGGCCGCGGCCTCCTCGAACGACCACCCGGCCGGCTTGCGGGCGAGGGTTCGTACCGGCGCGGCGACGAATTCGGCGAGCGTTCCGCCCGCCACCTCGCCACCGACGACGTCTTTGCGGACGTAGCCGAACACCTCGTCGCCGACCTCGAATTCCGGTGTGTCCAAGCCCACTTGCTCGACGACACCGGCGACATCCCATCCCGGGACGACCGGGAACACGGTGTCGAGGACCTCGGCGAGGTAGCCCTGGCGAACCTTCCAGTCCACGGGATTGACACTCGAGGCGCGCACGCGCACGAGGACGGAGTCGGGTCCGACGTGGGGTGTCGGGAGATCGCGCAGCGTCAGGACATCGGAGCCGCCGAAGCGGTCATAGGTGATTGCTCGCATGGTCGCTGCAACGGGCTCCCCGATCGATTGATTCCGTGGGTTGTCGACCGCTCTGACAGAATTCGGGAAAACCGATACAATACACCGATTAATACCGCTGTACAGATTCAACAGCTTCACGCGATCCTTGATCCGACGCACGAGACATTGGGCGAACGTTGGAGGTTGGCAGTGGAGAACGAGCAGATCGACGTGGTCATCGTCGGTGCCGGGCAGGCCGGTATCGCCATGAGCGAACACCTCGGCGCGCAGGGAATCGAGCACCTGGTGCTCGAGCGTGATCGCGTCGCCGAGCGCTGGCGCTCGTGGCGGTGGGACTCCCTCGTCGCCAACGGGCCGGCGTGGCACGACCGCTTCCCGAACATGCAGTTCGATGCCGACCCCGATTCCTTCGTCGGAAAGGACGGCGTAGCCGACTATCTCGCAGCCTACGCCTCGATGATCTCCGCGCCCATCCGCACCGGTGTCGAGGTGATCTCGGTCCGACGACACAACGGCCGCTCGGGTTTTCGTGTCGAAACGAGCGAGGGCACCATCGACGCCCGCTTCGTCGTCTCGGCAACCGGGGCCTTCCAGAAGCCTGTCATCCCGCCGCTGGTACCCGCCGATTCGGCACTGCACCAGATCCATTCGAGTTCCTATCACCGGCCACAGCAGCTACCCGACGGCGCGGTACTCGTCGTCGGTGCCGGCTCGTCGGGTGTGCAGATCGCCGACGAACTCCGCGAATCGGGGCGTACGGTCTATCTTGCGGTCGGACCGCACGACCGTCCCCCGCGCAGCTATCGCGGCCGTGACTTCTGTTGGTGGCTCGGCGTTCTCGGCAAGTGGGACATGGCCGTTCCGCCCGCCGGGGCCGAGCATGTCACGATCGCCGTCAGCGGCGCTCACGGCGGACACACCGTCGATTTCCGCAGCCTCGCCGCCGATGGCATCACCCTGCTCGGACGTGCGGAGGCCGTCGTCGACGGAGTCATGACCTTTGCCGACGACCTGCGCGCCAACATCGAGGCCGGTGACGCCAACTACCTGTCGATGCTCGACGAGGCCGACGCCCACATCGCCCGCAATGGGCTCGATCTGCCCGAGGAACCGCAGGCCCGGGTCATCGGACCCGATCCGGCCTGCGTCACCACACCGGTCCGATCACTCGACCTGGCGGCGCATTCGGTGACCTCCATCGTGTGGGCCACCGGCTTCGCCTACGACTACGACTGGCTACAGGTCGCGGCTCTCGACGAACTCGGTCGGCCGCGGCATCAGCGCGGTGTCTCCAGCGAGCCCGGCGTGTATTTCCTCGGGCTGCCATGGCTGTCGCGACGCGGATCGAGCTTCATCTGGGGTGTCTGGCACGACGCCAAGTATCTCGCCGATCAGATCGCCATCCAGCGCGGTTACCTCGCCTACGAAGCGCCCGCTCTCGCCGCACGCTGAGCCCCGACACCTGACAGCCGAAAGGATTCTCTCCATGAGCGCCGCACCCTCCCGCGGGGTCACCCACACCCGGATCCGTCCGTTCAACACCCGCGACACCTATCCCGAGCAGAACCTCGACAACGATCTGTGCCAGGCCGTCGTCGCAGGCGGCGTGGTGTACCTGCGCGGTCAGATCGGACAAGACCTCGACACGCGCGAGTCGATCGGCATCGGCGATGTCGAGGCACAGGCCGACAAGGCCATGGCCAACATCGCGATGCTGCTCGACGAGTCGGGGAGTTCGCTGCGCGACATCGTCAAGGTCACCGTGTATCTCACCGACATCCGGTTTCGCGAGACCGTGTACCGCGTGATGGGCCGATGGCTCACGGGTGTCTTCCCCGTCTCCACCGGACTGGTCGTCGAGGCGCTCGCCCGACCCGAGTGGCTCGTCGAGATCGATGCGACCGCCGTTGTCAGCGAACCCGTTCTCACCGAACCGAAGTCCGACGATCGATGACACTCTCACTGATCGCCCACGAACCGGCAACGGGCGCCTTCGGCATCGTGATCTGCTCGTCGAGCCCGGCGGTCGCCGCGCGCTGCGCGCACCTGCGGCCAGGTGTCGGTGTGGTCGCCTCGCAGAACATCACCAATCCGGCGCTGGGCACCGCCGTGCTCGATGAGATGGCTGTTGGCGCCAACGCGGCGGATGCTCTGGCAAATGCACTGTCGCGGGAGCGCTTTCCGGACCATCGACAGGTCACCGCGGTCGGGGCCGATGGCACGACAGCAGTGCACTCGGGCTCGCAGAGCCTCGGTGTGTACGGTCACATCGAGGCCGAGAACGTGGTCGCCGCCGGCAATCTCCTGGCCGACGAGAGCGTTCTCACCGAACTGGTGACCGGCTACACCCGCAGTAGGGCAGAACATCTCGAGGAGCGACTACTCGACGGTCTACGTGATGCGCTCGCTGCCGGCGGTGAGGCCGGCCCGGTGCATTCGGCCGGACTGCTCGTCGTGGCCGACGTCGACTGGCCGGTCACCGATCTGCGGGTCGATTTCGCCGACGACCCAGTGGACGAACTGAGTGCCCTCTGGCAGATCTGGGCACCACAGAAGGACGACTACCGGGTGCGCGGTATCGACCCGACGCGCGCCCCCTCGTACGGCGTTCCGGGGGATCTGTGAGCACCCTCGACTCGGCGCTCGCCGATAAGGTCGCCGCCGATCACTCGCTGCTGACCACGCTGTCCCGGGAGCTGTACGATGATCCCGAGATTGCCTGGGAGGAAGTACGTTCGGCGCGGCGGGTGGCCGATCGCCTGTCCGACGCCGGCTTCGAGATCACGGAGAAATACTGCGGGCTCGACACCGCCTTTGCCGCGACGATCGGGACCGGCGACCTCCATTTCGCGCTGTGCGCCGAGTATGACGCACTTCCTGGCCTCGGTCACGCCTGCGGCCACAATCTGATCTCGGCGATCACCGTCGGTGCGGCGCTCGCGCTCGCGCCGCTCACCGACGATCTCGGGTTGCGTCTGACCGTCATCGGCACACCGGCCGAAGAGGGCGGCGGGGGCAAGATCGAGATGCTCGAACGCAACGGTTTCGATGGTCAACACGCTGCCGCAATGGTGCATCCAGGACCGGTCGATGTGGCGCGGGCCCGGCCATTTGCTGTGTCGCACAACCATATCGAGTATCACGGCAAGGCTGCGCACGCCGCCGCCTACCCCGAGCGTGGGGTCAACGCCGCCGATGCGTTCACTGTCGCGCAGGTTGCGATCGGGCTGCTTCGGCAACAGCTGCCGTCGTCGGTGCGCGTGCACGGGATGATGACCCGTGGCGGGGAGGCGCCCAACGCCATCGCCGAGCACACCGAGGGCCGCTGGTATGTGCGGGCCGAGACGCTCGCCGAACTCGCCGAGGTGACGCCCCGGGTACTGCGCTGCTTCGAGGCCGGCGCCCTGGCGTCCGGGGCTCGGCTCACTGTGACACCCGAATCCCGTCCGTACGCCGAATTCCGCACCGACGAGCAACTTCTCGGACTGTACGAACGTCGTGCCACCGCACTCGGTCGGCGTTTCGAGACCGGACCGGACTCGATGATGGCACGGGCATCGACCGACATGGGCAATGTGTCGCAGCTACTCCCCGCGATCCATCCCTACATCGGTATCGATTCGATGCCGGCGGTCAATCACCAGGCCGAGTTCGCCGCGGCCACCCTGAGCCCGGCCGCCGAGACCGCGATCGCGCACGGTGCGCTCGCGATGGCGGGAACCGTTGTCGACGCCGCGATGCAGTCGACTGTTCGGACTCGTCTGCTGGGCGCCCACTGACCCACCGTCCCCCACCGACCCAACGGAGGAGAACATCGTGTCCACCGAGCCTCATGCCGCCTTCCGTATCGAACACGACCTGCTCGGCGACCGGGAGATCCCCGCCGGGGCCTACTACGGTGTGCACACCGCCCGTGCACTCGAGAACTTCCCGATCAGCGGGGTTCCGATCGCCGTCCACCGCGATCTGGTGATTGCACTGGCCTCGGTCAAACAAGCAGCAGCGCAGACCAATCGCGAACTCGGGCTCCTCGACCCAGTCATCGCCGGGGCGATCACGGACGCCTGTACCGAGATTCGCGGTGGCGCGCTACACAATCAGTTCGTTGTCGACCAGATCCAGGGCGGCGCGGGAACGTCGACGAACATGAACGCCAACGAGGTCATCGCCAACCGTGCACTCGAGATCCTCGGTCACCCGCGAGGCACCTACACCGTCGTGCACCCGCTCGAGCACGTCAATCTCGGGCAGAGCACCAACGACGTCTACCCGACGGCGGTCAAGGTGGCCCTCGGATTCGCCGCTCGCGCCCTGGAGACCTCGCTGCGCGAACTGGCGGCGCGCTGTGTGGCCAAGTCGCAAGAATTCGGCGACATGCTCAAGCTCGGACGCACCCAATTGCAGGACGCGGTGCCGATGACCCTGGGCCAGGAGTTCGGCGCGTACGCGGTGACCATCGTCGAGGACGCCGACCGGATCGCCGAGGCTGCCCTGCTGATCGCCGAGATCAACTTGGGCGGCACCGCCATCGGGACCGGTCTCAACACCGATCCGGAGTACGCCGCACGGGCCTGCGAACATCTGCGCACCATCACCGGTTTGCCGCTGAGCACCGCCGGCGATCTCGTGGAGGCCACCTCCGACGTCGGCGCATTCGTGCAGCTGTCCGGGGTCACCAAACGGGCCGCGGTGAAGCTGTCCAAGATCTGTAATGATCTGCGGCTCTTGTCCTCCGGACCCCGCGCAGGCTTCAACGAGATCAATCTCCCGCCGGTGCAGGCGGGGTCGAGCATCATGCCGGGCAAGGTCAATCCGGTGATCCCGGAGGCGGTCAACCAGGTGGCCTTCGAGGTGGTCGGCAATGATCTGACGATCACCATGGCCGCCGAGGCCGGACAGTTACAGCTCAACGCATTCGAGCCCGTCATGGCTCGTGCACTGCTGTCGTCGCTGACCCACCTGACCGCCGCCGTGGACGTTCTCGGCGAACGCTGCATCGCAGGCATCACCGCCAATCCCGATCGTATGCGCGAGGCCGTCATGGGATCGGCGAGCCTGGCCACCGTCCTGAATCCGCTGCTCGGTTACGAGGTGGCCACCGCCCTGGTGGCCGAGGCGATTGCCACCGGCGCTTCGATTCCCGATCTGGTCCGGCGCTCCCGACTCGTCGACGACGACGTCCTGGCACGCATATTCAGTCCTGCACTCCTGTCGCGTCCACACTCGGCGGTCGAGGTCGCGCGCGACCGCCGATGATGTCGGCGCAGGCGAGTACCGCAGCGAGGTAGCCACGGAGTGCGGTACGCGCGGCGTCGGCATCCACCTCGCGGTTACGGGCGACGAGGTGGATGCCGTAGCCATCCTCGAGAGCCACCGCCGTGGCCGCGATCCGTTCGGCGTCATCGCCGAGGTCGAAGACACCGGACTCCACCCCGGCTGAGATGACGTCGCGGTAGAGCGAGACCTCGAGTTCGAACAGTCTCGACATCAGTTCGGCATGACGCGGTTCGCGCGCGCTGTGCAGATGCAACTCGTACAGTGCGGGCCACATCGGATCGTCAGGGTCGCAGACACCGAGGTCCACCAGCATCCGCAACCGTCCCACCGGATCGTCCTGGGTGGTCATGGCCGTTCGCCGACCCCCGTGGAACCGTTCGACGGCCCGCTCGTGGACGGCGAGCAGGAGGTCGTCGAGTTCTGGGTAGTAATAGGCGACCGAGCCCGCCGACATCGCCGCGGCCTCGGCGATGTCCTTGAGCCGCAGCCCGATCAATCCTCGCTCGGCGATGGCAACCGTTGCGGCGGTGATGATCTCGGAGCGCCTGGCATCCTGTCTTCGAGGTCTGGCCATGTGTGCCGATCCTGCCTTGCACCGCCGGGTGATGCAACATGCCCCGGCTGCATCGATCCAGCCGATGTCACGGATCGGATCTTCGCACGACGAGATCCCGCTGACAGCTGTGCGCGGTGGCCGAGCTCGCGATACCGTCGGTTCATTCTTTGAGATTGAAACCAAAGAATGAGGTGCTCCCTCACAGTCCAGCCCCCCCCCGGAGTGTTCCCATGCGCGATCCCCGCTACGACGTCCTCTTCGAACCGGTCACCATCGGACCGGTCACCGCCCGCAACCGCTTCTTCCAGGTGCCGCACTGCAACGGCATGGGGTACCGCGATCCCTCCGGCGAGGCCGCGATGCGCCGCACCAAGGCCGAGGGAGGCTGGGCCGTGGTCTGCACCGAGCAGGTGGAGATACACCCCACCTCCGACATCGGCCCGTTCATCGAGCTACGCCTCTGGGACGACAAGGACATGCCGGCGATCGCCCGCATCGCCGAGCAGATCCACGAGGGCGGCGCACTCGCCGGCATCGAGCTGGCACACAACGGCCTCAACAGCCCCAATCTCATCAGCCGCGAAACCCCCTTGGCGCCACAACATCTGCCCGTCGTCTCGTGGAACTTCGATCCGGTTCAGGCACGCGCGATGAGCAAGTCCGACATCGTCGACCTACGCAAGTGGCATGCCGATTCGGTGCACCGGTCACTGCGAGCGGGCTACGACATCGTCTACGTCTACGCCGGGCACGCCATCGGCGGCCTGCACCACTTCCTCTCGCCCCGCTACAACAACCGCACCGACGAGTACGGCGGGAGCCTGGAGAATCGGGTGCGGTTGATCCGCGAGATCCTCGAGGACACCCGGGAGATCGCCGACGGCAAAGCGGCTGTCGCCTGCCGCATCTCGGTGGATGAACTCCTCGGTGACGACGGCATCACCCGCGCGGAGATGGAGGACGTGTTCGGCCTCATCGGCGAGCACCCCGACCTGTGGGACCTGGTGCTCGGCAGCTGGGAGGACGATTCGGTGACCTCGCGGTTCGGCCCCGAGGCCGAACAGGAACCGTTCGTCACCGGACTCAAGCAGCTCACCACGAAACCCGTTGTCGGCGTGGGCCGCTTCACCTCCCCGGACACCATGGTCCGCCACGTCCGCAGCGGCATCCTCGATCTCATCGGCGCCGCCCGGCCCTCCATCGCGGATCCGTTCATGCCCAACAAGATCGAACGTGGAGATCTCGCGGACATCCGCGAATGCATCGGCTGCAACATCTGCGTGTCCGGCGACTTCACCATGTCGCCCATCCGCTGCACCCAGAACCCGACCATGGGTGAGGAGTTCCGTCGCGGCTGGCATCCCGAACGCATCGCGCCGGCCACCTCGACGTCGTCGGTGCTCGTGGTCGGAGCCGGGCCGGCGGGCTTGGAAGCCGCGCGCTCGCTGGGCAACCGCGGCTATCCGGTGACCCTCACCGAGGCGAGCCGCGTACTCGGCGGGCGCGTGGCCAAGGAGTCCACGCTCCCCGGCCTGTCCGCATGGATTCGGGTCGTCGACTACCGGCTGCAACAGCTCGATCGTCTCGACAACGTGGAGGTCTATCGCGAGTCACCGATGACCGAGCAGGATATCCTCGAGTACGGCTTCGACCACGTGGTGGTCGCCACCGGCTCGTCGTGGCGTCGTGATGGGGTGGGCCGCTGGCACACCCACCCCATCGAGATCGACCCCACCCCCGAAGTCCTCACCCCCGATGACATCATCGCCGGGCTTCGTCCCGCCGGAAAGCGCATCGTGCTCTTCGACGACGACCACTACTACCTCGGCGCCGTCATCGCGGAGTTGCTCGCCAAGGAGGGGTATGCGGTCACCCTGGTCACCCCCGCGCCGCAGGTGTCGCAATGGACGGTGAACACCATGGAGGCCCACCGCATCCGGGCTCGGATCATCGAGGCCGGCGTGGAGGTCCGCACCGACACCGCACTCACCGCGATCGGTGCCGGCGGCGTCGGCACCGCCTGCCGATTCACCGGGCGCACCGGAGAACTCGACGCCGACGCCGTCGTCCTCGTCACCGCCCGACTCCCCCACGACGAGCTGTACACGGCCCTGCATGCACGCGCCGACGAGTGGTCTGCCGCAGGCGTGCGCTCGGTACGCGGCATCGGCGACGCGTGGGCACCCTCGACGATCGCCGCCGCGGTGTGGGCGGGCCATCGGTACGCCGAGGAACTCGACGTCGAGAAGTCCGATGACCCGGTGCCGTTCCGGCGCGAGGTCACCCAGTTGTCCATCGAACCGGTGTTCCGGACACCGGTGACGGCCTCGTGACCGGCCCGAAGGAGTAACCATGTACGCCTCTCATGTCTTCACCAATGCCGCACTCTGGCGGCCGGATGACGTGAGCGGTGCCGATACCCTCGCCGTAGCCGACGGAGTGATAATCTCCGTCGGCCGCGGCGTCGATCGGGCACTGCTCGGGCCTGCCACCGAAGTCCACGACCTCGGTGGCGCAAGCCTCCTGCCGGGCTTCATCGACGCCCACGTGCATCCGGTGGCCGGCGGGCTCGCCGCCCTCCGGTGCGACCTGTCCGAGCTGCCGCACACCCGACGCGGCTACCTCGACGCGATCGCCGCATATGCGCGTGCCCATCCGGACGAGCCGGTGATCAGTGGAAGCGGTTGGTACGGAGATGCTTTCGTCGGTGGTCTACCCACCTGCGGCGATCTCGACGAGGTCGTCGCCGACCGCCCGGTGGTGCTCTCGAGCCATGACGGTCACGGCGTGTGGGTCAACAGCGAGGCTCTCCGCAGGGTCGGCATCGACACGTCGACACCCGACCCCAGCGGCGGCCGCATCGAGCGGGACGCGCACGGCACACCGACCGGAATCCTCTTCGAGCGCGCCGGCGATCCGGCGAATGCGTTGATCCCCGACTACGACGAGGCCTTCCTGCGGCGCGCACTGCTGATCGCACAGCAGCGCCTGCATGCGGCGGGTGTCACCGGCTGGCAAGATGCCGGCGTCGACATCCCGGCGTTCGGGCTGTCGGATACCCTCGCCACCTACCTCGCCGCCGATGCCGCGGGCGAGCTGACCGCCCGCGTCTGCGGCGCCCTGTGGTGGGCCGCCGACGAGGGCGTCGGGCAGCTCGACACCCTGCGGGAGCGTCGAGCACAGGGCCGGGGACACCGCTTTCACGTCGACACCGTGAAGGTGATGCAGGACGGCATCTGCGAGAACTGCACCGCCGCGATGTTGGCGCCGTACTCGGACCTGCCGGCCGGAGCATCTCCGACAGGACTGTCCTTCATCGATCCCGCCGAGCTCGCGCAGGTGTGTGCACTATTGGTGCGCAACGACTTTCACATCCACATGCACGCCGTCGGCGATCGGGCGGTCCGCGAATGCCTCGATGCGCTGGGCGCCGCGCGGTCGGCACGCTCCGGCTTCGATGCCCGGCATCAGATCGCTCACCTCGACGTGGTCGACCCGGCCGACATCCCGCGGTTCGCGCAACTCGGCGTCATCGCCAACATCCAGGCACTCTGGGCGCGACGCGATACCGAGATCGTCGAACGCAAGCTCCCGCTACTGGGACCCGATCGCGAACCCTTCCACTTCCCGTTCGGGTCGATCCGGGCCGAGGGCGGGGCGCTCGCAATGGGCAGCGACTGGCCGGTGACCGATCCTAATCCGTTGTGGGCCATCCACACCGCGGTGCACCGAACGGGGTCGATCGCCGATCCGCACGCCATCGGAGACGACGCCCGGACGGTACCGCTCGTCGCCGGGGAGGCCATCACCTTGCGCGCGGCCGTCGACGCCTACACGGTCGGCTCCGCCCGCGCCATGCACGCCGAGGATCGCGCGGGCTCGCTGACCGTCGGCAAGGACGCCGACCTCGTCGTGCTCGATGAAGACATCCGCACGGCCGTCGACATCGGGGCTCTGACCGCGACGATGACGATGGTGGGCGGCACCGTGGTGCACGCCATCTGAGTGCCGTCGTCGGCGAGAGACATCTTCCGACGAACATGAAACCCGGGGAGGAATGTTGCTCCCCGGGTTTCGGCAGTGGCCGGGCGCGGGCCGACGGCGTGACGCCGCGTCAGCCCAGATACAGCGCGAACTGCTTGAGCAGCGGCTGGGTCACGCGGTACTCGCCACGCCAGCCACGTCGCAGGGTGAACGCCTCGCCGGCGGAGATCGTATGCGCCACACCGTCGTCACCGGTGAGCGTGACCGATCCCTCGAGGACCCGCGCGTACTCGTCACCCGGATAGGACTCGATGAACTCGGTGTATGGCTGTGCCGACCACGAGCCGACGACGAATTTCTCGTCCGCGCTGACGAGGTGGGTGGCCTCGCGCTCGGCGGGGTCGCCGGCGCGCAGGGTCTCCGGGGTGACGTAGGCGCTCGGCGTCATCGCGGTGCGGGCGGCGTCGTCGGTGGAGATGATCTGCGGGGTGGTCGATTGCAGGGTGCTCATGGGTACTCCTTCAGGGATGATCGATCGGTGACAGGTGATCCGGCGAATGCCGGCTACGAGATCTGTGCGGCGACAGCCGGGGTGTCGGTACCGACCGGCGTCGAGGGGGTCACGCGTCCTCGGAGGTAGCCGACGATCGCGATCAGGGCGAGCACTGCGAGCGTGCCCAGGGTGAACACCTCGAACCGCAGCCGACCCACTCCCCAGGTCTCGACGAAGTCGTAGTGCACACCCATGAGGTTCTCCAGGGTCCCGGGGAACACCGCCACCCAGACACCGAGCGCGGCCCAGAACGTGGTCAGGGCGACAGCCACCGCCAGGCCCGCGCGACCCCCGGGGATCGCGTAGGGGCGCTTGATGTCGGCGTGGGTGAATCGCAGCCGCAGTGCTGCCGGGAACACGAACAGATAGGCGACCAGGGACGTCGAGATGGTGATGGTGAGGACGACGGTGAAGGTGGCGGCGCTGTCGCCCCGCGAGAAGAGGACGCCGACGATCATGAACAGCAGCGCGATGACGCCGGTGAAGACGTTGACACGCACCGGCGAATTGCGCTTCTCGTCGAAGCGCGCGAAGTACGGGAAGAAGCCTCCGTCGGAGGCCGCCACTGCCAGAGCGCGATTGGCCGCCACCGCCCACGTGGCGCCGGTGATGCCGAGTCCGATGATGAAGGCGACGACCGCGATCTTGACCAGGATCGACGCGGCCGGACCGTAGACACCGAAGACAGTGTCCACCGCGGCCATGAATCCGCCGATTCCGGTGATCGCCTCGGCCGGGAGGACCAGCAGCAGCGCCAGGACGGGCAGCGCATAGACCGCCAGTCCGACGAACCCGCCGAGCGCGATACCGCGCGGTACGTCGCGCTGCGGGTTGGCCATCTCGCCGCCCGCCTGACTCGGTACCTCGAACCCGACGAGCGAGAACAGCAGCAGCGGAACGAGTCCCAGGAATCCGGCCATCGTGGGCGACCAGCTGACCGCACCGATGCCGTGAAAACCGTGGTCGATGCCGTAGACGACGGTGGTGATCAGGAAGACCGCGGCGAGGCCGAGCTTGAGATAGGTGCCGATCCGGAAGATCACCCGTGCTCGTCGCATCGACAGGAGCGTCACCCCCACCGAGGCGCACACGAAAACGATCTTGAAGGCGAAGTCGCCGAGAGTTCCCGAACCCACCGGATGAATGAAGCCGCTCCACGCCTGGGTACTGATGAACGCAAGCGAGCCGCCGATCCACAGCGGATTGATCGACCAGTACATGACGGTGGCGATCGATCCGGGTAGGCGGCCGAAGGCACGCTTGACCCATTCGTAGAGGCCGCCCTCGTCGGGGAAAGCGCTGCCCAACTCGGCCGTCACCAGCCCGTACGGGATCATCCAGAGCAGTGCCAGGACGAGCAACCAGGTGAACGTCTCGCCGCCGAACGACGAGATCTCACCGACCATGTCGAGGCTGATCAGCGCCGACAAGATCATGATCGGGACGTCGAGGCGCCGGAGCGACCGTTTCAGATGCAGATCCGGACCGTCCTGGCCTACTGGATGAGTTCCCATGAAACAACTCCTGATTGCGAGACAAAGTATGACGTGCACTACAAGACTGAGTCTGACGATCACATCTGTACAGTCGTTGTTTTCTTGGTTTAATATCGGTTCAGTCGAATCAACGGAGGCGGGACATGGCCGACTACACCCTGCGGCAACTCGAGTACTTCGTTGCGGTCGCCGAGGCCGGCAGTATCACCAAAGCCGCTGCCGCCGTCCATCTTTCACAGTCGGCGATGTCGACGGCCCTGACCGACCTCGAGGGTGCCCTCGGCGTGCAGCTGTTGGTGCGTCATCACGCGAAGGGCATCACCCTGACCCCGTCGGGTCGGGAGCTCCTCGTGGCGAGCAGGCAACTGCTGACCTCCGCGGCCGATCTGCGGTCCATCGCGCACGGACTGGGCGGCTCACTGACCGGATCGCTGTCGATCGGCTGCTTCGAGGTGATGGCGCCGTACCTGTTGCCCGAATTGCTCAGCACCGCTGCGGAAAAGCTTCCGCGTCTAGATCTGCAGACCACCGAGGTCGACCTCGCCGATCTCGCCGAGGGCGTCGCCGACGGCACCTTCGAACTCGGTATCGGATACGACCTCGTCGACGACGCCCGTCTCAAACGGTGGCCGCTGCGTACCGTACCGCCGTACGTGCTCGTGTCGGGGACCCACCGGTTGGCAAAGCGAAAGTCGGTGCGGCTGCGCGAACTCGCCGACGAGCCGATGGCCCTGCTCGATCTACCGCACAGTCGCGACTACTTCGGACGTGTCTTCGGCGACGCCGGGGTGGAGCCGGCGATCCGCTACCGCTCCACGACGGTCGAGACATGTCGGGCGCTCGTCGGACGGGGACTGGCCTACACAGTGCTCAACCTGCAGTCGGCGGTGCCGGTGGCGCTCGACGGACACGAGGTCGCGGCGATCCCCATCGCCGACGACGCCCCGGCACTCACGATGGTGCTGCTCAGCGCGGTCGCCGCCCGTCCCACGCGCCGCGCGGCCGTGGTGGCCGAACTCTGCCGGGATCTGTTCGGGAGTTAAGACGCGGACGCCCCGACCGGCGCAATGAGTTCGGCCGCAATGAGTTCGGCGACACGTTCGGCGATGCTCATGATGGTGCCGACCGGATTGACCGAGGTCAGCGTCGGCAGCACCGACGCATCCACCACCCGCACACCGCTCACGCCACGCACCCTCAGATCGCTGTCGAGAACGGCGAGCGGGTCACCATCGCGACCCATGCGGCACGTGCCGGACACGTGATAGACCGTCTGGTGCGTCGCTCGCAGCGCGGCCGAGAGCTCCTCGTCGCCAACCACCTCCGGTCCCGGGAATACCTCTCGGACAATCCACTTCGCCATCGGCTCGGTCTCGGCGATGCGACGGGCCGCACGAACACCGGCCAGCAGCACGGCCTCGTCCGCCCCGGACTGATCGGTGAAGTACCGGTAGTCGATGGCCGGCGGAGTCGCCGGATCGGCATCGGTGATCCACACCCGCCCGCGGCTGCGGGGCTTGGCCACATTGGGTGTGATCGAGACGATGTGCTCGGGCAGTTCCGCACCGGCGGCGACGGCATGATCGGCGACGGCCTCGACCGGAAAGTGCATCAACACGTCCGGCCGTGCCGGGCTGTCGGCCGAGATCCGCAGCGCCGCACCGGCGTCCCAGCCGGTCGCGCAGGTCGACGGCACGTCGCGATCGGTCTCCCAGACGATCAGCCCCTCGGCATGATCCATCAGGTTCTCGCCCACCCCGGGCAGGTCGAGCAACACCGGCACCCCGGCGGCGCCCACCACGTCCGCGGGCCCGATCCCCGATCGCTGCAGGATAGCCGGCGATCCGAGAGCACCGGCGCACACGATCACCTCCACTGCGGCGCGCACCTCGTACTCGGCCCCGTTCTCGTCGACGGCCACCACACCTACCGCGTGTGTCCCGTCGAACAGGATTCGAGAAACCGAACTATTCTGCAGCAGAGTCAGATTGGCGCGCGACCGGACGTCATGGAGATAGTGCACCGACGTCGATGACCGGAGATTGGTGTCCGGGGCGTAGCCGATCTCGAAGAAGCCGGCGCCCTCTCCCGTCGAGGCGAAGTCGTCGTCGCTGTTCCACGCCGTCCGCACAGGCAGGCCGAGCGCCTCCCCGGCCGCGGCGACGACGTCGGCCACGTAGGGGTTGCGATCCTGCTCGGCGACCGGCGTGATGGGGGTGGCCAGTCGATCGAAGCATCGTCCGAGGGTGTGCACATCCCAGCCGACGACGCCGAGGTCGGCCCACTCCTCGAGGTCCGCGGCCAGCGGCCGCCAGGTGATCATCGTGTTGGCGGTCGAGCATCCACCGAGAATGTGCATGCGCGACTGGCGGATTCCCGAGTTCCCGCGCTCCTGCGGGATGCTGCGGTAATCCTGGTCGTACTCGCTCTCGATCATCTCCGCCCACCGGCGGATCGATCGGGCACGAGGCTCGTGCTCGTCGTCGGGACCGGCCTCGAGCACCGTCACCGTGACGTCGGGACGTTCGCTGAGCCGTGCGGCGACGATACAGCCGGCGGTGCCACCGCCAACCACCACGTAGTCGCTCATCACGCGACCGACCCAGACACCAGCGAGGCCGACGGCACAGGCATCTTCGCGCGCATCAGCACGTAGTAGAGGGGGCAGATCACCGCGAGCCCCACCAGCCACGAAATATCCACGCCGCCGAGCGATGTAGCAATAGGACCGACCCACAGGGTGGTCGAGAGGAAAGGGATCTGCAACGCGATGCCGAGGACGTAACAGGTGATGGCCGTCCAGTTGAAGCGACCATAGACTCCGCCGTCCTTGGCGAACAGCGAGTCGATGTCGTAGTCACCGTGGCGCAACAGGTAGTAGTCGACGAGGTTGACCGCGGTCCACGGGATCAGCACGCACAGCAGCAGGGAAAGGAAATTGGCGTAGTTGGCCAGGAAGTCGTCGGCGCTGAGAAGGGCAGGCGCCATGGCGATGGCGAAGAGCACGACGGCGATCACCGCGCGGCTCGTTGCCTGCGGACGCCACCACGCAAAGATGTTCTGCCCGATGGTGATCGTCGACAATGCACCACAGTAGAGGTTCATCCCGTTGGTGACGCTGATGCCCACCGCGAAGATCACGAAGAGCCCGGTCGAGATGCCGTGGGTCAGCGTCGACAGGCCGTCGAGGGTGTCGGCGGCGGGCAGAGCAGCACCGACGACCACACCGAGGAGCATCGGCAGCACCGATCCGAGTACACAGCCGGAGTAGGTGGCCCAGAACGCGGTGGTCACCCCGGTGTCCTTGGGTAGATACCGCGTGTAGTCGGAAACGTAGGGCGCATAAGCGATCTGCCATAGTGCCGCGGCCGAGAAGGTGGCCATGAAACCGGCCCAGCCGAATCCGCCGCCATGCCACGTGCCGCTGGGCAGGCCCTGCACCCCGACCATCCACACGAACGCGATGATCAATGCCACACCCGCCACCACCGACAACACCGCGGCCATCGAGTGGATCAACCGGTAGCCGATGATGGTGACACCGACGCTGATCGCACCGATGATCACGATCGCCCAGTTGGTCGGCAGGCCGGTCACCGCCGCGAAGGCCTTGCCACCGAGGACCGCGTTGGAGGCGAAGAACCCCAGGTACATGAAGACGACGAGCACCACCACCAGAAGGCTTCCCAGCGAGCCGAACTGGGCGCGGGTCTGCAGCATCTGAGGCACGCCCATCTGCGGACCCTGCGCGGCGTGCAACGCCATCACGACACCGCCGACGACGTTGCCGGCGATCACCGCGAGCGCCCCGGCCCACAACGGCAGACCGAACACGGTGGTCGCGAGTGCGCCGGTGATGATGGTCAGGAGCATGATGTTGGAGCCGAACCACACGGTGAAGATGTCGCGGGCGCGACCGTGCCGTTCGTCATGCGGAATGTGATCGATGGTGCGGCGTTCGAGTGCCGGCGCGGCACCCGGGGCGCCGGATTCTGGTGTGCTCGTCATGGGTTGGTCGGCTCCTGGCTGGGATCGTGATCGCTGTTCGGCCAGTATTCGACACCGGCCATCCCAGAGAAAACAGAATCTTTCTGGCTTCTGTATCACCGGAGTCGATGCAATACCCACGCCGCAATCTTCGGCTGAACCGATGCAGATCATCCAATAATTCGGCTCAACTGGATCTATCGACCGGCGCGGACATCGGCCATCCTGGGTCCATGCCCGCACCCTCCGCATCCACCCCGATCGACTGGCACGCGCGAGCGGCCGGCCTGAAGCCGCCCACCGACGCACTCATCGACGGTCGCCCGGTACCCGCGATCTCAGGCTCCACCTTCGACGTCGTCAACCCGGCGACCGAAGAGGTGCTGGTGAGCGTGTCCGCGTGCGACACGGCCGACGTCGACGCCGCGGTGGTGGCGGCTCGACGGGCCTTCGACGACGGCCGGTGGTCCCGCCTGTCGGCCGCCGAGCGTGGCGCGGTACTCAACCGCTTCGCCGATCTTCTGCTCGACCACAGCGACGAACTCGCGCTGCTCGTCACCCTGGAGATGGGGAAGGCCATCACCGATTCGCTCGACGTGGAGATACCCGGCGCGGCTGCGGTCTTTCGCTACTACGGCGAGGTCATCGACAAGATCCCCGGTGAGCTTCCGCCGACCGCCGACGGAAGCGTCGCCATGGTGCGGCGCGTCCCCCTGGGAGTGATCGGCGCGGTGGTGCCGTGGAACTTCCCGCTCGACATCGCCGCCTGGAAACTCGCTCCAGCCCTGGCCGCAGGCAACTCCGTGGTCCTCAAACCCGCCGAGGAGTCACCTCTGTCGGCACTGCGGATGGCCGAGATCGCCCTGGATGCAGGCATACCCGCCGGAGTGTTCAACGTGGTACCGGGCCTCGGGGCCACCGCCGGAGCAGCTCTGGGACGACACCCCGACGTCGACTGCCTCACCTTCACCGGGTCGACGGAGGTGGGCAAGAAGTTCCTGGCCTACAGCGCCGAATCCAACATGAAACAGGTGTGGCTCGAATGCGGCGGCAAGAGCCCCAACATCGTCTTCGCCGATTGCGCAGATCTCGAGCAGGCCGCGGAGATGGCGTGTTTCGGGATCTTCGGTAACCAGGGCGAGGTGTGCTCGGCCAACAGTCGTCTACTGATCCAGCGTGACATCGTCAACGAGTTCGCCGCCGCACTGATCGACAAGGCGGCGGCCTACCTGCCGGGCGACCCGCTCGATCCGGCATCGAACGCCGGTGCGATGGTCTCGCGCAAGCAACTCGACCTCGTCCTGAGCTACATCGACCGCGCCCACACCGACGGACGGATCATCCTCGGCGGCAACCGGATCGGCGACACCGGCTTCTTCCTGGAACCGACCGTCGTCACCGACCTGCCGGTCGACTCGCCGGTGGTGACCGACGAGATCTTCGGCCCGCTGCTCGCGATGATCCCCTTCGACACCGAGGAAGAAGCCGTCGCACTGGCCAACGACACCCCGTATGGGCTGGCCGCGTCGGTGTGGACGGCGAGCCTCGACCGAGCCCTGCGTGTGTCCGAGGCGCTGCATGCCGGCACCGTGTCGATCAACACCGTCGACGCGTTGTCGCCGGGCACACCGTTCGGCGGCTTCAAGGGATCAGGCTTCGGCGCGGACCTGTCAATCCACGCGATCGACAAATTCACCGGCCTCAAAACCACCTGGATCGCCCGGCGCTGAATGCTCGCGCGCCCAATGCTGTTGGCGGGTCAGGAGTTGGCCGCCGCACCCGCCACCGCGGACTCGACGAGATTGCCCTTGTCCAGTGCCGCACCGGCGTTCACCGCCGCAAGCCAGTCGTCCGTCGTGGCCACGGCCGCGAAGTTCGAGTGATAGAGCACCATCAGCGTGTTGTGCAACTGCTCCGCCGACACCTTGCCGGCGTCGTTGGCGAGGTGGATGGCGCCGGTCGCGTCGGAGAGGATTTCCGCGGTCAGGCCGCGCGTTTCGGATTCGGCGGCGGTCGCGAGATCGCAGTTGTTGGTCATGTAGCCGACGATCGTGATGGTGTCGACGCCCCGCTCGGCGAGCCACTCGCCGACCCCGGTGCCGGCGAAGACGGTACCGAACTGTTTGTCGGCGACCTTCCAGTCCGCCCCGACCCGCCGCTCGATGTCCGGATGAAATTGCCAGCCGTGCGACCCCTCCGCGTACACCGGGAAGTCGGCCGGAAGGGTGTGCCGCAGAGCCACTATGGGTAATCCGGCCTCGGTCGCGGCGTCGATGGCACGGGTGATGTTGGCCAGCGACTCCTCTCGCGGCGGGTACTGGATCTGCATCGGACCGTCGAAGTAGTCGTTCTGGACGTCGACGACGACGAGTGCGCGGGTGGGTGCGGTCATGTCGGGCCTTCCTTCTGGCTCGGCGGACGGTCATCCTCGCCGTCCCCGACTCACTCTGCTGCGTTACGCTGACCCACGACAGTGGCGCGAATGCCGTTTTCCGATGAGATCGTGCCACGGAGTAGGTGCATCGATGCGAGTCGCGATTCATGTGTTCGACGGCGTCAGTCTCTTTCATGTCGCTGCACCGCAAATGGTCTTCCGGGAGGCCGCGGTGGTGGCGCCCGACCCGGCGCTCTGGTCGATCTCCTTGTGGGCCGCCCGCTCCGGAGATGTCGAGCTCGACATGGGGCAACGCCTCAGCGGGATCAGTGGTCCAGAGGCGACCACCGCGGCGGACATCGTCATCGTGCCGTCATGGCCCGAGTCGGCACCGGAGATCGACGACGTGGTGCGTTCGGCTCTGCTCGATGCCCACGAGCGGGGCGCGATCATCGCCGGGCTGTGTCTCGGGGCCATCGCCGTCGCCGACACCGGTCTCCTCGACGGCCGCGGCGCGGTGACGCATTGGCTGGGCACCCGCGAGCTGGAGCGTCGGGGGCGGTGCGGCTGGGTCGACGATTCAGTTCTCTACATCGACCACGGCGACGTGATCACCTCGGCCGGCACGGTGTCGTCGGTCGATGCCTGCCTGCACCTGCTGCGCCGATTGCGCGGCGCCGACCTGGCCAATCGCGTCGCCCGACGCATGGTGGTCGCCCCGCACCGCGACGGTGGTCAAGCGCAATACATCGAACATCCGCTCGCCACAAGCGAATCCGACACCTCGGTCAGTGCGGTGCTGGAATGGGTGATCGGCCATCTGGACTCCGACCTGTCGGTGCCGGCGCTGGCGGCCCGAGCCCGGATGAGTCGACGCAGCTTTCTACGCCACTTCCGCGACGCCACCGGCACCACCCCCGCACGATGGGTGACCACGCAACGGGTCGCCCATGCCCGCACCCTGCTCGAGACCACCGACCTCGACATCGGGCTCATCGCACACCGGTGCGGATTCGGCAGCGAGGTCACCCTCCGCCAGAACTTCGTCGCCCGGTTCGGCGTGTCACCATCGATGCACCGCAACCAGTTCCGGCCCGGCTGACCTGACCGCCGACGCTCAGTCCACCAGATCCTCATACCGGTATTCGGTGGTGATCGTCTCGTTGTCCCGATGCGCCACGGTCTCCCGCTGCTGCAGTTCGACGCGACGGATCTTGCCGGAGATGGTCTTGGGCAGTTCGAAGAACTCGACGCGGCGCACCTTGAGATAGGGCGCGAGGTGATCTCGGGAGTACTCCAGGATCGAGCGCGCGGTCTTTTCGTCGGGTTCCCACCCGGAGGCCAGTGCCACATACGCTTTCGGGACGGCCAGACGGGTGTCGTCGGGCTGCGGGACGACTGCCGCCTCCACGACGGCGGGATGCTCGATGAGCACGCTCTCCAGCTCGAAGGGCGAGACCTTGTAGTCCGAGGACTTGAAGACGTCGTCGGTGCGCCCGATGTAGGTGATGTAGCCGTCGGAATCACGTTGCGCCACATCGCCGGTGTGGTAGTAGCCACCGGCCGTCACGAGTGCGTTGCGCTCCGGATCGCCGAGGTATCCGGTCATGAGATTGACCGGATGCTGCGCGAGGTCCAGACAGATCTCGCCCTCGTCGGCGAGTTCGCCGCTGATCGGATCGATCAGCACCACCGGAACACCGGGCATCGGCCGGCCCATCGACCCCGCCTTGACCGGCGCGCCCGGCGTGTTCCCGACCTGCAGGGTGGTCTCGGTCTGCCCGAAGCCGTCGCGGATGGTCAGGCCCCACGCATTTTCCACCTGCCGGATGACATCGGGATTGAGGGGCTCTCCGGCGCCGAGCAACTCCCGCATACCCTCGGGTCGCTCGCCGAGGTCGGCCTGGATGAGCATGCGCCACACAGTCGGTGGCGCACAGAAGGTGGTGACGCGCGCCCGCCGCAGCTGTGCCATGAGGGCCTGCGCGTCGAAGCGTGCGTAGTTGTAGACGAAGATCGTCGCCTCGGCGATCCACGGTGCGAAGAAACAACTCCAGGCATGTTTGGCCCAACCCGGTGAGCTGATCGCCAGATGAACGTCGCCGGGGCGCACCCCGATCCACGCCATGGTGGTGAAATGTCCCACGGCATAACTGGTCTGGGAATGCTCGACGAGCTTGGGACGACTGGTGGTGCCGGAGGTGAAGTAGATGAGCATCGGATCGCCGACCTCGGTGACGACGTCGAACGGCCCGGCGGAGGTGACCGATGCCGAGTCGGCGTAAGCGTGCCAGCCCGGTACCGCGTCGCCGACCGCGATGCGCAGATAGTCGCCGTCGATCTCGGCGAACTTGGCGGTGTCGGCGGCGTTGACGATGACGCATCGCGCCGCACCACGGTCGATCCGGTCGCGCAGGTCGGCCGGCCCCAGCGCGGCGGTCGTGGGCATGACGATGGCCCCGAGCTTGCACACCGCGAGCATCGCCTCCCACAGCTCGACCTGATTGCCGAGCATCAGGATCACGCGATCGCCCTTGCCGATGCCCAACTCGGCCAGCCAGGTCGCCACCCGGTCCGAGCGCGTGGCCATCTCGTCGAACGACACCTTGGTCTCGGTGCCGTCCTGCTCGCACAACCAGAGCGCGGTGCGGTCGTTGTCGCGCGCGATGACGTCGAACCAGTCGATCGCCCAGTTGAACCGGCCGGTGATGGCCGGCCACCGGAACTCTCGGACCGCGGTCTCGTAGTCGCCGATGAGGCGGACCATCTGGTCTCGCGCGACGCGATATCGCTCGGTGTTGGTCGTCGCGGGGCTGTCGGTGGCGGTGGTGCTGGTCATGAGTGCATGATCCACGTCACACCAGCGCGGTCAACACCCCCCGAAGTGGGGGCGGTATCCCAACCCGCCACCAAACTCTATAGACTATGTTTCATAGTGCGGGGTTTCATAGGGGAGGCGGAGAAGCGGAGGAGCGCATATGGCCGGGACCACTGGATCGAGTCTGAGCGATCACGTCGCCGGTTGGCGTCCCAAACCGATCACCGAGATCGACACCCTCGACGCGGCGCAGGCGACGCGCCTGGCCGCCACGCTCGGCCTGACCGAGACCTTCGCCGACGGCGATCCACTGCCGCTGCCCTGGCACTGGATCTTCTTTTCCGAGTGGCCGCCGACCGCCGAACTGGGCGCCGACGGTCACCCCGCCCACGGTCATTTCCTGCCACCGATCCCGGACCGCCGTCGGATGTTCGCCGGTGCGCGGATCTCGTCCACGGCCGCACTGATCCTCGGCGAGCGCACCGAGAAGGTGTCGTCGGTGGCATCGATGACCGAGAAGCACGGGCGTACCGGCGACATGCTCTTCGTCACGGTCCGCAGTGAATACCGCCAGGGCGGAACCGTTGTGCTGACCGAGGACCAGGATCTGGTGTATCGCAGCGATTCCGGCAACGCGCGGCCCTTCGATCGGCCGAGTCCCGATCTCGCCGACGCGACCGCACCATGGACCGCGGAGCCGACACCCGACACGCCCCTGCTCTTCCGGTACTCTGCACTGACCTCCAACGCGCATCGCATCCACTACGACCGCCCGTACGCGACCGTCGTCGAAGGCTACCCCGATCTCGTCGTCCACGGACCGTTGCTGGCCACCTACATGGCCGAGCTCGCCCGCGCACACGGTAAGTCGCTGCACACCTTCAGCTTCCGGCTGCGCAGTCCGCTGTTCCTCGGTGATCGCTTCCGCGTCGAGGCCACCCCGGACGACGACGGTGGCGCGGTAGAGCTCGCCGTCGTCACCGGACAGGGCACCGTTCACGTCTCGGGCAAGGGAGAATTCGCATGACCGACACCACCGATCCCATCGCATCGCTGCGCACCGCGCGCAGCTTTCTGTTCGTCCCGGGTAATCGGCCCGAGCGTTTCGACAAGGCCGCCGCGGCGGGTGCCGATGTGGTGATCATCGACCTCGAGGACGCGGTCGCCCCGGAGGACAAGGGTGCGGCCCGCGAGCACATCGCCGGCTGGCTCGCGGCAGGTAAGCACGCCGTCCTGCGCATCAATGCCTCCGGAACACCCTGGCATGCCGACGATGTGGAACTCGCGGCCCGGCACGGCGCACCGGTGATGCTCGCCAAGGCGAGCAGCGCCGACGAGGTGGTACGCGTGGCGCAGGCGACCGTGGCGCCGGTCCTGCCGCTCATCGAGACCGCACGGGGCATTCTTGCGGCGCCGGCCATCGCGCAGGTACCCGGTGTCGCCCGAGTGGGCTTCGGTGCCATCGACTTCGCCGTCGAGATCGGTGCCGACCCCGATGACCACGAGGCACTGCTGTGGGCGCGTTCGATGCTCGTCACGGCATCGGCGGCCGCGGGTGTCGCCGCCCCCATCGACGGGGTGACCACGGCGCTGCGCGACGTCGAGAAGCTCGTCGCTGACGTCGGTTACGCCGCGCGCATCGGTCTGACCGGCAAGCTCTGCATCCATCCCGCCCAGGTGGCAACGGTCCACGAGTGCCTGGCGCCGTCGGACACCGAGATCACCTGGGCGCGTTCGATCGTGGCGGCGGCCGGTACCGACTCCTCGGCTGTGGCGGTCGACGGACACATGGTGGACCCGCCGGTCGTCGCCCGCGCACAACGGATTCTGGCGTCGGTTCCGCTCACACCGCCGCAGTGAGACTGCGCGCGATGAGGTCCTTCATCACCTCGTTGGCGCCTGCATAGATCTTGGCGATCCGGCCGTCGACGAACAGCTGCGCGATCGGATATTCCTCCATGTAGCCGTATCCGCCGTGCAACTGCAGGCAGCGGTCGACGACCTGGTTCTGTTGCTCGGAGCACCAGAGTTTGATCATCGCAGCACCTTTGACGTCGAGTTCACCGCGGACGTGGCGATCGATCGCCCGCTCGACGAAGGCTCGCATGACCTCGACGGTGGTCGCGACGTCGGCCATCTCGAACCGTGTGTTCTGCAGGGCGAACAGCGGTTTGCCGAACGCGTGGCGTTCGCGCACGTAGGCCAGGGTGTGCTCGTAGGCCGCCTCGACGACGCCGAGCGCGGCGACGCCGACGATCAACCGCTCCTGTGGGAGTTGCTGCATCAGTTGGATGAAGCCCTGGCCCTCGACGCCACCGAGTAGGTTCTCCGCAGGCACCCGCAACCCGTCGAAGAACAGTTCGGTGGTGTCCTGGCCCTTCTGACCGATCTTCTTGAGCTTGCGACCGCGTTGGAAACCCGGCGGGTTCTCGCCGACCTCCGCCACGAGAAGCGACACCCCCGATGCGCCCTGTGTCGGATCGGTTTTGACGGCAATGATCAGCAGATCACAGGTGGCGCCATTGGAGATGAAGGTCTTCGCCCCGGTCACGAGGTACTCGTCGCCGGAGCGGATCGCCCGCGTCGAGATCGACTGCAGATCCGATCCCGTCCCCGGCTCGGTCATCGCGATGGCGCCGATCCATTCGCCGGAGACCAATTTCGAAATCCACCGCTTCTTCTGCGCCTCGGTGGCATGCGCGAGCAGGTAGTGCGGGACGATCCCGGAGTGCACCCCGAGTTGCATCGACAGCTCACCGCTGCGGGCCTGCTCCCGGAAGAGCACCGCCTCGTGGGCGAAAGTGCCTCCGCCACCGCCGAACTCCTCGGGCACCGACATACCGAGGAGACCGAGCTCGCCGGCCCGCCGGTACAGGGCACGGTCCGGCTCGCCGGCGGCAGCGAATTCCTCGTGCCGGGGCACGACCTCCTTGGTGAAGAACTCGCGGGCCAGTGCCGTCAGGTCGGCGAGTTCGGTGGCGAGATCGGCGGGCGTGTGGTGCTGGCTCATGGGTGTCGGACTCACTTCTGGTAGAGGGCGTCGATCTCGGTGGCGTACTTCTTGGCGATCGGTGACCGCTTCAGCTTCATCGTCGGGGTCAGTTCGTCGCCACCGGGAATCCAGTAGGTGGGCAGCACTTTCCAGCTCCGGATGTGTTCGACGCGGGACAGTCTGGTGTTGGCCGCCTCGACGGCGTTGCCGATCGCTTCGATGATCTCCGGGTGGACCGCGAGCGCCGCCGGATCGGACTCCGGGATCCCTTTGCGCGCACCGAATGCGGCCGCGGCGTCGGGGTCGAGGGTGATCAACGCCGACACGAACGGACGGTTGTCGCCGATCGCGGCGGCCGAGCCGATCAACGGACTCGCCGCCTTGAGCGCACCCTCGATGTTGCTGGGCGACATGTTCTTTCCGCCCGAGTTTATGATCAGCTCCTTCTTGCGATCGACGATCCGCAGGTAGCCGCGGCGATCGAGGGTGCCGATGTCGCCGGTGTGAATCCACCCGTGCTCGTCGAGTGCATCGGCGGTGCGCACCGGATCGTTGTGGTAGCCGCGCATCACGCCGAGCCCTCGCACCAGCACCTCACCGTCGTCGGCGAGGGCGACCTCCGTGCCCGGGATGGCTCGACCGACCGATCCGTATACCGGCGCATCGATCGGATTGACGGTGGTGACCGCCGACGTCTCCGACATTCCCCAGGCCTCCATCACCGGAATACCCAGTGCCAGCATGAATTCCAGTGCCGACACATCCACCGGCGCAGCGCCGGACACGGCGGCGGTCAACGCGTCCATGCCGAGCGTGGCGCGCAACCGGGACAACACGAGCGCATCGGCCACCCGCGCCTGCAGGCCGTCGATCGGCCCGAGCGATTTGCCCGCCACGATCGCGGCCGCCTTCTTCTTGCCGACCGCCACCGCCCAGCGGGCCAGCCGTCCCCGGACACCCGCCTGCGCGGCGACGGTCATCTCGACGGAGCCCTTGATCTTGTACCAGAGCATCGGGACCGCGACGAAGAACGTGGGGCGAACCGCCGCCAACGTCTCGAGCAGGGCTTTCGGGTTGTCGAGATCGGTCACCGTGATACCGAAGTACATCGGGGCGTATTGACAGATCCAGCGATTGATGAGGTGCGCGTCGGGCAAATAGGAGATGACGCGCCCGGCGGTGAGGTCACCGATCACCTCGGTGATCACCTCGAGCTGATAGAGCAGGTTCGCGTGGGTCAGCTCCACGCCCTTGGGGTTTCCGGTGGTTCCGCTGGTGTAGATGAGCGTCAACACGTCCTGGGCGTCCACGGCCTGCCACGCTGCGTCGAAGTCGAAGTCGGCGCCACCCCGTGCGAGGAGATCGTCGAGCCCGAGTGTCGCACTGCCCGAAGGTTCGTCGACGACGATCAGGGTCGCCACGCCGGTCCCCGAGGCGGCCTCGCGGACCCGGTCGAGGAATGCGGACTCGGTGATCACCGCCACAGGTTCCGCGTTGTGGAGCAGATAGGCGATCTGGGGTGCGGCGTTGGTGTTGTAGACCGAGAACGTGATCGCGCCGAGGTGCATGACGGCGGCGTCGACGATATGGAACTCGGGTCGGTTGGTGAGCATGATCCCCACCACGTCGCCGCGGCCCACGCCGATAGCGGCCAACCCGGCCGCGACCTCACGTACCTTGCGGCCGTAGTCCTTCCAGGACAACGCCTCCGAGCCGTCGGCGCGGACGATGGCGATCTCGTCGCCGAGTTCACGCACGCGTCGTTGGAAATGTGTGCACAGGGTCGCGGTCATCGGTACTCCCAGGGATTGGTTCATCGGGTCAATTGGGCACGCAGGCCGCGTGCCAGGGACGAGATCGCCGGTCGCAGTGCGAGGCTCGCCGGCGTACCGAGCAGCCGTGCACCCGCCGGCAGGTCGAGGGCGACCGTCCACGACAGCGCCGCCCCGTCGGGCCGGGCGGTGATCACATAGTCCTCGGCGAATGCACGGATCCCCGGACCGGTGGTCGCCTCGGCGGCAAAGGTCATGCGGCTGTCCTCATCCCAGCGATAGAACACCTCGCGGACCGACAGTGCCCGCGCAATGGTGACGGTACGGACGGCGCCGACTCCGCGGTCGCCGCGCCACGTCGTCCCGGTGACCAGCGGGCTCCAGGACAGGACGGCGTCGTCGGCGGCCAGCGACTGCCACAGGCGGTCGGGCGTGACGGGTACCTCGATGTCGACGGTCGTCCGGACCGGGGCGTGGGCGAAGAACTCGTCGCCCACCGATCGGAGCTCGTTCCACCTCATCGGCGTGCCTGCGCTTCGAGCTGGTCGATGATGGCGTGAATCGACTTGTCGCGCACCAACTGTGCGTCGAGGATCGGGTTGATCAGCCCGCGCAGCAGCGAGTAGGGAACCCAGGATCGGGGTGCGATCGCCCGTGCGCGACGATCGGCGACGGCATCCACGATGACCTCGGCGGCACGGTCACCGGTGATCCGCCTGCTCAGCGGCCAGGGTAGTTGTGCGCCGATCTCCCGGCCGAGCGGATCGTCGTCCAGCGTCTCCCGGGTCATCTTCGTGTCGACGATGCCGAAGTACGCCAGCCCGGCGCTCGCACCGTGGGGCGCGACCTCGATACGCAGTGCCCGGCCCAACTGCTCGACGGCGGACTTGCTGATCATGTACGCCGAGCCACCCATGCCCGGCGCGAAGGCCGCGCACGAGGCGACGAGCTCGATATGCCCGCGACGGGCGATGATCGGTTCGACGGTGGCCTTGATGGTGTTGAACGCCCCGATGAGATTGATGTCGAGCACCCGCCGGAATGCCTCGGGGTCGATGTCACGCAGGGTTGCCGGTGGCGGGGTCACCCCGGCATTGGCGATCGCGACATCGAGGTGACCGAATCGATCGATCCCGTGTCGCACCGCCGCCCGCAGAGCATCGAGGTCGCGTACATCGGCGTCGACGGTCACGACGTTGTCGGAGCCGAGTTCGGCACCGGCTGCGGCGAGCGCGCCGGTGTCGATGTCGGTGACGACGACGCGGGCTCCTCGGCCGACGAGCCGGCGGGTCGTGGCCAGCCCGATGCCCTGTGCACCACCGGTCACCAGGGCCACCGCCCCCGGTAGGTGTATCCCGGACCGCCGGCTCATCCGACCATCTCCGCGTGCTCGCCCGCGACCACCCCATGGGGCCCTGACATCCGGATGTCGAAGTCCCGCAACTCGATCGAGGCCATCGTGCGGCGGAAGCCGAACACGAAGCCCGGCCAGAACGTGCAATTGCGTCCCGAGGGACTCAGGTAGTAGCTCGAGCAGCCACCGGTGTTCCACACCGACCTCGCCAGTCCTGCGTCGACGTGATCGACGAATGCCTGCTGCGCGCGTTCGGTGACGTCGATGCTGCGAATCGACCGGGTGCGCATCTGTCTGAGCGCATCGACGAGGTACCCGATCTGCGCCTCGATGGTGACCACCTGGGAGGTGTAGACCACCGAGTTGGGCCCGAGGATCTGGAACATGTTGGGGAATCCGGCGACGCTGGTGCCCATGTACGCGGCCATCTCACCGCCGGCCCACACCTCGGCGAGGCTGCGGCCGTCGCGGCCGCGAATCCGCGTGAAACCCTCGTTCCCCGACAGCTTGAAGCCGGTACCGAGGATGATCGTGTCGACCTCGTGGAACCGCCCGTCGGCGGTCTGCACACCCGTCGGGGTGACCCGGGTGATCCCGGCGGTGATCACCGACGCATTCGGTGCGGCCAGGGCCGGATAGAAGGTGTTGGAGAAGGTCGGTCGTTTGCACCCGAAGGCGTAGCGCGGCAACAACTTCTCCCGCAGAGCGGGATCTTTGACCTGACGGCGCAGATTCCATTTGCCGGCTGCGGCGAACGGCGCGAGCATCCACGGGTGTCGGACCAGTCCCGGAACCATCGCCTCCTGCACCAGACCACACGCCTCGCGCAGTGCGCGCAGCGTCACGGGGAAGCGGCGGAACACTTTTCGGACGGCGGGGCCGACCGGACGATCGGGATGCGGGAGAATCCAGGTCGGGGTGCGCTGGAAGAGCAGGAGTCGGTCGACCCGCGGCTGGATCTGCGGGACGAACTGCACCGCCGAGGCACCGGTACCGATGACGGCGACCCGCTTGCCCTCGGGCTGCCACCGGTGATCCCAGTCCGCGGAATGGAACACCTCACCGGCGAAGTCCGCGAGGCCCTCGATGTCGGGGACCGACGGTTCACTGAACGGGCCGGTCGCGGCGACGAGAACATCAGCGGTGAACCGCACGTCGCGCTCGGCGTGTGCGGTGATCCGCCACACCTGTGCCAACTCGTCCCACTCGGCACTCGTGACGTCGTGGCCGAACCGGATGTGCTCGGTCACTCCGGCGTCGTCGGCACACCGGGTGATGTAGTCCTTGATCTCGGGTTGGCGCGGATAGAGGCGCGACCAGTCCGGGTTCGGCGCGAAGGAGAACGAGTACAGCGCCGAAGGGATGTCGCACTGGGCGCCCGGATACGTGTTGGCCTGCCAGGTGCCGCCGATGGAGTCGGCGCGTTCGAAGATCAGATAGTCGTCGAATCCGGCTCTGCCGAGCTGTATTCCGGCTCCGATACCGCCGAATCCGGTACCGATGATCGCCACATGGGTGTGGCGCGACGCGCCACGGGCTGTGCTTGCCACTGGTGTTCTCCTAGAGGTCGACGACCACGTGGTCGTCCGTTGCGCGCGAGACGCAGATCATCATCGAATCGTCCTTCTCGTCGCCGATGAGCACCCTGTCGTGATGGGTGACCCGGCCGTCGAGGACCTTGACGCGACAAGCGCCGCAGAACCCCTGCCGGCACGAATACCGCACCTCGGGTTTGACGCGCCGGATCGCGGCGAGTGCCGTCTCGTCGGCACCGACCTCCACCGAACCGCCGTGGGCGAAGTCGATCCGGAACGGCGCACCGTCGATCACCGGAGGCGGGGAGAACCGTTCACTGTGCAGTTCCCGGTCGGGTTGTTCGGTGACGACGAGTCGTCGGGCGGCATCGAGCATTCCCGACGGCCCGCACAGATACACCGGAGTCGTTGCATCGCCGAGGATCTCGGCAATGTCGAGCGGACCGTCGTGTTCGTCATCGGCCTGAATCCGCACCCGGTGCGAGTCGATGCCGAGCAGTTCGTCGACGAACGGCATCGACGCCCGCGACCGACCGGTGTAGACCACGGAGTAGTCGATGCCGAGCCGGGCCGCCGCGCGCACCATCGGCAGGATCGGGGTGATCCCGATACCTCCGGCCACGAACCGACACGACGGGCCGGGCGCGAAGGGAAAAGCGTTGCGCGGGCCGCGGATGTGCAGGGAGTCCCCGGCACGCAGTAGGTGCATCTCCGCAGATCCGAGGCCATCGGGGATGCGGCGCACCGCGATTCGGTAATGCCGCCGATCCTCGGGATCACCGGTCAGCGAGTAGTGCCGTTGACGTCCGGTGGGGGTGAAGACGTCGATGTGGGCGCCCGGCGACCACCGCGGCAACGGCGAGCCGTCGGGCCGGGCCAGTGTGATCATCCGAATCCCCTCCGCCTCGGCCACACTGTCGACGACGTCGAGACGCAGATCGAAGCCCACCCGCCGCACCGGGCGCACCGGCGACAGCGCGTCAGCATGGCGACTCTCGGCGAAGATCCGGGCATAGCCGCGGGCCATGCGGCCGATCGCTCCGAGGATCGGGGGCGGGTTGTCGATGTCGGTGGAGGGCGGTGCGAGATAGTTCACGGCTGCGCCGCCCGTGCCGCGGGCGAGATCGCCAGGTAGCGAACGGCTTTGTCGATGTCGCCCATCGACGAGGGATGGAATCCGGGCTTCAGGTAGTGGTAGATCTGCTCGAACAGGAAGGAGACTCCGGGGATCAGGTGTTTGCGCGCGGCCAGCGCAAAGGCGATCGGCCACGGCCGACGGCGGGTGACGGTGGTGTCGTTGTGGTAGAGGAAGGCCGCGGTCCAGAACCACAGCGACGCCAGTCCGAGGCAGGCGACGATCGCCGTGCGAGCGCGCCGCAGGTAGCCGCCGTCGACGTATTGGAACGCGTCGAAGGCGACGTTGCGGTGCTCGAGTTCCTCGGCGCCGTGCCAGCGCAGCAGATCGAGCATCGTCGGATCGACCCCGATGCGATCGAACTCGCGGTTGTCGAGCAGCCATTCTCCGACCACGGCGGTGAAATGTTCTGCCGCGGCATAGATTCCCATGCGCTCGGCCAGCCATGCACGTCCGGCACGGCCCTGCGTGACGCCGTGATCACCGAAGACCTTCTGCACCGCGTATTCGATCCGGCGCATGACCGGCTCGATCTCGACACCGTTGGCGCGCAGATAGTTTCGGAATCCCTCGTGTGAAGAGGCGTGCGTCGCCTCCTGCCCGACGAAACCGACGACCTCTTCCCGGAGACGCTCGTCGTCGATCAATGGCAATGCCTGGGCGAAGACGTCGGCCATCGACCGCTCCCCCTCGGGCAACACCATGTGCATGACGTTCCAGAAGTGCGTCGCGTACGGTTCGCCGGGAATGTAGCGCAGCGGCACCCCGGTCCAGTCGAAACCGACCGCCCGGGCGGTGATCGCCAGCGCCTCCTCGTCGTACTCCCGCGTCCGCGCTCCCTGTGCGCCCATCGGCGACCTCCTCTGACGTGTGAAACCGTGACCCGGCGAATCCCCTCGACGTGACCCGCGTCTCGTTCGGTACGTTGAAACATAATACAGATCATTGTTTCATGTCCAGCGGTGTCGACGCCCCGGTCGGCTACTGTTCTCCTCATGGCCCTTGCCGACCTGTTCACCTCGTCGGCGGACATCGCACCGGACGCCGACCCGATCCTCGACGCGGCCCTCGAGGTGTTCGCCGACATCGGGATTCGTCGCGCCACGATCAACGACATCGCCGACCGTGCGCGCGTCGGACGGGTGACGGTCTATCGCAAGATCGGCGGCAAGAACGAGATCCTCTCGGCGGTGATGCTGCGTGAGGCGGTCCGCCTGTTCGCCGCCATCCGCGCGGCGGCCGAAGCGGCCGAGACCTTTCCCGACCGGGTAGCCAGCGCCTTCATCGCCACGGTCACCGCGATCCGCGGCAACCCGGTGTGGAACCGGATTCTCGAACTCGAACCCGGCACCGTTCTCGATCAGCTGACCCTGAACGGACAGTTCATCCTCGCCGCGGCCGTGGAGGCCTGCGTCGACGTGTTGCGCTCACCCGAGATCGATCTCGACGACGACGAATTGCATGCGCGCGCCGAAATCCTGGTCCGCATCACCCATTCCATCCTGCTGACCCCGCAGGTCTGGATCCCGTTGAACACCCCCGAAGAGATCACGGCGTTCGCCCGCACCCATCTGCTGACGATCGCCGGACCGCCGCGCTGAGGCCGCACGCCCTAGTCGTGCCGATGCTCGGCGAGCAGACGCCCCGCCTTGCCGATGTGCGCCGACATCGCCGCCCGCGCACCGGCCGCATCGCGTCGGCGCAGGGCGTCGATGATGTCGCGATGATCGTCGGCCGATGCCTGCGGCCAGCCGTCGACCGACGAAAAGAACCGTCGGGGAGCGTAATTGAGCGACGACTTGATCATCCACGACAACTTGGGCGAGCCCGCCGCGGCATAGATCAGTCGGTGGAATTCGTGATTGAGCCGCTCGACCTCGTCGTTGTCCTCGGCGCCGGCGGCCGCCTCGAGTTCGGCCTGCAGGCGGTCGAGAGTGGCCAGGTCCGCGTCGTCGAGACGGGCGGTGGCGCGGGCGGCGAGTTCGCCGGCCAACAGCGCCTGCCCGGCGAAGACGTCCTCGATGTCGGTGCTGCTCAAGGGTGCGACGACGAACCCGCGCCGCGGTTCGACCCGCAGCAGTCCCTCACTCTGCAAGGACAGCAATCCCTCCCGGGCCGGCGTGGCCGACACGCCGAGTTCATCGGCAACGGTCTCCGGGCGGATGAACTCGCCGGGTTGCAACTGCCCGGAGACGATGAGTTCGCGGACGTACTCCGAGACCTCGTCGGACAACCGGGGACGGCGTCGGCGTCGCGCCGGAACGGGAGCCGCAGGGTCAACCATAGAATATAGAATACAGTCGTGACCTGGTCCTGCGCCGACCTCCCGGGATGACCTCCCAGGAAGCGGTCAGTGGCGGGTTCTACAGTGGACGTAATGACTGTGGGTGACACGGCGCAGGAGCGCGAGGGCATGTTCGCCTCGCTGCACATCCACAACTATCGCCTGTACTTCGGCGGGCAGGCGCTCTCGCTGGTCGGTACCTGGATGCAGGCCACCGCTCAGGCCTGGCTGGTCTTGACCCTCAGCAATTCGCCGACCGTGCTCGGCGTGATCGTCGCGCTGCAGGCCGTACCGATCCTGGTTCTCGGCCCGTACGCCGGGGTGATCGCCGATCGCGTGGATCGTCGCAAGCTGATGATCATCCTGCAATCGGTGATGGGTCTGCTGGCCGCGGCACTGGCGATCCTCACCTTCGGCGGCTGGGTACAGGTGTGGCAGGTCGGGGTCCTCGCGGTGCTCCTCGGACTCAACAACGCCTTCGAGAACCCCTCCCGGCAGGCGTTCATCCACCAGATCGTCGGCGAATCCCGGATCCGCAATGCGGTCACCCTGAACTCGGTGATGGTCAATGCTGCGCGCGCGGTCGGCCCGGCCGTGGCCGGGCTGGTCCTCGCCGCCGTCGGCGCGGGCTGGTGTTTCGCGATCAACGCGGCCAGTTTCGTCGCGGTGGTGGTGTCACTAATGATGATGCGGACCGCCGAGATGGCCGAGGAGACACCGGTCAAACGCGGCAAAGGCCAACTGCGCGAAGGACTCCGCTACGTCGCCGGACGCCCCGTGCTGTGGGTTCCGCTGACGATGATGGCATTGGTCGGCACGCTGGCCTACGAGTTCCAGGTGTCGCTGCCCGCGGCGGCCAAGGACGCCTTCCACAGTGGCCCCCAGGCCTTCGGCTTCATGACGGCGGCGATGGGTGTGGGCGCGGTCGTCGGCGGCCTGCTGGTGGCCGCCCGCGGCACCACCGGCTTGCGCACGCTGATCCTGGCCGCCATCGGGTTCGGCATCACCATCGCGGTGACCGCCGCGGTCCCGCACCTGTGGATGGCGATCGTCGCCCTGTTCTTCGTCGGCTGGCTCAGCGTGTCGTTCATGTCGACCGGAAACGCGACCCTGCAACTGAATTCGGACCCGCAGATGCGCGGCCGGGTGATGTCGCTGTGGTCGGTGGCGTTCATGGGGTCGACGCCGATCGGCGGGCCGCTGATCGGATGGATCAGCGAGGCATCCGGCCCGCGCGCCGGCCTCGCCGTCGGCGCCGCCTCGTGCTTCGCCGCCGCCGCCATCGGACTGGCCATCCATCGCCGCCGCGCACCGCACCTACCGCGGATCGAGTCGACGACCTGACGGCCACCCGCGACGCTCGGCGACGAAGGCCAGCACCGCGGGCACGGCGCCGGCGATGGCGACCACCCAGATCCGCGAACGCAGCGGTGCCGCGACGGTGTCGAACACCGCGCGGGCCGCGCCCGGCGTGATGACGTCGGCGGGGACGGCGTCGAGATACCGGCCGCGGGCCACCACCAGCGCGACGGCGAGCAGCAGCATCACCGTGGTGACGCCCAGGCCCAACCCCATCACCGCTCGCCACCGGCGAGTCTGGGCGGCGACGCCGATCGTCGCGATGATCGCCAGCGCGGTCAGCCAGGGCAGGACCCGCGCCGCGGAGTCGAGTGCGGACACCGCGTGCTGAGCGCGGCGCAGTGCGTCCGACTGCCACAGGACGACCTGATGATGAATCGCCGGGATCTGCTCGGCGGCGGTGAAACCCTCGTCGATCAATTGTTGTCGGATCCGGGCAACCATCGGTGCCAGATCGATCGCGACGATCCCGGTGTCGCCGGCGAGAAGCTGATCGAGCGTGGCGTGCGCGGCGCGGTTGGCGGTCGTCCAGGCGGTGGCGAACGCCGACGAGGACACGAAGCGCTCGACCGTGTCGTGCAGGTAGGACTCGAGTTGCGCCGCGATCACCGGTGAGAGCGCCTGCGCCGCCCGCGAACCGGTGCCGGGCGTCAACGCCGAGAGCGCATCGGCGCTCAGTGCCACGATGTCGATGTGATCGCCGATCACCGTCACGAGGGCATCGGTGACCTCGGCCTGGATCGCCGGGTCCGACGCCAGTGGTGCCACCATGGCCACGTAACCGTCGGTGTCGAGGAGTTCGGACCGCACATAGCCCGCGAGCAGCGTCAACAACACCAGCACCACCGACACGACGGTCAGCAGCGCGGTCCCGACCGACCGCAGGCGACTGCGCCCGCCGCCGGTAGTGGGATATGTCACGTCCGCCGAGGCGAGTGTCGGCGCCGGCTCCGCGACATCATCCGCAGAGGAAACACCCGCATCGAGGTCCCCGTCTTCCTGCGGTTTTGATGCCACGATGACATCCAAGCACGCGAAAACGGCCACCACGCAGCATCCGCTGCACCCCCGAGACGGCAGCGCCAACCCGGCCGATGGCGTCACGGGCCGACTTCTGAACTTTCAGCAACAGGGAGTAGCCTCACCCTCTGCGACGTGCGAAGAATTGGACGGAGGTCTTCCGATCGTTACCGAACAGCCATCGACCGGTACCCCGGCGTCCGCGAAACGTCCGGACACCGATCCGGTGACCGTCCCCGACCCCGTCGCAGGCGACGTCACACCGGCGGACTCCGGCGCCGAACCGGCCGCCAAGCCCGCGAAACGCGACAAGCACCTCTACCAGATCGACTTCGTCCGACTGGTGACCTTCGGTGCGGTGATCCTCGACCACGTGATGCTCAGCGTCACCGCCCCGACCAGTGTGGCCGCGGGCGCCGTCGAGGTGTTTCTCCGCTACACCCGCTACGGCTTCTTCGCCCTGACCGGCTTCGTCCTCGGCTATCAATACCGCAACCGTGAACTCAAGGCGATTCCGTTCTGGAAGCGGCGTTACAAGCTGATCGGCCTGCCGTTTCTCGTGTGGAGCCTGTTCTACTGGTTCTACGTCCGCTATCACTTCGGTGGCGTCGACGCGATCACCAACGCCTGGAACAGTCTCGACGCCGCCGAGCGCTCGGTGAAATCGATCATCTACGACCTCATCACCGGAAACGCCGCCTACCACCTGTACTTCCTGTCGGTGAGCATGCAGATCTATCTGGTGTTCCCGCTGATGCTGTGGATTCTCCGGCGCACCTGGGGTTTTCACCGCTACCTACTCGCGGTGAGCTTCATCTTCCAGATGGTGATGATGTACGCGATGGTGCGCTCACCCATCTCGTTCTTCACCTGGGGCATCCAGGGCGAGATCTGGAGTCACCTGGTGGTGACGATCTTCCCGTACCAGTTCTTCATCCTCGCGGGCTGCGTGTCTGCCCTGCACTACGAGGCCTTCCAGGCCTTCTTCAAGCGGTGGCGCTGGCAGCTCATCAGTGTCGGCGTCGTGGTGATCATCGCGACCTGGCTCTACTACCTGTACGTGGTCGACCGCGGCGAGGACCTGTTCCGGGCGACCAACGTCTTCATGCTCCACAACATGTGGGCATTCATCGCGATCATCGTGATCCTGTACGGACTCGGCACGCTGTGGCAGGAACGCCGCCACCCCGGCTCGATTCCCGACCGGTTCATGAAGACCGCCGCCGATCGCTCCTTCGCCATCTATCTCGCACACGTCCTCGCGATCTATGCCCTGCTGCCACAGATCGCCGACGAACGCATCCACGCCCTGCCGCGCGTCATCCTGGCGTACCTCGCGACCGTCGTGCTCACCGTGTTTGTCGTGGAAACGTTGCGCCGCAGCCCGATCAGCCTCATCACCACCGGACGCAACCGCATCGACTGGCGTTCTCAGAACGCCGGACGGTCCGCGCTCGTCGGGCTCGCCGCCATCGTCGTCGGCCTGATCGTCCGTCTCGGCTTCGGCTGGTGGGCGGGCAACCTGATTGCCGCGACCGGCGCCTTCCTGGTGTTCTCGATGGCGATCGTCTACTGGCACCAGATCCGTCACCGCGACGCGGAGTACGTCGAAGAAGCGGTGTGATCACCCGGCGCAGTGCGTCAACAGATCACCGACCCGGCGCGGCAGCGCACATCACCGACCCGGCGCGGCAGCGCTCATCACCGACGCAGTGCGTCGACGATCAGCCGGGCGACACCGGCCTTGCCCGAGGCGTTCGGGTGATAGGGCACCGGTAGCTCGAATCCACGCAGCCACGGGTCGGGCGAGCACACGGTGTGCTCGGCCCCGATCGGGCCGGTGGTGACGAGCTCGGCGCCCGAGATCTGCGCAGCCTCGGCGGTCACCTGGGCGAGCGCGTCGTAGACCCGGATGGTCGAGTCGATCTCCTCCGGGGTGAGCGCGAGCTTGGGGCAGACCGGGCCGCCTGCGACCACCACCGGCGGATAGTCGACGAGGACGATCCGCGCCGCGGGGGCGCGCATCCGGACGGCGAACACCGTCTCGATCATCTTCTGCTCGACCGCGGCATACCGTTCGAATCCGGGTTCGGCGGAGATCGGGCGGCCGTGCCCGCACACCCGCTCGGCGACGTTCTTCACCGGGTCGGCGACGGAGTTCTTGCAGCCCATGGCGATCAGTCGCTGCACATACCCGATGTCGTTGCCGCCGGTCGTGATGGTCACCAACGCCGTGCCGGGGGTGACGGCGTCGATCTGGGGTTGCTTCACGAAGCGCTGGGGACGGTCCAGGATGTTCTCGGTCGTCGCCCCCGAGCACGTCGCGTCGACCAGGCTCATGTTCAGTGCCTGGGCGACCTGATGCGGATAGTTGTCCATGGTGCGCAGGCACCGGTTGCCGATCGAGTCCAGTCCGCCCGGGCCTGCGGCGTAGGAACTACCCAACGCCACATACTTCTGCGGCGCGGCGGCAGAGGAGACGGCGGTCTCGGGCTGGCGCTGTGCGGCGGTCTGGACAGGGGTCGACTCAGCCGCCGACGGCACGCTCGCACTCCCGGGGAGTACGACGACGGCGGCGGTGACCAGCGCGGCGACGGCCGTGGCGACACGGCCGAAAAGTGCTCGAGACATCGTCGTCCAGTCTCACACACCACGATGGCGGGAAGTGTCAACGCCCCGTGTTGAATTCCCCACGTGGCCTGCGAAAAAGCCGCATTCGGGCGATTTCAGGAGAAGATCTCCGGCAGATCGGTCGCCACCGAATCGGTGAAGGTCGGTTCCCGCTTCTCCAGAAACGACGTCACCCCCTCGGCGACGTCGGGCATCCGACCCCGGAAGTAGATCGCCGCGGAGTCCGCGTGATGGGCGTCGAGCGGGCTCGGCGCCCCGGCCATGCGCCACAGCAGCTGACGGGTCAGCGCCACCGACACCGGCGCCGTGCCCGCCGTCATCTCCCGGGCGGCGGCGATCGCGGCGTCGAGAACCTCGTCGGGGGCGACCACCCGCTGTACGAGCCCGGCCTCGAGCGCCTCGGCGGCGCCGACCATCTGCGCACCCAACGTCCAGCGCAGTGCCGTCGGCAACCCGACCAGACGCGGCAGGAACCAGGTGGACGCCGCCTCGGGCACCAGACCGCGCTTGGTGAACACGAACCCGAAGCGAGCGGTCTCCGAGGCGATGCGGGCATCGGCGGGCAATGTCATGGTGACGCCGACACCTGCGGACGGGCCGTTGATCGCCATCACCACGGGTTTGAGCGAGGCGAAGATCCGCAGCGTCAACCGGCCGCCGGAATCCGGCGGCACCTCACCGGGTTCCTTCTCCTCGAGCTCGAATGTGGTTGCGCCCTGGGCAAGGTCGGCGCCGGCGCAGAACGCCCGGCCGGCCCCGGTGATGACCACCGCGCGCACCGAGTCGTCGGCGTCGGTCTCGTCGAAGGCCGCCTGGATCTGATCGCCCATCTCGAAGGTGAATGCGTTGAGCCGGTCCGGGCGGTTCAGGGTGATGACGGCGATCTCGTCGTGCCGGGTGACCGTGATGACCGGTTCGGGGGCCGCCCCGGACAGACCCTGCGTTGCTGATTCGGTACTCACGGTGTGACGCCTCCGCTCGGTGATATATGACGGCGCTCGAGATGTAGCACCGGTCACCATTGTGTCGGGGCCTCGAGGTCGCCCACACTTCGGGGTCGATGCCGACAGCTTTCGGCGGTGATACCGACACCACGACGCCCGCCGCTCCACAGAAGGAGTCGACGGGCGTCGTGGGTAGTTCGCGGGCGGGCCGATCAGCTCTCGCTGCCGGCGTCACCTGCCTTGCTCAGCTCGACCGGGGCGTCGGGCAGCTCACGCGGCTTCTCGGAGCCGGTGAAGGTGAACTTGGCGTCCTCGCCCTCGCCTTCGCCGTCCCAGTTGTCGACGTCGACCAGCACGATCTGTCCCGGGGTCAGCTCGTTGAACAGGATCTTCTCGCTCAACTGATCCTCGATCTCGCGCTGGATCGTCCGACGCAGCGGCCGGGCGCCGAGCACCGGGTCGAAGCCGCGCTTGGCCAGCAACGACTTGGCCCGATCGGTGAGCTCGATCGCCATGTCCTTGTTCTTGAGCTGCGTCTCGACGCGATTGATCATCAGATCGACCATCTGGATGATCTCGTCCTTCGTCAGCTGGTGGAAGACGATGACGTCGTCGATACGGTTCAGGAACTCCGGGCGGAAGTGCTTCTTCAGCTCGTCGTTGACCTTGAGCTTCATCCGCTCGTAGTTCGACTTCGAGTCGTCACCCTTGCTGAAGCCCAGTCCCACGGCCTTCGAGATGTCGGAGGTACCGAGGTTCGAGGTGAAGATCAGCACCGTGTTCTTGAAGTCGACCGTGCGGCCCTGACCATCGGTGAGTCGACCGTCCTCGAGAACCTGCAACAGGGTGTTGTAGATCTCCGAGTGAGCCTTCTCGATCTCGTCGAACAGCACCACCGAGAACGGCTTGCGGCGCACCTTCTCGGTGAGCTGGCCGCCCTCTTCGTAGCCGACGTAGCCGGGAGGGGCACCGAACAGGCGCGACGCGGTGAAGCGGTCGTGGAACTCGCCCATGTCGATCTGGATCAGGGCGTCGTCCTCGCCGAACAGGAAGTTCGCGAGCGCCTTGGACAGCTCGGTCTTACCGACACCGGACGGGCCGGCGAAGATGAACGAGCCGGACGGGCGCTTGGGGTCCTTCAGGCCCGCACGGGTACGACGAATCGCCTTGGAGACGGCCTTGACGGCGTCCTCCTGGCCGATGATCCGCTTGTGCAGCTCGTCCTCCATGCGGAGCAGACGCGTGGTCTCCTCCTCGGTGAGCTTGAACACCGGGATACCGGTCCAGTTGCCCAGCACCTCGGCGATCTGCTCGTCGTCGACCTCGGCCACGACGTCCAGATCACCACTGCGCCATTGCTTTTCACGCTCGGCGCGCTCGGCGACGAGTTGCTTCTCCTTGTCCCGCAGGCCGGCGGCCTTCTCGAAGTCCTGCGCGTCGATGGCGCTTTCCTTCTCCTTGCGGGCGTCGGCGATGCGCTCGTCGAACTCACGCAGGTCCGGCGGCGCGGTCATCCGGCGGATGCGCATCCGCGCACCGGCCTCGTCGATGAGGTCGATCGCCTTGTCCGGCAGAAACCGGTCGTTGATGTAGCGGTCGGCCAGGGTGGCCGCGGCGACGAGCGCACCGTCGGTGATGGACACGCGGTGGTGGCTTTCGTAGCGGTCACGCAGACCCTTGAGGATCTCGATGGTGTGTTCCACCGACGGCTCGCCGACCTGCACCGGCTGGAACCGGCGCTCGAGGGCGGCGTCCTTCTCGATGTACTTGCGGTACTCGTCGAGGGTGGTGGCACCGATGGTCTGCAGCTCGCCGCGGGCCAGCTTCGGCTTGAGGATGCTGGCCGCGTCGATCGCGCCCTCGGCGGCACCGGCACCGACGAGCGTGTGCAGCTCGTCGATGAACAGGATGATGTCGCCGCGGGTGTTGATCTCCTTGAGCACCTTCTTGAGGCGTTCCTCGAAGTCACCGCGGTAGCGGCTGCCCGCCACCAGCGACCCGAGGTCGAGGGTGTAGAGCTGCTTGTCCTTGAGCGTCTCGGGCACCTTGCCGTTGACGATCGCCTGCGCGAGGCCCTCGACGACGGCGGTCTTGCCGACGCCGGGCTCGCCGATCAGCACCGGGTTGTTCTTGGTGCGGCGGGACAGAACCTGCATGACCCGCTCGATTTCCTTCTCGCGGCCGATGACGGGGTCGAGTTTGCCCTCGGCGGCCGCGGCGGTCAGGTTTCTGCCGAACTGGTCGAGGACCAGCGACGTCGATGGGGTGCCGGACTCGCTGGACCGGCCACCCGTGCCGGCCTCCTGCGGCTCCTTGCCCTGGTAACCCGACAGCAGCTGGATGACCTGTTGGCGCACCCGGTTGAGGTCGGCGCCCAGCTTGACGAGCACCTGTGCGGCGACACCCTCACCCTCGCGGATGAGGCCGAGCAGGATGTGCTCGGTGCCGATGTAGTTGTGGCCGAGCTGCAGCGCCTCACGCAGCGAGAGCTCGAGCACCTTCTTGGCGCGAGGGGTGAACGGGATGTGCCCCGACGGCGCCTGCTGACCCTGACCGATGATCTCCTCGACCTGACTGCGGACACCTTCCAGGGAGATGCCGAGCGATTCGAGGGCCTTGGCGGCGACGCCTTCGCCCTCGTGGATCAGGCCGAGCAGGATGTGCTCGGTGCCGATGTAGTTGTGGTTGAGCATCCGCGCCTCTTCTTGGGCGAGCACGACAACCCGCCGAGCGCGGTCGGTGAACCGTTCGAACATTGTTCTCCCTCATTTCGCTTTCGCCCCGGCCGTCGTGGTTGTCCCGGTGATCGGAAACCGCGGGCGGCGACCGATGCGAGGCGACAACTGCGATGGTGTCGGGGTACACGACGACCAGCTTGCTTCCACTCTAGAGGTCGTGCGGTGTGCACCTGCAGTTAACGCCCACCAGAAGTCAACGTCATGCACACGTCGACGGGGGTCTGCGCGGTACAACCGCCCTGCACATCAGCATGTTCCGCGATGCACGCCGCCGCGCTACGCCGAGAGCGAACGACGCCGGGGATCGGGCTACGCCCCGAACGGCAAAGCCGTGATGTCGCCGGCGGACGGGCACCACATCTGGAACTTGATCAATGGCCGGCCGGCTCCGCGCCTGTCCACCAGATTCGTGTACCACTGCTTGTCACCGGTGTGCTTCCCGTACGTCGCAAGCCAACACTGGACGGTGTTGTCGCCGAATCTGACGGACAACGGAACGTTCTGCGCGAGATGACTGCCCGGCAACTGGGTCACATCCACGATCTGCAGGCCCCACCGCTGTTCGAGGATGGCGGCTTCCACCTTCTGATCCTGATGCCCCGTCCCATGCGTCAGGAGCGACGCGACCGTGGTCACCACGAACGCGACGATGACAAGCCACCGGGCGATCCGGGTGACACGCTCGGATTTGACCCCGTGGCGCTTGGTGATACGTCGGTTGATCACAGTCGCAGCGATCATGACGGCAATCATCGAGGCGTATCCGCCGAAGAACAGTGCGTTGGTCGGCACGGTCTCCGACCCCCCTGGTAGGTCCGTACGTCGAGTGCGGCGCGAAGCCGTCGGGCGCCGCCAACGGAAGGACGTGGAGCACGGCGAACACGCTACGCGCCATCGCCACGTGCGGCCCGCCACCGCCGGAGCAGGTATCGCACCCGAATGACAACAGCTACGCCTGGCTAACGAGACCGGCGAAACGCGCGAAGAGGCCACTACGGGACATCGCTCCCGAGGTCGGGACCTGACACCGCCACCAGGAAGGCCACATCATGACCTCTGCTCGACGCTCTCCGTCCACCCGACCGCCGACCGGACTCCGGCGACTCCTCGTCCTGTGCCTCGCGGTGGCCGGCGTGCTCGCCGGCTCACTCTCGGCCACCGCCCTCGGGGCCGGCGACGCCGCGGCCGCCCCGCCCGGCAGTGGGCACGGGTTGTGTTTCGACCTCAACTCGGCCCTCGCCCGTGACTCGCTCACCAAGATCGGCCGAGACGTCAACGGCGGGAGTTGGGAGCCTCACGGCGCGAGCACCAATCCCCTCTCCCGCGGCTGCAACCTCGACTGGATGCTGGTCAACGGCACTGGGGTCGGCGACGCCACCTACCAGTCGCGCGTCCTGCTCTTCCACAACGGGCGGTTCCTCGGCACCGTCGATCCCAAGCCGTACTCCTACACCTCCATCGCCGGATGGTCGCGCGACCACGTCACCGTGAAGTATCGCTGGCTGCGCGCCGACGACCCGTTCTGCTGCGCGAGTGGCGGACCGACCTACGTCACCGCATTCCAGTTTGGCGGCAGGGTGATTCGCCTGGGGTCCTTCCCGCCGGCCTGATCGGCGGGCGCGAGTGTCGCCGGTCGTGCCGTACGGGCGGGCACGGCCGGCGACACATTTTTTCTGCCCAACCGGCGTCGGATTTGCGCCCCGGGCGACGACGATGAGGGTGTGAGTGGCGAACACACCGGCCCCGAGGCCCTCCTCGAGGTCTACGACACGGCCCTACCCGCGGTGTACGGGTTCGTCGTGCGACGGTGCTCGGACCGACGGGTCGCCGAGGACGTCACATCGGAGACCTTTCTCGCCGCGATGGATTCGGTTCGTCGCGACGCCGACCTGATCCCGACGGTGCCCTGGCTGATCGGGGTCGCCCGGCACAAGCTCGCCGACCACTGGCGACGGGCGCAACGGACGCCCGAGCCCGTGCCGGACGTGCCCGATCCGCCGGGCGAGGATCTCGCCGAGGTCCATCTGGACCGGATGATCGCCCACCACACGCTGGCGCAGCTCACGCCGATCCACCGATCGGTGCTCACGCTGCGCTACGTCGACGACCTCCCGGTCGCCGAATGCGCCGAGATCATGGGCCGCACCGTCGGTGCGACCGAGGCGCTGTTGACCCGGGCCAAGCGCGCCTTCCGCGCGGCCTACCCCGGCCAACCGGCCCGATCCACCCGGAAAGGAGGACGCGCATGAACCACGACGACGCCGAATTCGATTCGGCCCCACACCCGTCCATCGGCGACCCGTTCGCCGTGTTGCGCGCCTCGGACACCCCCGGGTGGGACGCGCCGGTTGCACCCGATCCCGCCTTCGCCGCCCGTCTCCGTGACCGACTCGAACGCGGCGTCACCCTTCCGAAGGGAATTCTCATGTCCAACAACGCCATTACCGAGAGCGAAGCGGCCATCTCGGCACCCGCCGCGTCTCCCGTCGAGCGCCCCGGCGCCCTGCCGTATCTCACGGTTCGCGGTGCACAGGAGGCCATTGACTGGTACCGCGAGAACCTCGGCGCGCGCCTGCGCGGCGAGCCGATCGTCATGGACGACAACCGCATCGGGCACGCCGAACTCGAGATCGGCGACGGCGTGCTCTACCTCGCCGACGAGTTCGCCGACCTGGGTCTGCGCGCTCCGCAACCCGGGCACGTCTCGGTGAGCCTCATGCTGCCCGTCGCCGACACCGACGAGGCACTGATCCGCGCTCAGCGCGGCGGCGCCGCGGTGACCCGCGAACCCTACGATGCCCACGGCACCCGCTCGGCGACCATCATCGATCCGTTCGGACACCGGTGGATGCTGACCGGCCCGGCGCGGATTGCGGCGGACGTCGAACCCGTCCGGGTCGGCGACATCGTCTACCTGTCGCTGCAGACACCCGACCGTGAGCGGGCCGCCCGCTTCTACGGCGCGGTTCTCGGCTGGGAGTACGATCCGGAAACCCGGCAGGTCACCAACATCGGCCACCGGCTCGGGATCTTCGACGGTGACGGCTACGGAACGGCCGGGACCCTCTACTGCGTGTACGCCGTGGAGGATTTCGATCGGGCCCGCGCGGCCATCCTCGCCGCCGGTGGTCGCGTCGGCGAGATCAGCACTGTCGCGCGCGACGGATATCTCGTGATGGACGCCGTGGACGACCAGGGCGTCGCTTTCTCGGTCCACGTACCCGACCCCGGCGAGACCCGCGGGGAACAGCACCCTCGCACCCTCGGCGCGATGTCGTATCTCACCATCGCCACCCCGGACTCGGCCCGGTACCGCGATTTCTATGGCGCCGTGATGAATTGGCGGTTCACACCCGGACGTATCGACGACGGCTGGGAGGTCGACGGGGTGCATCCGCAGATCGGGATCGCCGGAGGCGCGGATCGATCAGTGGCCGAACCGATGTGGAATGTGGCCGATGTCGACGAAGCCGTCGAACGCGTCCGTGCCGCCGGCGGAACCGTACTCGAGGAGCCCAACCGGCAGGCCTACGGCGCGGTCGCACGATGCACCGACGACCAGGGCGCGCGGTTCTACCTCGGTCAGTTGTTCTGACGGGTCGCGTCGTAGGCCTCGCGTGCCCGCTCGACCGCCTCGAGATTGCCCTGGACGAGGTGGATTAGGGCGCGCAATTGGGTCGCGGCGTCGGCACCCAGGTCGGTCAGCGAGTACTCGACCTTCGGCGGGATCGATTGCAGCACAGTACGTGTGACGAAGCCATCGCGTTCGAGGTTGTGCAGCGTCTGCGAGAGCATCCGCTCGCTGACCCCGTCGACGCGGCGTCGTAACGCACTGAACCGCAGGTCCCCCTCGGCCAGCGCGGCGAGCGCGAGAACCCCCCACCGACTGGTCACGTTCTGCAACACGTCACGCGAACTGCAATCGCGGGCGAAGACATCGGCCTCCAGGGTCGGATCGACGGCGTCCGGGTCGGAGGCTGCGGAGCCGGGGGCGGCGGGGGTCATGGCGCCATTCTAGGCGCATCGTGGCGACGGTGCTAATCATCACACATATGCATGCGTTCAGTTGTTGCACTGCACTAATAGTAAGTGCATCATGGTCTGGAAGCACCCCGCTGACCAGTTGACCACCAGGAGGAACCATGACCACCTATGCCGTTACCGGAGCAACCGGAGGACTCGGTAGTGCCGCCGTCGAGGCGTTGCTCGACCGGGGCGTCGCGGCAGGCGACGTGGTCGCCGTCGTCCGCAATCCGGAGAAGGCCGACACCCTGAGGTCCAAAGGTGTCGACGTGCGGGTCGCCGACTACGGCGACCCGACCGCGTTACGCGTCGCCCTGACCGGCGTCGACCGCGTGCTGTTGGTCTCCGGCTCCGAGGTCGGGCAGCGAGTCTCGCAGCACCGCAACGTGATCGAGGCCGCAGCGGAAGCCGGCGTCTCCCTCATCGCCTACACCAGCATCCTGCGTGCCGACACCTCCCCACTGGCCCTGGCGACCGAACACGTCGCCACCGAGCGCGTACTCGCCGAGTCCGGCATCCCCACGGTGCTGTTGCGCAACGGCTGGTACTGGGAGAACTACCTGGCCGCGGCACCGCAGGCCATCGAAACCGGCGTCCTGTACGGCAGCGCAGGCAACGGGACCATCGCGGCGGCGTCGCGTCGCGATTACGCCGCCGCCGCGGCAGCCGCACTCGTCGAGGCCGCGGGTGGCGAGGTCTACGAACTCGCCGGCAATGAGCACCCCACCTACGCACAGATCGCCGAGGCGCTCGCCGAGGTCAGCGGAAAGCCGGTGCGCTACACCGATATCCCCGAGGCCGACTATGCGGCGGCGCTCACCGACGCCGGTATCCCGGCACCGATGGCCGCGATCCTCGCCGACTCGGACGCCGGGGTCGCCCGGGGCGCGCTCGACTCCGACTCGACCGACCTGGCGACACTCACCGGCCGGCCCTCCACCCTGCTCATCGAGGTGCTGCGCACCGGGCTGGCGGCCGTGACCGCCTGATCTGCATGTCAGCCTCCCCCACGCAGGCCATGGGTGATTGACTGTCGCCATGCGTGTGGGGAGCAAGCGGGGACGTCGACTTCCGCTCGGTATCGGCACCGTCGTCGTCGTCCTCGCCGCGGTGATGGTGGTGTGCGTGGGTGCGGTGCTGGCCATCGGCACACCCGATCGCCCGGCGACCGGCTACGCCTACGGCCAGTTGCGGTCCTACCCCGACCAGCCCGCCCTCGCGTGGACGGTGTCGAGTCAGACCCTGCCCGACTACACCTCCAGCGATCAGATCGAGGTGGTCGCCACCGGCACCGACCGCTGGCTGCTGAGCTACCCGTCGGGAATCGGCCGCGCCTACGTGATGGTCGATCGCGGCGACGGACATCTGCTGTGGAAGCACCCGCTGCGCGCGGGCACCGGGAGTTGCGGGATGACCGACGACGGCGTGGTCGGCTGCGCGGTCAATGCCAGTAGCGATCTCGCACAGGGCTTTTACCTCGTCGACGACGACGGCACCCCGTCCGGCCCGACCGCCCTCGACGACACCGCATCGGTACTCGGCGCCGGATCGGATTTCGTCCGCATCTCCGCCTCCGGTTACCGGGTGTCGATGGCCACCCCGGACGGCCACGAACTGTGGTCGCGCACCTTCGCCCGCGCCGCGAGTGCCGAGGTGCTCGAGGATGGGCTGCTGCAGATCACCACCAGCGACGCGGGCCGGTTCATCGTCGATCCGCGCACCGGCGCCGATCGCTTCCACTGCACCGGCTGCACGATCACCGCGTTCCCGACCGGCATCACCGTCGAGTACACCGACCCCGACCACCGCATGTTCGAGACCTATGCCGTGACCCACGGCGTCCTCGATCCGCGGCGGATCGCACACGTCGCCGGGATGCGGGTGCTGCCCGGCCCGTCCACCCTGCCCGTGCTGACCCAGACCGGGACCGCGCAGATGGAGGCGATGCAGGGCACCTACGTCGTCGTCGATCCGGCCAAGCCGGGAGCGCTGTGGCAGATCTCCGACGAGGAGCTGTCCAAGGCGAACACCCGACCGTGCGGTACCGCGGTGGCGTTCGCGTTGAAGAGCCGGTCGCGGTCCATCTACTCCCTCGCCGATGCCGAGCACCTCGGCTCGTTGCCCGCGCCGGGCTTCGACGATCCCGATGCGAACCTCGACAACCTCACCTGCGTCGGGTCGAGCGGCGATCTCCTGGTGCTCACCAGCAACAGCAGGATCAGCGCAGTCGACCCGTCGGCCGGCGGTTTCGTGTGGACGGTCGACGTGAACGGCCAGGTGAAGGATGTCGACGGATTCCTCGCCGCCTTCGAGGGCACCAGCCTCCGTGTGTTCGCGCCACGTTGACCCGCCGGCGCGTCACGTGGCCGGACTCACATCCGGGACTTTGGTCCCGGCATGACCTGCAACGGCAGCGACGGCACTCAGCCGACTCCCAGGTTCGGTAACGGCCAGATAACGGAACGGACACGGAAGTCGGTAGCCTCGTCGGCGGCCCACTGCCCCATGAAGTCGACGCACACCGCAATCGACGAGCACCGCGGCAGTGGGTAGCCGATGTACCCGAGTCTGTAGTGAGGTCCGAAAGTTGGGGAAACACTCCAAAACGCGCTCACCGTTGCTGCCGCGTTCCCGTAAGCCGGTGCTGGCCACCGCGCTGATCCCGATGGTCGGCGTCTGCGCCGCGGCCGCCGCTGCGGCCACCGACGACGCCCAGGTCACCGCGGCTCCCGCCGCGTCGCCAACCACCGCGGCCGCACCCGAACCAGCCACCCTGAGTCATCCGGCACCGGCCCGCTCGAACACCCCGACGTCGCTGCCGACCCGTCCGGCCCGGGATCTGACGGTGGCCCCCGTCCGCGCGACACCACCGCCGCCACCGATGCCGGTGAGCGTCACCGACGGCCAGGTCCCGGCCATCAATTACCGCGCCTACAAGCAGGCCGCCGACACCATCGCACGCACCGAACCGGTCTGCGGGATCGACTGGAAGCTCATCGCCGGGATCGGCAAGGTCGAATCCCATCACGCCGACAACGGCGACGCCGACCCGTCCGGCCGCCTGAAGACCCCGATCTACGGGCCCACCCTTGACGGTTCGCTGGCCGGCAACCAGGTCATCACCGACACCGACGGTGGCGCCATCGACGGTGACCCGGTCCACGACCGTGCGGTCGGGCCGATGCAGTTCATCCCGCAGACGTGGAAGAAGTACGCCGCCGACGGCAACGGCGACGGCATCGCCGACCCGCAGAACATCTACGACGCCGCGCTGACCACCGCGCGCTACCTGTGCGACGGCGGGCTGAACCTACGCGACATCGCCGGACAGACGGCCGCGGTCCTGCGCTACAACAACTCGATGACCTACGTCGACAACGTGCTCGGGTTCGCCCGTAGCTACTGAGGAGCTTCTACCGAGGTTGTTTGACCGGACGGCCGCGCCGGATAGGGTGGCGGAGCACCGAAAGCGAATTCGCTATCGCGAATTCTCCCGGACCTGTTGTCACCACGATCGGAGAGCACGTTGCGTCGTACCCTGCGCGTCCTGACCATCCTCGTCGGGCTCCTGCTCGCACTCGCGCCCGCCTATGCGGCGCAGGCAGCACCGCGTGCCACCGTCGGCGGCGGTAGCGCCATCGTGATCGACGGCCGCTTCGGCTGCACGATGACCACGGTCGGGCACGATCGCGCCGGACGACTCGTCGGTCTGACCGCCGGGCACTGCGGCCATGTCGGATCGAAGGTCTCCCTCGAGCGCAATCCCGCCGCGGGTGTGATCGGTCGTTTCGCGCGCAAGAGCGAACCGGGCGACTACGCGGTCATCGCCCTCGACCCGAATCGGGTGAGCGCCGTACGCACCGCGGGCGGCGCGACCATCCGCAGCGTCGGGGCGTTCCCGCACGCCGGTGCCAACGTCTGCAAGGCCGGACGCACCACCGGGTTCAGCTGCGGGCCGGTCCTGCAGACCAGCAGCACCGACAGCCTGAGCTATGTCTGCGCCAACCACGGCGACTCCGGCGGCCCGATCGTCATGGGTGATCGAGTCGTCGGCATGCTCAACGGCGGCCTCATCCTCGGCATCCCCGGCACCCCGATCAAGGGCGCGATCGGCTGTGTGAATCCGGCCATCCCGATCTACAGCCCGCTGGTTGCCACCAAGATGACCGCGATCCTGGCCGACCTCAATGCACAGGGCGGCGTCGGCGCGGGATTCCGACCGGCCTGACCCGACCGGCTCAGATTCCCGCGCTCAGGCTTCGGTACTCAGGAACGCCTGTAGCGCAGCGGAATACATCGGCACGTCGGCGGCACCCATCAGCTCGCGGGCACTGTGCATCGCGAGCTGCGGTGCGCCGACGTCGATGGTCATCAGACCGGTGCGCGTGGCGGTGATCGGCCCGATCGTCGATCCGCAGGGCAGGTCGGCGCGGTGGATGTAACGCTGCATCGGAACCCCCGCGGTGTCGCAGGCCAGCGCGAAGACGGCCTCCCCGATCGCGTCCGAGGCGTAACGCAGATTCTGGTTCACCTTGAGCACCGGACCGCCGTCGATGGCGATCTGGTGGGTGGGCTCGTGCCGCTCGGGATAGTTCGGGTGGGTGGCGTGGGCCATGTCGCCCGACACACAGATGCTCGACGCCATCGCCTGCAGGTAGTCGGCCCGGCTTCCCCCGCGGGACAACACGATTCGTTCGAGGACGGTGGACAGGAAGTCCGACGCCGCGCCGCGCTCGGAACCGCTGCCGACCTCCTCGTGGTCGAACAGCGCGAGCACCCGGGTCGCGATCGCGGGCGAGCCGTCGAGCAATGCCCGCAGCCCGGCATAACAGGTGCCCTGGTTGTCCAGACGCGGTGCGCTGAGCAGGCTTTCGTCGGTTCCGATCAGGCGCGACGGTGCCACGTCGTGGGTCATCAACTCCCAGCCGAGCACCGAATCCGGTGTGATACCGGCATATTCGGCCACCCAGTCCAGCACGTCGGGTACGTCGGCACCGATCCCCCACACCCCGTCGAGGTGTCGTTGCGGATCCAGGGTGACGCCCTTGCGGTCGGCGGAGAGGTGAATCGCCAACTGCGGCACGCGGACCACCGGCTCGGTCACATGCACCAGCACGTGCTCGACGGAGTTGCCGGAACGATAGGCGAGTCGGCCGGACAACCCGAGATCGCGGTCGAGCCAGGAGTTCAGCCAGGCGCCGCCATAGGGTTCGAGCGCGATCGTGCGGATACCGGCACTGACGCGATCCGGGCGCTGCTTGAGACGCAGATTCGGGCTGTCGGTGTGGCCGCCGACGATCCGGAAGGCATCGCCGTCACCGAGATCCCACGCGATGATCGAACCGCCACGGATGACGTAGAAGCGACGCGCGTCCAGAGACCACTCGCGATCCTCGAACAGACGCCGGAATCCGGCCTCCTCCAATTCCGCCGCCACCGTCGCACAGACGTGGAACGGAGACGGCGAGGCGTCGATGAAAGCACCGAGCCCCTTCGCGGTGGCCGAGGTGGTCAGGCGAGGCCCACTCATGTCGTCACCGCCGTGTCGTCGTCACGCGTTGGCCAGGACGGCGTCGATCGCCGAGTAGAACAGGCCGAGGCCGTCGTCACTGGGACCGGTGAGCGCCTCGGTGGCGTGTTCGGGGTGGGGCATCAGTCCGACGATCCGGCCGTCGGGGCTGCTGATGCCCGCGATGTCGAGGGCCGAACCGTTGGGATTGCCGCCGGCATAGGTGAACGCGATCAGTCCCTCGCCCTCGAGTTCCTCGAGTTTGCGTTGCGGGGCGACGTAGCGGCCCTCCCCCGACTTGAGGGGGATGAGGATCTCCGCGCCCCGCTCGAACCGGGTGGTCCAGGCGGTCGTGGTCGACTCGACACGCAACCACTGGTCGCGGCAGATGAAGTGCAGACCCTCGTTGCGGGTCAGCGCGCCGGGCAGCAGGCCGGCCTCGCACAGGACCTGAAAACCGTTGCAGATACCCAGAACCGGCATACCCTTGCCGGCGGCCTCGATGACCGAACCCATGACGGGGGCGAACTTGGCGATCGCCCCGGCGCGCAGGTAGTCGCCGTAGGAGAACCCGCCGGGCACGACGATGGCGTCGACGCCCTGGAGATCGGCATCGCCGTGCCACAACTCGACGGCCTCGGCTCCGGCGAGACGGACCGCGCGGGCGGCGTCGACGTCGTCGAGGGTGCCGGGAAAGGTGATGACCCCGATGCGTGCGTTGCTCACAGTCGTCTCCGCTGCCTACTCGGCAACCCGGGAGACGTTGAAGTTCTCGATCACCGTGTTGGTCAACAACTCCTCGGCGATCCGCTCCAATGTGGAGTCGTCGACGGAGTCGTCGACCTCGAGTTCGAAACGCTTGCCCTGGCGGACATCGGCGATGCCGGAGAATCCCAGACGGCCCAGTGCGCCGACGATCGCCTGACCCTGGGGATCGAGGATCTCGGCCTTGGGCATCACGTCGACCACCACTCGTGCCATCGGCAATAGCTCCCTATCGAATATCTCCAGGCCGTCCGAGGGACGTCCGGAGGTTGGCTGAACACCGGTTACCTTACCGGGTTCGCCGGAGCGGTCCCGTGCGGAGCGCGTTGGGTGCGCCGGCGCTACAGCGCCGCCTCGATCGCCGCGACGACCTCGGGTGCGGTCGGCTCGGTGCGCGGGCGGAAGCGGGCGAGCGGCTCGCCGTCGGCGCCGACGAGGAACTTCTCGAAGTTCCACTGGATGTCACCGGCCTCACCGTCGGCGTCGGCGAGCTTCGTCAGCTCGGCGTAGAGGGGATGCCGTCCGTCACCGTTGACATCGGTCTTCTCCAGCAGCGGGAACGTGACGCCGTAATTGGTGGAACAGAAGGTCGCGATCTCCTCGGCGCTGCCCGGTTCCTGGCCCATGAACTGGTTGCACGGCACACCCACGACGGTCAGTCCGCGCTCACCGTAGGTCTTGGCCAGTTCTTCCAGTCCGGTGTACTGAGGCGTGAGGCCGCATTTGCTGGCGACGTTGACGACCAGCAACGGTCCGGTGAAATCGGACAGCGATAGCGCCGATCCGTCGAGTGCGGCCACGGGGATGTCCTTGACATTGCTCATGACTCCCGACCCTAATCGCCCTGGCGCGGTGGTACAGATCACCGACTTTTCTGCGCTATGACACATATCACCGATAATTGTGTTCGCGCGATAGTTGCGTTCCCGTTAGCATTTTCGAGTGTCCACTTCGATCGATTCCGCGTGCCGCGCACTGCACGAGTTCCTGGATCGACTGACCTGCCTGAGCAAGGCCGCCGCTGTCGACGACCTCGCCACCACCGACCTCACCTTCTCCCAGATCCGGGTGTTGTTCGTCGCCGGTGAGGCCCAGGCGCCGATGTCGGTCCACGAGATCGCCGATGCCATCGGCTTGTCGCTGGCCGCGACCGGCCGGACCGTCGATCGTCTCGTGCGGCTCGGATTCGTCGATCGCCGCGAGGATCCCGCCGACCGGCGCGTCAAACGCGTCAGCCTCACCGCGGGCGGCCGACACCTCGTCGACGAACAACTCAGCGTGCGCCAGGAGATCATCAGCGACTTCGTCGCCGGTCTGCCCGCCGAACACCGTGACGCGCTGACCGATGCGCTGCGACCCATCGTCGACGCCGACACCGATTACTTCGACCTGACCCACCCCACGCTCGACACCCATCGGACCCACGACCAGAAAGTGCACTCATGACGAGTTCCACCTCCGCCGGCGGGACGGCCCACGCCGGCCCACCGGACACCAAACTCGACCGGCATGTGCTGACCGTTGCCGGCGTCGTCGTGCTCGGCGCCATCATGTCGATCCTCGACGTGACCGTGGTATCGGTGGCACAGAACACCTTCCAGGAGACCTTCAACACCAACGCCGCGGGTGCCGCGTGGACGATGACCGGCTACACGCTGGCGCTGGCCGCAGTCATCCCGCTCTCGAGCTGGGCCGCAGCACGATTCGGCACCAAGAAGGTCTACATGACCTCGCTGGTGCTGTTCCTCATCGGTTCCGCACTGTGTGCGGTCGCCTGGAACATCGGTTCGCTGGTGGCCTTCCGCGTCGTCCAGGGACTCGGCGGCGGTCTGCTGATGCCGATCGGCATGATGATCCTCACCAAGGCCGCCGGTCCCGAACGCGTCGGCTCGGTGATGGCCGTCCTCGGTATCCCGATGCTGTTGGGCCCCATCGCCGGACCCATCCTCGGCGGTCTGCTCATCGAGAAGGCCAGCTGGCACTGGGTGTTCCTGATCAACGTCCCGATCGGTCTCGTCGCCCTCGTCTACGCCTGGCTCGTGCTGCGCGACGACGAGGAGAAACAGCGCCCGACAATCGATTTCGTCGGTCTGCTGATGCTCTCACCGGGTCTGGCGTTGTTCCTCTACGGCATCTCCTCGTCCACCGACGCCGGCACCTTCATGGACACGAAGGTGCTCGTCACCACGATCATCGGCGCCGTACTGATCGTCGCATTCATCATCCACGCGCTGCGCGCGAAGAATCCGCTGCTGGATCTGCGCCTGTTCAAGAACAAGACGCTGGCCATCGCGGTGGTCACGATGACCACCTTCATGATCGCGTTCTTCGGTGCGGCACTGCTCTATCCGCAGTACTTCATCGGTGTTCGCGGCGAGTCCACGTTGATGGCCGGCCTGCTGCTCGCCCCGCAGGGTCTCGGCGCAATGCTCACCATGCCCATCGCCGGGCGCCTGACCGACAAGATGGGTCCGGGCAAGTTCGTCCTCGGCGGTATCGTGCTGATCTTCTGCGGCATGGGTTATTTCGTCTTCCTCGGCGCCGACACTCCCTACTGGGCGGTGTGCCTGGCACTGTTCGTCCAGGGTCTGGGCATGGGTATGACGATGATGCCGATCATGTCCGCGGCGCTGGCCACCCTGAACAACAAGCAGGTTCCCGACGGTTCGACGCTGATGAACGTGGTGCAGCAGACCGCGTCGTCGATCGGTACCGCGGTGATCTCGGTCGTCCTGGCCAACATGTTCAAGTCGCATCCCGAGTCGCTGCTCGCGATCAGCTCCAATGCCGCACCGGAGAAGTACGCGCAGGCCGTGCAGGCGAGCGCCAACACCCCTGCGGCACTTCCGGCGAACCCGCCGGATCAGTGGTTCTCCTGGGCGGCCGAAGCCTTCGGTACCACGTTCATCGTGGCGACGGTATTGGTCGCGGTGACCGTGATCCCCGCGATCTTCCTGCCCCGCAAGAAGATCGCCTCCCCGCTCGTCGAAGAGGACATGGATCGCACGCCGACGCTGCTGCACTGAGCGTCCACGGCACCAACGCACCAGGCCCGCACCCGATCATCTCGGGTGCGGGCCTCGTGCATTCGGCGGCCCGGGCCGCTGCAGCGATGAGTTCTGAACACCGCGCCGGTCTGTCCCCGCATGAGCACACTGGTACTGAAGATGTCGATGTCGTTGGACGGTTTCATCGCCGGCCCCGACGGTGAGATGGACTGGGCCATGGCCGCACGCAGCGACGACTCGACCGCCTGGGTGCTGCGCACCCTGCAGGAGGCCGACGTCCACCTGATCGGGCGGGGATTCCACGACGGGGTCGCCGCCTTCTGGTCGTCGGCGCAGGGGCCGATGGCCGCGGCGATGAACGACACCCCGAAGGTCGTCGCGTCGCACTCCCTCTCCTCGGGATCGGCACCGAGGCCGGGCGGTTTTCCGTTCGCGGGAGCGGGCACGTGGGAATCGCCCTACCTCGCCGGCGGCGACCTCGTCGCCGACGTCGAGCGTCTGAAGGAACACACCGCAGGCGTCGTCCTCGTCAACGGCGGGGTGCGCTTCGCGCGCAGCCTCGTCTCGCTCGGACTCGTCGACGAGTACCGGCTGGCGATCGCACCGATCGCATTGGGCCGCGGGCAGCCGCTGTTCAGCGACCTCACGCAACCACTCGACCTCGATCTCATCGACACCGCCGTCTTCGACGGTGGGATCGTCGCGCAGACCCTGGTGCCGAAGACTACGGCGTGACGGCTCCGGTCTGCTGGAGAATCCACGCGATCTCGAAGGCGACCTCTTCCCACTGCTTGTAGCGTCCGGAGACACCGCCGTGGCCCGCCGACATCTCGGTCTTCAGCAGGATCGGATTGTCCGAGGTGCTCAAGTCCTGCAGGCGGGCAACCCATTTCGCCGCCTCAGTGAACAGCACACGGGTGTCGTTGAGCGAGGTCTGGGCGAGGATCGCGGGGTACGGGAGCGCCTCGACGTTCTCGTACGGCGAGTACGACTTCATGTACTCGTAGACCGTCGGATCGTGCAGCGGGTCGCCCCATTCGTCCCATTCGATGACCGTCAACGGCAGCGACGGGTCGAGGATCGAGTTGAGGGCGTCGACGAACGGCACCGAGGCGAGGATCCCGTGGAAGAGCTCCGGGGCCAGATTGGCCACCGCCCCCATGAGCAGTCCACCGGCCGAACCGCCTTCGGCGACCATCTGTTCCGACGTCGTCCAACCGCGTTCGACGAGATGGCGACCCGAGTCCACGAAGTCGGTGAAGGTGTTTTTCTTGGTCAGCGTCTTGCCGGTCTCGTACCAGTGCCGGCCCATCTCGCCGCCGCCGCGCACATGGGCGAGGACGAAGACCACACCGCGATCGAGCATCGACAGTCGTGACACCGAGAACGACGGGTCGAAACTCGCCTCGTAGGAGCCGTATCCGTAGAGCAGCAACGGGGCCGGCGCCGCACCCTCGTCGCCGGGTGCCGCCACCGACTTGTGGCGCACGATCGACAACGGGATCTCGGTACCGTCGGCGGCGGTGGCCCATTCGCGCGACTGCACGTAGTCCTCGGGGCGGAAGTCGCCGAGGACGGGCTGACGCTTGAGCAGGATGCGCTCGCCGGTGGTCACGTCGAGCTCGAAGAGTTCCGACGGTTCGATGAAGCTGCCGTACCCGAATCGCAGTCGTGGCGTGGCCCATTCGCGGTTGCCACCGAGGCCGAGGGAGAACAGCTCCTGCGCGACGGCGACCTCGATGAAGTCCTCGGCGACCGGGATGCCGTCGATCCGGCGCAGATCGGCGATGGCCACTCGCGGCAGGGCGTCGGCGCGGTAGCTGAGCACGAGATAGTCGCGGAAGGCGTCGACGTCCTCGATCCGGAAGCCGCGCCGATGCCCGATGAACTCGGTTCGGGCGGCCGGATCGTCGACGGGGGCGATGTCGACGGCGAAGTCCTCGGCCTTCTCACCGTCACGAACATCGTTGTGCACGATCAGGAAATAGTCGGTGCCGGCGATCTCGGCGTGTTCGACGTTGTATTCCACGCCGTCGACCCGGGGTGCGACGCTGCGGAATTCGCCGGTGGGGTCGTCGGCGGACAGGACGAAACACTCGGAGGTGATCTTGGAGCCGACGGCGATCACCAGGTACTTGTCGCTGCGGGTCGATCCCATGCCGACCCAGTAGCGTTCGTCGGGCTCGTGGAAGACCTTGACGTCGGGGGTGCCGGCGCCGATGTCGTGGCGCCACACCGTGTCCGGGCGCCACGCGGCGTCGACGGTCTGGTAGAAGACGTGTTTGGTGTCGGTCGACCACACGGCCCCGCCCGCGGTATCGGCGATGACATCGGGCAACAGCTCCCCGGTCCGAAGGTCCTTGAATCGCAACGTGTACCGCTCGTCGCCGACCACGTCGGTGCTGTAGGCCAGCCAGTGGCCGTCGTGACTGACCGTGAGCGCACCGACGCTGAAGAAGTCGTGACCCTCGGCCTCGTCGTTGGCGTCGAAGAGCACCTCCTCGCCCGGCAGCGGCGCATCCTCGGACACCGTCGGCGGTGTCCAGTCGTCGGGATCGACGATGGGGCACCGGCATTGCATCGCATACTGTTTGCCCTCGAGGGTGCGCGCGTAGTACCAGTACTCACCGCGCCGCGACGGCACCGACATGTCGGTTTCCTTGGTGCGCGAACGGATCTCGTCGAAGATCGTCGCCCGCAGATCCGCCAGCGCGGCGGTGTGGGCCTCGGTGTAGGCGTTCTGCGCCTCGAGGTAGGCGATCACCTCGGGATCGTCCTTGTCGCGCAACCACTCGTAGTTGTCGATGACGGTGTCGCCGTGGTGGGTTCGCTCGAGGGGAACCTTCTTCGCCACCGGCGCGGAGGCGGCCACTGCGTCGGTGTTGCCTGCGGCGTCGGTGTCGGCTGCTGCTGCGTCGGTCACGTGACTCCTATCCTTGCGGCCAGTCGGCGAAGGATTTCTGCGAAATCCATTCGTAGGCCTCGATGTATCGTTGCCGGGTGCGTGTCACCACGTCGGCGGGAAGAGCGGGCGGGGTCGTATCGGAGGCGCGATCCCAGCCGGATTCCGGCGAGGTCAGCCAGTTGCGGACGATCTGCTTGTCGAAGCTCGGCTGCACCCGACCCGGGGTATAGCCGGCGGCCTCCCAGTAGCGCGAGGAGTCCGGCGTGAGCACCTCGTCGGCAAGGACAAGTGATCCGTCGGAGTCGCGCCCGAACTCGAACTTGGTGTCGGCCAGGATGATTCCGCGTTGCGCGGCGAGTTCGGCGCCGCGCCGGTAGATGTCGAGGGTCGTGCGGCGAAGATCGTCGGCCAATTCGGCCCCGACCTGCGCGGCCACCGCCTCGAAGCTGATGTTCTCGTCGTGGTCACCTTGTTCGGCCTTGGTGGCCGGGGTGAAGATCGGCTCGGGCAGCCGGTCGGCCTCGTCGAGGCCGTCGGGCAATGCCACCCCGCACACCGCACCGGTCGCGCGGTAATCGGTCAGCCCGGAACCGGTGAGGTAGCCGCGTGCCACACATTCCACCGGAACCATCGGCAGCTTGCGCACCACCATCGAGCGGCCCACGCACCCGTCGGGGATGCGCTCGTCGGTCGGTCCGCCCGCCAGATGATTCGGCACGCCGAGCGCATCGAACCAGTAGAAACTCATGGCGGTCAGGATGGCGCCCTTGTCCGGTATCGCCGGGCTCAGGATGTGGTCGTAGGCCGAGATACGATCGCTGGCCACCATCAGCAGGGTGTCGTCGTCGATCTGATAGATCTCGCGGACCTTGCCGGAGGCGAGAAAGGTGTACGTGTCGAGAGCCGGACGCATGCCCTCGACCATAGTGTGCGCAGGTCGGCAGGGTCAGTCTGGGTGGCCCGGCAGTCTGGGTGGCAGACAGTCTGGGTGGCCCGACGCTCGGGGTGAGGTGACTCGGGGTGATCTGGCAGTCTGGGTCGTCATGGGCGCACCGCAGATCACCATCACCTACTGCACGCAATGCAATTGGTTGCTGCGGGCCAACTGGATGGCTGCGGAACTGCTGTCGACCTTCGGCACCGACCTCGGCTCGGTCACCCTGCGCCCGGGCACCGGAGGTGTCTTCGTCATCGAGGCCGACGGCGAGCAGATCTGGGAACGCAAGCGCGACGGCGGTTTCCCCGACGCCGCCGAACTCAAACGCCGCATCCGCGATTCGGTGCTGCCCGACTGGTCGTTGGGGCACGCCGACCGTACGCCCGCCGATCCCGACGCGGGCTAGCCACGGGCTGCTCGCCCGGACCGGCGAGTCAGTCGAGACAGAACTCGTTGCCCTCCGGATCGGCCATGACGAGGTGCCCGCCCGCCAGCGGCGGCGCCGGTTCGTGCCGGGCGATCCGCCGGGCACCCGCGTCGATCAGTTCGGCACCACGACGCTCGAGCGCAGCCATCCGCTCCTCACCCGACAAGCCGGGCGCCGCCCGAACACACAGGTGAGCGCGGTTCTTGACGGTCTTGCCCTCGGGCACCCGCTGGAAGAAGACGCGCGGCCCCGCACCTGCCGGATCCACCAGCGCCGAGGCGTCGTTGCGCCGATCCTCGGCGATGCCCATCGCCGAGAGCGCGTCGTCCCACGTGGCGAAACCCGGCGGCGGGGGCGCGAGCCGATAGCCGAGGACCTCGGCCCAGAACGCGGACAGCGCTGCCGGGTCCGCACAGTCGAAGGTCACCTGGAAGTCGATACTCATGCCGACATGGTTCCCCACACCGCGGACAGCCAGTGTCCTCGTTACAGAATCGGCGCCGGGGTGTAGGCCGCTGCCTGCGGGTTCTCGGCGATGATCTTCTCGGCGGCGGCGATGACGTCGGCGACCTGGCGGCCCGCCGCACCGACGAAGGCTTCCTTGTCGTCGAGCAATGCATCGAGCTGTGCCCGATCGAGCGGGATGCGGTCGTCGGCGGCGAGCCGGTCGAGCAGATCGGGTTCGCGCCCCTCCTCGCGCATGGCCAGCGCCACGGCCACGGCATTCTCCTTGATCGCCTCGTGCGCGGTCTCACGCCCGACGCCCGCGCGCACCGACGCCATCAACACCTTGGTGGTGGCCAAAAACGGCAGGTAGCGGTCGAGCTCGTTGGCGATCACGGCCGGATAGGCGCCGAATTCGGCGAGCACGGTCAAGAACGTCTCCATCAGGCCGTCGATGGCGAAGAAGGCGTCGGGCAGCGCCACGCGACGCACCACCGAGCAGAAGACGTCGCCCTCGTTCCACTGCGCGCCGGCGAGCTCGGCGGTCATCGACGCGTAGCCGCGCAGCACCACGGCCAGGCCGTTGACCCGCTCGCAGGAGCGGGTGTTCATCTTGTGCGGCATCGCCGACGACCCGACCTGCCCGGGCTGGAATCCCTCGGTGACCAGCTCGTGTCCGGCCATCAGCCGGATCGTGTGGGCCAGCGACGACGGTGCCGCGGCCACCTGGACGAGTGCGGAGACGACGTCGTGGTCGAGGGAGCGCGGGTAGATCTGCCCGACCGAGGTGAACGACCGGGAGAACCCGAGATGCCCGGCGACCCGCGACTCGAGGTCGGCGAGCTTGCCGGCGTCCCCGCCGAGCAGGTCGAGCATGTCCTGGCTGGTGCCCATCGGCCCCTTGATGCCGCGCAGCGGATAGCGGTCGATGAGTTCGGTGAGTCGGGTCAGCGCGATCATCAACTCGTCGGCGGCCGACGCGAATCGCTTGCCCAGCGTCGTCGCCTGCGCGGCCACATTGTGGCTGCGTCCGGCCATCACCAGCGACGAGTACTGGGCGGCCCGTTCGACGAGCCGCGCGAGCACGGCGACGCCATGGGCGTGGACGTGCCGCAGCGACTGCAGGATCTGCAGTTGCTCGACGTTCTCGGTGAGGTCGCGGCTGGTCATCCCCTTGTGGATCTGCTCGTGACCGGCGAGCGCGTTGAACTCCTCGATCCGCGCCTTGACGTCGTGGCGGGTGATGCGTTCACGCTCGGCGATGGACCCGAGGTCGATGTCGTCGACGACCCGCTCGTAGTCGTCGATGGCGTTGTCGGGCACGTCGATCCCGAGGTCGCGCTGGGCCCGCAGGACAGCGATCCAGAGTCGGCGTTCGGCGGCGATCTTGTTGGTCGCCGACCATATCTCGACCAGATCGGTCGACGCATAGCGGCTCGCGAGGACGTTGCTGATGGCAGGTTTCGACACGTCAACAGTGTAGTTTGCGTGCCGTCGGCGTCTTTACAGGGCGAAGCACAGGCCCCCGGAGCCGTACCCCTGGTGCACCCGGGCGAGGGTGATCGGCGACGTGACGCCGTTCTGCACCGCATAGAGCATCCGGTCGCCGAGTCGGCGCGGCGTCCAGTTGACCGTCGCGATCAGTTGATACGCGGGCGCTCTGCCGATGAAGATCGGGGCGAATCCCCGACGCTGCTCGTAGAAGGAGACCATGCCGACGGAGTTGACCGGCACCGTCAGGTTGTAGGTGCAGCCGGTGCCGTAGACCACCGACGAGAACGGCACCCCCGCGTCGACCGGCCCGGTCGGTGCCGCCGACGCCGACCCGGTCCCCGCCAGTACTCCGGCGACCACCGCCGCGCCCACCGCCAGCGATGCCGCCCACCGGCGCATCGCACGCCTGTGCTCCCCCATGACTCACCTTTCTCTCCCCGACCCCTGATTTCGGTTGCAGGTCTTCACATTTGCGGTGCCAGGATGTCGACGACACCATTCAGAGCGGCGCGTGCGGCCTCGAACGGCGAGGTCTCGGCACAGCCCAGGGTCCCCACGACGGCACCGTCCTCGACCGCGATCAACCAGCCGACGTGATGCGGGTCGGAGCGGCGGCCGGACTTCTCGAGTACCTCTGCGTGCATCGCCGAGACGTGGTGCCTGCGTTCCTCGACGACGTCGCGCAGCAGCGGGTACCGGGGCGCGAGCGCGATCAGTTCGTAGCGCGCGGCGAGATCCTCGATGGGGGTCTGCGCCCCGATGAAGACCTCCGAGAGCGCTTCCGCGGTCGCCCCGACTCCGCGTCGTCGCCGGGTCAATGCCGCACCGCGGGCCGCGATCGCCTCGTCGGCGCTTCGGGTGACGTACATGGCGGCCTCGGCCATCAGATCTTCCAGCGAGGCGAAGTAGTAGGTCGTCGAGGCCAGTGGCAGGTTGGCCCGGTCGGCGACCGCACGATGGCGGACGGCGTCGAAACCCCCTTCGAGCAGGAGCGCACCGGCGGCCTCGATGAGTCGAGTCCGCCGCCTCGTTCCCTTCGGGGTGGCGGCCGATGTCATGGCGACCATGCTGCCAGGGTGACCTGGGTCACCACTCCTTTTTCGGCGGATCAGCCACCGTGAAGGACCGGTCGTTCGATCACCTGACAGATGGGGCAACAGTGCCGATTCCGGCACTAGCGTGACCCGCATGGATCTCGACGGTTTGCGCGCTGTCGCCAATTGCGGCGCCTGGTATGCCGGTCTGCGCCGCGTCGCGCTGCATACCTACCTCACCCAGCGCCTCGGCAGCTACACACCCACGGTCGAGGACACCGCGGTGGTCTTCACCGCGACCACCGACCCGCACCGGCAAATCCGCGCCCACCGATCGCCGGTGGCCTCGGTGCGGCGTGCCGGAGCCGCGGGCTGGCTGATCCGGTGGGCCTGGGCCGACGCCTCCCGCGACCTGCCGACCGATCTGCGCCTCGCCGAGATGCGGCGTGCGGGCGAACGTCTCGGCGTCGCCGCCCTGATCTCCCCGGAACTGCGCGTGCCCGGCACGAACGACCCCGAGTCGGAGCACGCGGATCTGATCGCCGCGACCCTCGGTGCCGTCGCCGCCCAACTGAGCGGCGCGGGACCGGTCGTGCGCATCGACGACGCCGACGGCGGCTTCGAGATCGTCCAGGTGACCGGTCTGCCGGTTGCCGAACCGACCTTCACCGACCTCGTCGCGACACTGCCCACGCTTCTTGGCGAAGTGGCCGTCGGCGATCACCGCGTCGCCCTGCACGGCTTGGCGGTCCGGCTCGGTTGGCACGTGATGTGGCAGCGCCCCAACGAGATCGCGACCCCGGCCGGTGCGGCCTCCGACATCTCGCAGTGCGTGCTCACCGACCAGAGATCGAGCCTGGCGTTGTCGTTCGACGTGAACGGCCGCCCGCTGGAGCGCGCCCTGCCCGCCTGACCCACCCCTTGTGGTCCGATACCCCCCTGGGTATATTCGTCGTCACCGACCAATACCCCCTGGGGTATCTGACGATGCGAGGGAGAACTCTCCGTGGACCCGACCGACCACTCCACCACCGTTGCCGACGAACCAGCACCCGCGGCAGCAGACGACACCCGACCCGGCCCGATGGGACGGCTCGGGGTGTGGACCGCGACGCACCGCCGGTGGGTGTTCGGCATCTGGTTCCTGCTCGTCATCGGCCTCGGTACCGCGGCGCCGAGTGTGTTCGGTTCCCTGGCCGGCGCCGGATGGCAGGCCAACGGATCGGAGTCGGTGCAGGTCCGCGAGCTCGCACAACAGCACTTCGGCGGCAACTCGTCGGCTGCGGTGCAGGTGGTGATCCACTCCGACGACCACCAGGTCACCGACCCGGCAGTCGGGCACGTGATCGCCGAGATCACCGGGATCGCGCGCAGCGACCCGCGCTTCGGTCCGGTCATCGCCCCGACACCGGGAATGACCGTCAGCCGCGACGGCCACACCGCGATCGTCATCATCGGCGCCGCTGCCGACACCGACGCGATGGTCAAGGCGGTCGATGATCACAAGGCCGCGTTGACCGGCTTGTCCGGCAACGGGATCCAGGTGTATCCGACGGGCGCCTCGGCACTGTGGAGCGATTTCAACAAGGCCAATCACGAGGCGATGATCACGGCCGAGATGTTCTCCTGGCCGATCACGCTGGCGATCATGGTGATCGCCTTCGGCTCTCTCGTGGCCGCAGGGCTCCCCCTGCTGCTGACCATCGCCGGACTCGTCGCCTCGGCCGGTGGCCTGGTGCTGCTGAACACCGTCACCCCGATCTCGGTGTGGGCCATGAACTTCGCGATGATGTTCGCCCTCGCGCTCGGTATCGACTACGCCCTGTTCATGGTGTCGCGCTTCCGTGCGGCGATCGCGCTACGCGAGACACCCGAACACGCGGTCGCCGAGACCATGGAGACCGCGGGCAAGGCAGTGCTCCTCTCGGGTCTGACGGTGCTGGTGAGTTTGTCCGCGGTGCTGATGGTTCCGGCGCCCGCGGTGCGCACGATGGCCGTCGGGATCATGCTCGCCGTCGTCTTCGTCCTCGCGGCCACCATGACCCTGCTGCCGTCGGTGTTGTCGGCCCTGGGCACCAAGGTCAATGCCGGCTCGCTGCCGTGGGCGAAGAAGCAGGAGCACCGGTCGCACCGTTTCGGGCGCTGGGGAGAGCTGCTGCATCGTCACCCGTGGCCGTTCGCCGTCGTCTCGCTCGCCATCCTGATCCTGTTGGCGCTGCCGGTGCTGGGATTGAAGGTCGCGATGCCGTCGATCACCGTCGTTCCCGACGACGCGCCGGTCCGCCAGGGCTATCAGATCGTCGCCGACAACATGGGTCCCGGCGCCCCCGGTGCACTGCAGATCATCGTTGCCACCCCGGACGCTCCGGCAACGGCCACCGCAGCCGCACAGACGCCCGGTATCGCCATGGTCACGCCGGCCCAGGCCGCACCGGACAACTCGGGATATTCGATGCTGCAAGCGATTCCGTCGGTCGATCCGTCCGCGCCGGAAATGGCCGGCATACTCACCGATCTGCGTGACCGGGTTCCTGCGGGCGCTCTCGTCGGTGGCGCCGCGGCGGAGAACCTCGATCTACAGGACGCGCTGAACACGTGGTTCCCGGTGATCGTCGCGGTCATCCTGTCACTGGGCTTCCTGCTTCTGCTGGTCGCATTGCGAGCCCCGGTGATCGCGTTGCTGGGAACCCTGGTCAGCTTGCTGTCGACGGGCGCGGCCTTCGGTGTCGCCACACTGATTTTCCAGGACGGGCACGGTTCGGGTCTGCTCGGTTTTACCCCGCAGGGCTTCCTCGACGGCTGGGGTCCGGTGTTCTTCTTTGCGATGATCTTCGCAATCGCCATGGACTACACCGTCTTCCTGCTGGCGACCGCCAAGGAACATTACGAGCGCACGGGTGATCCGCGGACCGCGCAGGTCGACGGACTGGCCTACTCCGGTCGCATCATCTTCGCGGCCGCCGCGGTGATGGTTGCGGTGTTCTTCACCTTCGCACTGGCCCAACCACTTCCGCCCAAGGAGATGGGCATCATCCTCGGTGTCGCGGTCCTGCTCGATGCCACACTGATCCGCCTCGTGCTGCTTCCGGTACTCCTGCGGATCACCGGCCACGGGGCCTGGTGGACGCCCCGATGGCTCGACCGGCTGCTGCCGGCCATCTCGTTCGGCCACTGACGCCTCCTCCAGGTATACCCCGAGGGGTATCATGGGTGTCGGCACATCCACAGCGAAGGGAACCCACATGGTCGGCGACGAAGAAGCAATCGCGGTCGTACTCAACCGACTCCGCAGGGCGCACGGCCAACTCGCCGGTGTCATCGCGATGATCGAGCAGGGTCGCGACTGCAAGGACGTGGTCACGCAGCTGGCCGCGGTGTCCAAGGCACTCGACCGGGCGGGTTTCAAGATCGTCGCCACCGGTCTGCGCGAGTGCATCGCCGGCGACGAACCCACCGGCGAACCCATGACCAACGATCAACTGGAAAAACTGTTCCTCGCACTCGCCTGACCACGAGTCGGGCCACACGAGCGCGAGGACGAGAGAAAGGAATCCCGATGGATCTGGCCATCGCCACCACACTGTCCGGCACGAGCTTCGACGAGGCGGTGACGCGTACCCGAGAAGCACTGTCGCAACAAGGATTCGGCGTGCTCACCGAGATCGACGTGACCGCGACGCTGAAGGCCAAACTCGGCGAGGACATGGAACGTTACCTGATTCTCGGTGCCTGCAATCCGCCGCTCGCGCATGCCGCACTCGGCGTCGACCGGCAGATCGGTCTGTTGCTGCCGTGCAATGTGGTGGTCCGTGAGGACACCTCGCGCGCGGAGTCGATCATCGTCGAGGCGATGAACCCCGACCTCATGGTCGCCGTCGCGGACGCACCCGGGCTCCCCGACGTCGCCGCGGCCGCCACCACGAAACTGCGCGCGGCCATCGATGCACTGAGCAGCGCGGTGGCCTCGTGAACGCCTCGCCCACAACCGTTCCCGATGTCGGCGACGTCGAGATCTACGTCGATCCGGCTTGCCCGTTCGCCTGGGCCGCATCCCGCTGGTTGGCCGGCGTGGCCGAGCGCCGGGGCGTAGGAGCCACCTGGCGGCCGATGAGCCTGGCCGTACTCAACGAGGACCGCGAGGTCGGCGGCGCCCACGCCGAGCGGATGATCGTCTCACGCCGGACGGGCCGGCTTCTGGCCGCCGCCGGAGACGAGGCGATGCGCGAGTTGTACTTCGCACTCGGTCGTCGACTGCACAGCGACGGGAGTCCATTGTCGGAGCGCCTGGTTCTCGAGGCGCTCGCCGAGTGCGCACTGCCCACCGATCTGGTTGCCGCCATGGATGATCCCGTCTGGGACGATGCGGTCCGCCGCGCCCATCGTGCCAGCCAGGAAGCGCTCGGAGGCACCGGCGGCAGTCCTATCACCGTCTTCGGTGGACGAGCCTACTTCGGTCCCGTACTCACCGGGATTCCCGGCCGTGACGAGGCCGACCGGCTGTTCGACGCACTGACCACCCTCGCCGGGACGACGGCGTTCGCACAGGTCGAGCGACCGCGGTCCGGACCACCGAACCTGGCGGAGGTCGCCTGATGTGTCACGCAGTCCGGTGCCGCGATTGCGGCAAGACCACATGGTCGGGATGCGGCAGGCATGTCGCGCAGGTGAAGGCCTCGGTGCCCGCGGCGCAATGGTGCCCCGGCCATCCCGACGCCCCGCGTCGCGGATTGTTCGGTCGGCGGCGCTGATCTGGTCCGGTCCCCACTATCGTTGTCGGCGATGCGCCGTGACCGATCCGCCCCGATCCGCCTGTCGCGGCGCGGCGTGCTCGGCGGCGGGCTCGGCGCACTCGCCCTCGGGCTGGCGGCGTGCGCCGAGGACACCGTGGCGCTGGAGAACAACCGCGCCGCACTCCCACCCGGGGACGATCTGCTGGGATCGCCATCCTCGACGATCCCCTCGACACCGCCGGGCGGAGACAATCCGTCCCTGGTCACCGGCAGCTTCACCTCGTCACACATGCTCGGCCGCGACACCGGTTGGGTGGTGGCCCGCCCGGCGGGCGTGAGCGGAACGCTGCCGGTCGTCGTGGTGCTGCACGCGTTGCGCACCGACGAGATGACGATCTTCACCCCGCCATTGGCGATGCACACCGCACTACAGGCCTACGTCGACGCCGGCAACGCACCGTTCGCCATCGCGGCGGTCGACGGGGCGCGCAACTACTGGCACCGCCGCGCCGACGGCTCCGACGGCGCGGCCATGGTGATCGACGAGTTCATCCCGATGCTGTCCACGCATCCGGATCTCGACGTGTCCACCGATCGCATCGGCCTTTACGGCTGGTCGATGGGCGGCTACGGCGCGTTGCGGATCGGTGCGACCCTGGGCGCCCCTCGGGTCGCGGCGATCGCGGTCAGCTCGCCCGCGCTGTGGGCCGATCCACGCACCTTCCCGCCACGTGCCTTCGACGATTATGCCGATTACCAACAGAATTCACTGTTCGGCCAGCAGGACGCGTTCCGTCGGATCCCGCTGATGATCGCCGTTGGCTCCAGCGATCAGTTCTTCACCTACACGCGTGTGTGGGCGGCCGGACTGCATCCGCCGGCCGCGTTCACCAGCGGTCCCGGTGGCCACGACAACCGCTACTGGCGCGGCGTCCTACCCGAGCAGATCGAGTTCCTCGGCCGCAGCCTGCAGGCGTGACCCCTCAAAAACCATTGGCGGACAACAGCTACCGGAAGACAGGGTTCAAGAGAGACGGGCTACAGGGAAATCCGGCCTTCCAGCGCGGCCAGGCCGATGTCGGTGCGGTGATGCGAGCCGGGGAGTTTGACGCCGGCGAGACGCTCGTAGGCCTGTGCGCGTGCCGCCGCGAGATCCTCGCCCACGCCGACGATCCCGAGCACGCGCCCACCCGCGGAGACGATGTTACCCTCCGCGTCACGCTTGGTGCCCGCGTGCAGCACGCCGGGTCCCTCGGCGCCGGTGATCACGTCACCGGTCCGCGGGCTCGCCGGGTAGTTCTCGGCGGCGACCACCACCACCACGGCTGCGCCGTCGGCCCATTCGAGTGGCGGCAGGTCGGCGAGAGTACCGGTCGATGTCGCGTTGAGGGCTTGTCCCAGAGGGGATTTCAGCAGGGCGAGCACGGCCTGGGTCTCCGGGTCACCGAAGCGGCAGTTGAATTCGACCACCGCGGGCCCCTGCTCGCCGATCGCGAGCCCCGCATACAGCAGACCACTGAACGGGCAACCCCGCCGCACCATCTCGGCGGCGACGGGTTCGACGACCTCGGTGACGATGCGGGCGGTGACCTCATCGGGCAACCACGGCAACGGCGTATAGGCGCCCATGCCACCGGTGTTGGGTCCGGTGTCGCCGTCGCCGACGCGCTTGTGGTCCTGGGCGGGGATCAGCGGCACCACGGTCTCACCGTCGACCAGGCAGAACAACGAGACCTCGGGGCCATCGAGGAAGCTCTCCAGCAGCACCGGGTGACCGCTTTCCAGGCATTCGGCGGCGTGATCGCGCGCCGCGGCCCGGTCGGTGGTCACCACGACGCCCTTGCCGGCGGCCAGTCCGTCGTCCTTGACCACCCAGGTCGGCCCGAAACGATCGAGTGCGGCGTCGAGATTCGCCGGATTGTCGACGACCTCGGCGTGGGCGGTGCGCACCCCGGCCGCGGCCATCACGTCTTTGGCGAACGCCTTGGACCCCTCGATGCGGGCCGCGGCGGCACTGGGGCCGAACGTGGCAAAACCCGCCGCGCGCAGGGCGTCCGCGACCCCGAGTACGAGCGGCACCTCCGGGCCGATGACGACGAGGTCGGCGGCGACGGTCCGCGCCAGGACGACCACCTCGTCGGCCGAGGCCACGTCGACGCCGTGGTTGGTGGCGATCGCCGCGGTGCCGGCGTTGCCGGGCGCGACGTGGAGTTCGGTGACCGACGGGTCGTCGGCGAGACCGAGGAGCAGGGCATGTTCGCGGCCGCCCGAGCCGATCACGAGTACGCGCACGTGGATGACTCTAATTCGTCGGGACCCGGTCGGTCCGCGCGGGATTCTCGGCCACCGGCGGTCACCGGTCGGTGAGATCGATCGGGCAGTCCGGATTCCGGGTCGGCGCCGCCTCGGGCCCGCCGAGGGTATTGGCGCGTCGCGTCGTCCCGAAGATCTCGTCGACCACCACGATGAACAGCGGCGCACACGCCACCAGCACCACCGCCGCCGACAGGGACAACCCTGCGTCGGCGGCCCAGACCCCGCCGACGAGGAAGGCGATGGTGCCTGCCCCGCACAGCAGGGTCACCGGGTCGAACGGCAACAAATAGTCGTACATGGCCAGCATGCTGAGGCAGTAGATACCCAGCGGCACCGCCACGGTCGCGACGACCACGCCCGGGCTGATCGTTGCCTCGTGTTCGGTCCACAGGGCGGCGACCTCCAGACCCGCGCCGGTGGCCGCGGCGGCCATGAAGATGACGATGTGCCCATAGCCCCAGGGAAAGCACTTGTCGGGGCGCGCGTGCAACCGGTCGCCGACCGGGATGACGAAGTAGATCCACCACATGGCGAAGGTGACGACGATGGCGGCGACCCCGAAGACCGCGGTCTGCATCGACCACCCCTGTGATTCGACGGCCGCCTGCATCACCGCAACGGTGCCGACCACGCCCTCGCCGAGGGTGATGATCGTCAACAGCGAGTACCGCTCGGCGATGTGGTGCGGATGCCAGGGTGTGGGTTTGACGAAGTTCTCGGCGACGATCGGACCCAGGAGTTCGATGAGCGCGCAGACGGCGATCGCGATGATGGTGGGCCACAGGGCGAGATCGACGATCGCGACGATCACCCACGCCACCTGCGCCACGAGCACCGCGGCGGCGTAGGTGAAGCACGTCTTGCGGTACTCCGCGCTCTGCAGACCCGCCCGGATCCATTGCGTGAGCAGCCCGACACGCATCACCACGTAGCCGATGACGAGGACCCGGATGTCGACGTGCTCGTGATGTTCGATCGAGCTGAACACCGGCGCCACACCCAGCGCCAGGATGGCGACACCGATCATCTGGATCAGCACGACACCGCGGAAGAACCAGTCGTCGGTGTCGAACGCCGAGGCGAACCAACTGAAGTTGATCCACGCCCAGATCGCGGCGAAGGTACACAGCACATAGCCGAACACCGCTGTCCGGTAATGGCCCTCGGCCAGGTAGTGCGCCATCTGGGTGCCCGCGACGGAGAACACCACCACGAAGACGAGGTCGTAGAACAGTTCCAGACTGGTCGCGGCCCGCCCCTGTTGGTGCGGATCGCGGCCGGTCATCCGTGCGAGCCGATGCCCGATCCGTGAAGTCACCAGGGCACCCTAACGGATCAGGTCGGTGACGTCAGGTCATACAAGGTGACATTGTCGATCGTCAACTTGGTGAAATGGGCCTCCACCCACTCGGTGATCTGGGCCGACGTGCCGTCCGACCGGCCACCCATCATCATGCCGCCACCGATGAAGTAGTGGATCTTCTTCTGCTCCACCAACTTCTGGAACTGCGCGAGTGTCGGCGACGGGTCGGTTCCGTTGAAGCCGCCGATCGGCATCACCGAGTGGCCCGATTCGAGTTGATATCCCGACGCCGTGTTGGACCCGATGGCCGCGGCTACCCAGGTGAAGTCGTCGGCGTTCTTTCGGAGCGTCGCAACCATCTCGGCGCTGGGCGTCGAGCCCATCAGCAATCCGCCGGCCGGACCGCCCATGCCACCCATTGCGCCGTAGGCGCCGGTGCGCCCGCCGAATCCGCCGGGCATCTGGCCCGTGCCGGGCAGCCGTCCCATGCCGCCGGGCATCTGTCCCTGTCCCATTCCGGGCGTCTGACCCATACCGCCGGGCATTTGCCAGCGACGGTTGCCGCGTCCGGGACCGCCGAATCCACCGGGTCCGTCACCCTCGACGCGGGGTCCCGCGCTGATGATCGAGCCCTGTTTGGCGGTGGTGATGGTGTCGATCGTGTACGCCAGCGGACCGGCCAGGCCCGCGACGAGCGCCAGCACCAGAGCCAGCGCCGAGAGGTAGACACGATGCGCGAGGAGCATCACCGCACCGCCGACCACGCCGACGAACAGGACGATCCAGCGCAGCCACGGCACGAAATCCGGTGAGCGCCCGAGCAACACGAACGCCCAGATCGCGCCGAACCACACGGCGACCGCGAGCAGTATGCGCACCCACAGCCTCTCGCGGACCCGCCAGGCCACGGCCGCACCACCGGCGAGAACCGCCGCCACCGCGGGTGCGAGCGCTGCGGTGTAGTAGCTGTGGAAGATGCCGGCCATGAAGCTGAAGACCGCCATCGTGATGAGCAGCCACAGCCCCCACACCGAGAGGTAGGCGCGACGCAGGTCGGTGCGCGCCGTGCTGCGGTAGCGGCCGAGGATCACCAGCGCACCGACGCCCAGGATCAACGCGCTCGGGATGAGCCAGGCGATTTGGCCGCCCTGGGCGGGTTGGAACATCCGCCAGATCCCGGTTTCGCCCCACATGCCGCCTCGACCGCCAAGACCGCCGGGCCCGCCGAAGTCACCACCGGGAAAGCCCATGCCACCGAAGGCACCACGGTCATATCCGCGTCCACCGCCGGGCATGACGCTGCCGGTCTCATCGCCGGAGAGTCGGCCGAAACCGTTGTAACCCAACGTGAGTTCGAGGATCGAGTTGTTCTGCGACCCGCCGATCCAAGGCCGCGACGACGCCGGCCACAGCTCGACGGTGAGAATCCACCAGCCCGCGCTGACGACGAGTGCGGCCAGCGCGGCCACCAGATGTCCGACGCGTTTGACCCACCCGTGGGGCCCGAATGCGAGGTAGGTCAGGGCCAGCGGCGGCACGATCAGCATCACCTGGAGTTGCTTGGTGAGGAAGCCGAATCCGACGAAGACACCGACCAGGATCATCCACCGAAGCCGGCCGTCCTCGACCGCGCGCAGACACGCCCAGACCGCGGCGATCATCAGCAGGATGAGCAGCGCCTCGGGATTGTTGAAGCGGAACATCATCGCCGCGACCGGCGTCAACGCCAGCACGCCGCCGGCGAGGATGCCCGCCCAATGCCCGAGGTAGCGGCGGGTGACCCAGTACAGCAGCGCCACCGACGCCACACCCATCAACGCGTTGGGCACCAGGATGGCCCACGAATTGAGCCCGAAGATGCGCACCGAGATCGCCGGAATCCACAGCGAGGCAGGGGGTTTGTCGACGGTGATGGAGTTCGCCATGTCCGACGAACCGAAGAACCACGCCTTCCACGATTGCGAACCGGCCTGGATGGCCGCCGAGTAGAAGGAGTTGGCCCACCCATTGAGCGACAGGTGCCAGAGGTCGATGATCGCGGTCACCACGATCAGTAGGGCCAGCGTCGAGGATTTCCACACCGCCGGCGGATCGGCGGGTACCGAGACAGGGCTACGGCCCCGGGAGTTCTCATCCGGGGCCGTAACTGGGGTGGTACTGGTCGGGGGCGAATTCTCGGGGATCGAGGATTTGTCGGGTTCGCTCATGGTCTCTTTCACCGGCCCGCTGCGCGGGGGAGTTGTGAGGCGCGGTTCTGTCGGTTGCTCGCCGGCGTCAGGGCTGCGCGGACCCGGCGGCCGGGCGACGCTGCAGATGCGAGCGGAACACCCACCGTAGTCCGACGAATCGGGTGGCGGTGGCGACCAGGTTGGCGATCACGAGCACCAGCAACTCGACGTGCTTGCCCGCGCCGGGGGCGAAGTGGTCGAGACCGAACAGCGACAGCGCGGTCACCGCCCACCCGAACAGGAACACCCCGAAACCGAAGAACTGATGCTTGACCGCGTCCTCGCGCCCCTGCACACCGAAGCTGAAACGCCGGTTGGCCGCGGTGTTGAGGACAGCGGTCACCGCGAGTGCCACGAAGTTGGACACCTGCGCGCCCAGGAAGGAGTGCAACAGCAGGTAGAGGACGGCGTAGGCGATCGTGCAGATGACGCCGACGACGCAGAACCGCACGAGTTGGCCGACCATGCCGTGCGGCACGCCCGCGATCGCCGGTCCGGGCGCGCGTTCGCGGCCGACGGTGGTGCGCAGGTCGGCGATCGGCAGCTTGCCGGAGGTGAGCGCATAGCCGACCCGCGCGCAGCCCTTGAGATCTTCGACCGCGGTGGAGACGATGTCGACGGTGCTGTTGGGGTCGTCGACCCAGTCGACCGGAACCTCGGCGATCCGCAAACCGATGCGTTCGGCGATGACGAGCAGCTCGGTGTCGAAGAACCAGCCGGTGTCCTCGATGTAGGGCAGCACCTGGCGGCCGATGTCGGTGCGCATCGCCTTGAAGCCGCACTGGGCGTCGGAGAACTTGGCGCGCATCGTGGTTCGCAGGATCAGGTTGTACGAGCGGGAGATGAACTCGCGCTTCGGCCCGCGCACCACCCGCGAGTCCTTCGACAACCGGGTGCCGATCGCGACGTCGGAGTGGCCCGAGATCAGCGGGGCGATCAGCGGCATCAACGCGTTGAGATCGGTGGACAGGTCGACGTCGCAGTAGGCGACGATCTGGGCGTCGCTGCGTGACCACACCGCCTTGAGCGCGCGACCGCGGCCTTTCTCGTCGAGGTGGGCGACGCGGATGCCGTCGAGCTCGTCGGCGATGCCCGCCGCGATGGCGACCGTGGAGTCGGTGCTCGCGTTGTCGGCCACGGTGATTCGCGCCGAGAACGGCACGTTGGTACGGAGATGGTCGTGCAGTCGCTGCAGGCATCGGGCGATGTCGTTCTCCTCGTTGTACACGGGAACGACGATGTCGAGGACGGGGGCAGCGGCGGAGCTGTCGGCGACCACCATGATCGGGGCGGCGGCCTGCGGGATCGCTTCTGTCGTCATGCCCATAAGCCTCGCGGCCCCGGCTGACCCCACTCTGCGCTCGACCTGCCAGTTACCTGTGAGCTGACACCCCTGCCCACCGCGCCCGCGATGCCCGATCTGCGCAGGTCAGGGCGTTGTCGGCGCAGGACGATAGATTGGGCACATGTCGGGCACCCAGACGCTGAACTCCCCGGATTTCGCGGCCGCGCAAGCCGTCATCACCAGCCTCGCCGGGCCGGACGCGGCACTGCGCGATGACCAGCTCGAGGCGATCGCGGGACTGACCACGGTGGCCGCGGCGCGGGTGCTTGTCGTGCAGGCCACCGGGTGGGGCAAGTCCGCGGTGTACTGGGCGGCGACGGCCATCCTGCGGCAGCGTCGGCACGGCGCGACGCTGATCGTGTCGCCGCTGTTGTCGTTGATGCGCGATCAGGTGTCGGCGGCCGAGCGGGCCGGTCTGCGCGCGGCGACGCTGAACTCGTCGAATGTGTCGGAGTGGAGCGAGATCGAGGCGTCGTTGCGCGCAGACGATCTCGATGTGCTGCTGGTGTCGCCGGAGCGGCTGGCCAATCCAGGGTTCGGGCGTCGCGTGCTCGACGCGATGGCCGGGCGGCTGGGCCTGCTCGTCATCGACGAGGCGCATGCGATCTCGGACTGGGGGCACGATTTCCGGCCGGACTATCGGCGAGTCGCCGATGTCCTGCGCACGCTCAACCCGGATACGCCGGTCCTGGCGACCACGGCCACCGCCAACGAGCGGGTCACCGCCGACGTCGCGGCACAGTTGAGTGCAGGCGGCGGCGCCGGTACGCAGACCCTGGTGCTGCGCGGTTCGCTGGCGCGAAAGTCGCTGCACCTGAATGTGATCGACGGCCTCTCCCCCATCCAGCGGTACGCGTGGGTGGCGCAGCATCTCCCGGAGCTGCCGGGGTCGGGGATCGTCTATGTCCTCACCGTCGCCGATGCCGACCGGCTCGTCGGCGCGATCCGAGCGGTCCATGGTGACGACTTCCCGGTTGCCGCCTACACCGGGCAGCTCGATGCCGATCGCCGCCACCAGCTCGAGGACGCGTTGCTGCGCAACGATGTCAAGGCACTCGTGGCCACCTCGGCGCTGGGTATGGGATACGACAAACCCGACCTCGGTTTCGTGGTGCACGTCGGACCGCCGCCGTCGCCGGTGTCCTACTACCAGCAGGTCGGTCGCGCCGGGCGTGCGCTCGACGAGGCCGTGGTGATGCTGCTCGCCTCGGCCACCGACGACGCGATCTGGGAGCATTTCGCCACCGCGACCATCCCCGACCCCAAGCGCATGCAGGTGGTCCTCGACGCGCTCGGCGAGTCCGACGAGCCGATGAGTGTCGTCGCACTCGAGGCGCAGACGGGGGTGCGGCGGGGCCGAATCGAGTTGATGCTCAAGCAACTCGCCGTCGACGGCGCCACCGAACGCGGCTCCGACGGCTGGTCGGTGACCGGCCGGCCGTGGTCCTTCGACGCCGCGCACTACGACGGTGTGCTCGCGGTCCGCCGCCGCGAGGCCGACATCATGCGCGACTACATCTCCTCGCGACGCTGCCTGATGCAGCTGCTCACCGAGTCGCTCGACGACCCGGACGCCGGGGCGTGCGGCCGCTGTTCGGTGTGTCTCGGCCACCTCACCGAGCCACTCGACGACGCCGTCGATCCGGCGGTGGTGCGCTCGGTGACGGTCTCGCTACGGCGGGCCGCGCAGGTACTCGAGCCCCGCAAGATGTGGCCGGGCGGCGAAATCGGCCGCGGCCGGATTCCTGCCGCACGTCTGGCCGAACCCGGCCGGGTACTCGCGCACGCCGACGCACCGGAGTGGTCGGAGTTGCTCGCCGCCGCATGCGATCACGATGCGCAGGCGCTCGCCGACCTCGGTGATGCGGCGGTGGCGACGCTGTCGGCGTGGGGCCGCGAGTCCGGTATCCGGCCGGATCTCATCTGTTCGCTGCGTCTGACCGGCACCACCCTGGCCACCGATCTCGCCGCGCACCTCTGCTCGGTCGGCAAACGCGAGGGCGTGGCGATGCCCGTACAGATGGGCGACGGGCCACCCCGGGACGCTCCCGGTGCCGCCGAAGCCGCGTTCTGGCAGGCCCGGCTCGGCGAGCCGCCGGCCGAGGTGGCGGGCCGTGCGGTGTTGCTGGTCGTCGACGAGTCCCGGTCGGGTTGGCCGATCACGTTGGCCGCGAGCGCTTTACGCGATGCGGGCGCGACTGCGGTGCTGCCCCTGCTGATCCATCGGACGGTGTGAGGGGGCGGCACCGCGCCTCGAGACCCTGCGCCGATTACCTGTCAACTGATCGATGGAGTCCGGCAATTCGGGTAGTGCGCTACGCGTTCGCCGCGGGCGCCGTCCGGCGATGGTGAGTGGGTCCACTCCAGGACATCCACCGACCCACCGGAGGTGGGCCGACCGACAAGGAGAACACCATGGGAGCAGCAGCGGGACTCATCATCGGCGCGTGCTTGGCAGGCGCGGCGTACATGACCTACAAGATGGCGACGCAGAGCTCGACCTCGGACGGGGGTGCCGACGCCGGAGCCCAGTGACCCGGAAACCGTGAGAGCTCCGGGCACGCGTGTCAGTCGTTCACGTACTCGCTGTAGCCCGTCGAACGCAGCGCGTCCCGGATCTTCTCGGCATCGGCGTCGAGTTCGGCGGGGGTGATGTCCTTGCGGGCGTTGGACAGGTCGAAGGTCTCCATACTCAGCGCCGGGAAGACGTGGATGTGCACGTGCGGCACCTCGAGGCCGGCGATCAGCAATCCCATCCGCGGGGCGTCGAACGCCTCCTTGACCGCACGCCCGACCTTCTGCGCGACGTCGGTGAGGTGGGTGAAGGACGCGGTATCCATCTGCTCCCAGTGATCGACCTCTTTGCGGGGTACCACCAGCAGGTGTCCAGGGGTGACCGGCTCGATGGTCAGGAACGCCACGGCTTGTCCGTCCTGCCAGACGAATCGACCGGGTAGCTCTCCGTTGATGATCTTCGTGAAAACCGACGACATGCACCTCAGTCTAGGGTGCGGGCCGCCCGCGGGGACCCGGGCGCAGCCAAGATGTTCACCACCGTGTCGGCCAACCGCCGTGTTGGCGTCAGACTGTCGGGGGCCCGTGACATCCTTGCTGCTGTGAGTCACGCCGAGTCCCCCACCGCATCATCTCGACGTGTCGCCTCCACCGACATCGTCGCCTCCGCGCAGCGCTTTCCGCGGTTGCGGTACATGGGCTCCAAGTACCGTCTGCTGCCGCATCTCGAGCGCACCTTCGCCGAGATCGGCGGTACCACCGCCGTTGACGCGTTCTCCGGGTCGGGTGTCGTGTCCTACCTGCTCAAGGCGCAGGGATTCACGGTGGCCACCAACGACTTCCTCAATTTCCCGCACGTCATCACCCGCGCCACGGTCGTCAACTCGTCGGTGCGGCTCGAGGCCGACCTCATCGAGGAGATCTGCGGGCCGCCCGCCGACGACCGGGATTTCATCTCCTCGACCTTCGACGGCCTGTACTTCGACGCGGCCGATCGCGCGTTCCTGGATTCGGCGTGGTCGCACATCGACCGGCTGCGGGGTTATCGGCGCGATCTGGCGATCTCGGCGCTGGTGTTGTCCGCGGCGCGCAAGCAACCGCGCGGGGTGTTCACCTTCACCGATTCCAGCCGGTATGCCGACGGACGCCGTGACCTGCGGATGTCGCTGCGCGACCACTTCCGGCTGCGCGCCGCCGCCGACTACAACGCGACGGTGTTCAGCAACGGCTCACGGCATCACAGTTCGTGCGGCGACGTCTTCGAGCTCGACGCCACCGGCGTGCTTGGAGGTGCTCCGGATCTGGTGTACCTCGATCCGCCGTACGCGCCGCCGTCCGACGACAACGACTACATCAAGCGCTACCACTTTCTCGAGGGGCTCTCGGCGTACTGGCAGGGCATGACGATCATGGAGAACACCAAGACCAAGAAGCTGCCCAAGCGGTACACCCCGTTCGCCTACAAACACTCCATCGACGACGCGTTGGTGCGGACCTTCGACCACTTCACCGATGCCGGCGCGATCGTGCTGTCGTACTCGTCCAACGCACTCCCCGGCCCCGATCGCATCGTCGATCTGCTCGGCAAGGTCAAGCCACATGTCGAGGTCATCGCGATCGATCACAAGTACAGCTTCGGCACCCATGCCGCGGCGGCGCGGCGTGACGTCAGCGAGTTCTTGTTCATCGGTCGGGACTGAGCGGGACCACCGAGCCGATGGCCGACGCGCCCGACTTCGACGAGTACCTGAAGACGCTGGGACGCTTGACCTCTCACGTCGACCCGACGGCGTCGACACCCGAGGCCGAGCACATCGCGGCCGCCACTGCCGGACTCGGTGAGCTGATGGCCACCGACGTCGCCGGTCTCGCGGCGTGGGTACGGGAGAATCCCGGTGATGTCCCGGTGCTGGGTCTGGCGATCGGGTTGTCGCAGGAGAAGCTGAAAAACGTTCTGCGCGACCGGTTCGACACCTCCGGGTGGCACGGTCTGGCGCGGCAGCGGCCCGTCGAGTTGATCACGTGGCTCGACGAGGAGTTCGACCTGGTGCGCATGCTCACCGCCCAGATGGACCGCACCTACACCTTCGCCGACATCCTCGTCGCCCGCGCCGGCACCCGATTGACCGCAACGCGCGCGGGTGCGTCGGGCCGCCGCATCGAGGACCACATCGAGGACATCGCCCGCGATCTGGGCCTCGACTACGTGACCCGCTCCCGGTTCTCCGGCCGCAACGGGCGCACCGCACCGGCCGATCTGATCGTCGGTAATCCGAACGCACCCGACATCGTGGTCGCGGCAAAGGGTTTCGATTCGACCGGGTCCAAGCTCACCGACGCGGTCCGGGAGATCGAGGAGATGGCCGAGGTGCGGTTGCCGCGGCAGCTGGTCCTCGCGGTGATCGACGGGATCGGCTGGAAGTCCCGCCAGGCCGATCTGCGGCGCATCCACCAGCTGTGGGTGGACCGGCAGATCGACGGCATGTACACCCTGGTCACCCTCGACCGTTTCCGCGCCGACGTCACCGAGTTCGCGCGGTTGCGCCGGCTGATCTGAGCGCGCCCGATCGGCTCGTCGGCGCGCGTCGGAGTCAGGGCGTCAACTCCTTGGTGTACAACACCTGTCCGCGAGAGTCGCAGAGGTCGACGGTGAGGACCTTGGTGTCCTTGGCGATGCGGACCTCCCCGAAGTGCTGAAAGCCTTCTGCCGGTGAGGTGTTGGCCTTCTGCGGGGCGTGGACGTACTCGTAGCGCGGGCCGAACGTGGCGTCGAGCGGGCTGACCGGGAACGCGCCGGCGTGCAGGGGTCCGCTGACGAACTCCCAGAACGGGGAGAATTCGCGGAAGGTGGCGCGGTCGGGCTCGTAGGAGATGGCCGCGGTGTAGTGGACATCGGCGGTGAGGAACACCTTGCCGGTGACGTTCTCGGTCTGCGAGAGCACCTTCGAGAAGGCGATCTCCCGGCCGCGGGGCGCGCCCGGATCTCCTTGTGCCACTGCTTCCATCGACTTCGGACCGTGGCGTGGATCGGACAGCGCATCGGCAACGACGATGCTGATCGGCAGGTCGTTGGCGATCACCTTCCAGGTCGCCCTCGACGATCGCAGGGAGTCGATGAGCCAGCGCGTCTGTTCGGCGCCGAGGATGCCGCCGTCGTCGGTGGTCGACCAGTTGGCCGGATTCGGGTCCTTGTAGGTGCGCATGTCGAGCAGGAACACGTCGAGCAGCGGACCGTGGGAGACCTTGCGGTACACCCGGTTTCCGGTGGCCTCGGAGACCGGCTGCCATTCACGCCAGGCCTGCCGCGCGTTGCGGGCCAGGGTGTTGACGTCGGTCTGGGTGTAACCGTCTCGTTTCTGACCGGTCAGGTTTTCCCCCGGGTACCAGTTGTTGAGTACCTCGTGGTCATCCCACTGGATGAGCTGGCCGACGCTCGCGGCGAATCGCCGGTAGTTTCCGTCGGTCAGGTTGTAGGCGTAGTTGCCGCGGAAGTCGTCGACGGTTTGTGCCACATGCGCTTTGGCGGGTGTGGTGACATTGCGGTAGAGCTGCCCGTTGTTCTGCTTCTGGGTCGGGTTGATGGTGTTGTCGGCGTATATGGCGTCGCCGGAGTGGATGAAGAAGTCCGGTACGCGGTCGGCCATCACCCCGAAGACGGGGAGGCCCCCGATGTCGGGGTTGATTCCCCAGCCCTGCCCGACAACATCACCCGACCAGAGAAAGTGCACGTCGCCGGCGGTGACCTGGGCGGTGCGGAACATGCCGGTGACCGGCTCACCGACCGCGCCGGTGGGGCCTTCGAGGCGAACCCGGTAGTGCACGGTCTGCCCCGGCGGGAGGCCGGCGACCCGCACCCGGCCGGTGCCGTCGGTCAGCGGGGTCAGCAGCGGTCCCGTGAAAGTCCGTGTGTTGCGAAGGTTTCGGTGGCCGAGGTCTCCACGATCATTCGGGCCGGCGAGTCCGAGCGTGCCCACACCACCGCGCCGCTCGCGCTCTGATCGCCCGCGGCCACCCCGTGGGTCAGGCGTGGGCGCGGACGCAGCAGACCCGGTGAGGTGGGTGCGGCACTCGCGCGGCCGGCCATCACCGAGCCGGTGGGCAGCACCAACGCACCGATCGCCGCCGCGCGCAGCAACTCGCGTCGGGTGGGGGTGCCGGCAGATCGTGTGGACGTGGACGGTTCAACAGATCCTGGGGGCATTGTGTGAGAATCGCCCATTCCGGCGACGGGACCGCGAACTCCGGGTGACGTGGAGGTGACGGTGCCAGTCAGTCCGCGAGTCGCGGCAGCCGCACCCAGAAGCAGGCGCCCTCGCCCGGCGTCGAGTCGACCCCGACGCGGCCACCTTGCGCGTCGACCAGCGCGGCAACGATCGACAAGCCCAGTCCGCTGCCGCCGCCCTCGCCCCGCGATCGCGAACTGTCGCCACGATAGAAGCGCTCGAACACGTGGGAACGCTCGTCGGGCGTGAGTCCCTGACCGGTGTCGGTGACGGTGACCAGCACATCGCCGACCCCGTCGAGTACGCCGACGCCGACGGTGATCGTCGCCTCCGGCGGGGTGTGGACGACGGCGTTGTTGACGAGGTTGCGGATCACCTGCACCAACCGCGCCGAGTCGCCGCGCACGACGGGCGGCTCGTCCGACGGCGACACCTGTAGCCGGATCTCACGGTCGGGGGCTGCGGCACGCGAGGCCTGCACGGTGTCGGCGGCGAGCATCAGCATGTCGACGGGCTCGGCGTTGAGCGGCCGGTGGGCGTCGAGCCGCGCGAGCATCAGCAGATCCTCGACGAGGAGTTTCATGCGGGCGGCCTCGTCGTCGATCCGGCGCATCGCATCGCCCGGGTCGGCGACCGCGCCCTGCCGATACAGCTCGGCGAACCCCTTGATCGAGGTCAGCGGGGTGCGCAGTTCGTGACTGGCGTCGGCGACGAAGCGCCGCATCTTCTCCTCGGAATGCCGGGCCTGCTGTTCGGAGGCGGCCGTCGTGGCAAAGGCGTGCTGGATCTGGCCGAGCATCGTGTTGAGCGAGGCGGACAGGCTACCGACCTCGGTGTTGGGTGGGCCCGGGGCCACCCGCATGTTGAGGTTGCCCGCGGCGATCGCGTGGGCGGTCTCCTCGACCCGCCGCAGTGGCCGCAGGCTCGACCGGACCACCAGATAGCTGAGCACGCCGAGAACCACGACCACGCCCGCGCCGATGCCGAACTGCAGCCACATCAGTCGGGACAAGGTCTTGTTCACGTCGGAGAGCGGGACGGCGACCACCGAGACCCCATCGGGGCCAATGTGTTTGATGACCCGCCACTGGGGTCCGTCGCCGTCCTGCGAGCCGACCGTCGTCGGCGAGACGTTGCCGTCGGACAGTCCGCTCAGGTCAGGGGTGTGGGTGAAATCGTTGGCGTTGGAGATGACCTGCCCGGAATTGAGGGTGGTCATCACGAAGAACGACGACGGCGGCCGGCGCGGTCCGATGGGCGGGCCCTGCGTCTGATCCATATCCGGGTTGCGGGGTTTGGCCCACGTCCCCACCGCCGACACCAGGCCCTGATCGGTGCGCGAGAGCAGATCCGAGCGCATCGCCGAGGTCACCGCGATCCCCGACACCAGCAACCCGAAAGCCACCAACACCATGGTGAGCGCGACCAGCGAGATACGCAGTGGAACACCACGTGTGCGGGTCTTTGCCACCTTCGTTGCGGGTGAGGTCGGGGCACCTGCCGGCGGCTCGGCCGGCGGCGCCGCCGATCGGGTGCGAACACTCATGGGGATACCGTGCCGCAATCGGTCCGGTCCGCGCCATGCGGGTTCGGGCCATACGGGTTCGGACTCACCGCGGCTCCCGCATGACGTATCCGACGCCACGCAAGGTATGGATCAGCGGTGTGACACCGTAATCGAGTTTGCGGCGCAGGTAGGAGACATAGGATTCGACGACGTTGACCTCGCCCCCGAAGTCGTAGTTCCAGACGTGGTCGAGGATGCGTGGCTTGGACAGCACCGTGCCCGCGTTGACCATGAAGTAGCGCAGGAGGGTGAACTCGGTCGGCGACAACGAGATCAGCTTGCCGGCCTTCCATACCTCGTGGGTTTCGTCGTCGAGTTCGAGGTCGGCGAAGGTGACCCGCGAGACCTCTTTGGCCCGCTCGTCGAAACCGCTGCGCCGCAACAGGACCTGCAGCCGGGCCACCACTTCTTCGAGGCTGAACGGTTTGGTGACGTAATCGTCGCCGCCGACGGTGAGTCCGTTGACCTTGTCCTCGACGGAGTCCTTGGCCGACAGGAACAGCGCGGGCGCCGAGATCCCGTCGGCACGCAGACGCCGCAGTAGTCCGAATCCGTCCATCCCCGGCATCATCACGTCGAGGATGAGGACGTCGGGTTTGAAGTTGCGGCATCGGTCGATGGCCTCGGGGCCGCCCGCGGCGGTCTCCACCTCGTAGCCCTGGAACTTCAATGACACTGACAGCAATTCACGAATGTTCGCCTCGTCGTCGACGACGAGGACCTTCGCTCCCTGACCCGTTTCGCTCACATGTATCACCTTCCGCCTCCAGTCTGCCATGCGGCTGGCATCCGGCTGGGAGCTTTCTGTGAGGCCTGACCAGCGGCGATGGGGCAGACTGCGGGCGATCGCTCAGGTCCGGGAGAGCGCGGCGTCGAGACTGGCCAGAGACTGCTCGAGAAAGCCGCGGCCGAAGGGCGGCATGCCGCCGACCTGCTCGCGGAAGGCCGACGGCGTGTTCGTCCAGTCATAGGTGAGCCGCACCAAGGTGCCGTCGTCGTCGGGTGAGAGCTCGTAACGCCACCACCAGCCGCCGGATTCGTGGTCGCCGGAGTCGTTGAGCTGCCCGGGCAGCCACGCGATGACCCGGTCGGGTTCGTATGCGGTGACCAGATTGTGGATCACGTAGTGCCCGCCGGCCTGTTCGAGAAACATGTTGACCGCGAAGATCTGTCCGGCCCGGGTGATCGGCGCGGTGTCGATGGCGTCGCGCACCCAGTCCGTCGGTTCGGTCTCCTGGTGTCGGACCGGGTCGCAGAGCAGGGCGAAGACCGCCTGCGGAGGGGCGTCGACGTGACGCGTGACGGTCATCGACTCGGTGTCGGGCTGGTCGGTGGTGTCGGGCTGGGCGCGATTGGCGCTCATCGCGTGCCTTCTCCATAGCGGTCGGCGATGTCGCTGCTGCTCGGCCAGCCGGAGTAGGTGGGGCGTTGCGGCCAGCCGTCGGGGGAGTCCTGCCACACCTCCTGTCGTCCCCACGGGAGCAGGTCGATCAGTGCGAAGGTGTGGGTCAACTGCTCGGTGCCCCGCCCGTTGGTGTGCCAGGTGCGGTAGACACGGTCACCGTCGCGCAGGAACACGTTGACCGCGAACCCATCTCCAGGTGCGGCGTCCATCTCGGCGCCGAAGTCGGTGCCCGCGGCGGAGAACCACTCCATCTGATTGCCGACTCGCCGCTTGTAGGCCAACGCCTCGTCGATCGGTCCGCTGGTGACGATCACGAAGCACGCGTCATAGTTCTCGAGGAATTCCAGTCGGGTGAATTGGGAGGTGAATCCGGTGCATCCGGAGCACTGGAATTCGGCGCCGTCGTTCCACATGTGGTGGTAGGTGATCAATTGGGACCTGCCGGCGAAGATCTCCGACAGTGATGTCGGGCCGTCGGCGCCGGCGAGAGTATGGTCGGCGACCTCGACCATCGGAAGTCGGCGACGTTGCGCGGCGATGGCGTCGAGCTCACGGGTCGCGACTTTCTCGCGGCGGCGCAGGTCGGCAAGCGCGGCCCGCCACGTCGCCTCATCGGTGATGGGCGGTAGACCTCGGTCGGCGGTGGGTTGGGTCGGTGCGGTCATCGGAGCCTCCTCGGAGTGGGTGTGCGCGATGTAGGTGTGCGGGGACCTGCAGAGACTGACCGGCGACTGCCCCCGAATTCATCGCGCCCGGAGTTCGCGCAGGTAGGGCGGTGGGTATCCGGGCCGGAAGGGCACCTCACCGAGCCACTCGGACAGGGCGTCGGCGCGGGCGGCGACGGCTCGACGAGCAGCCGCGGGCAACTTCTCGAAGAGGTGGACCTCTACCCGTGTGCCGGCCTCTCGATGCCAGCCGCCGACGATCCGCCCGTCCCACCACACCGTCTGACCGCCGTTGCCGTTGCGATCGAAGATGGCATCGACATGCGGGCCGAGGTAGAAGTCGCGCACCTTGTGACCCATGGTCGTCGGGTCCAGCTCGGGCAACAGGAGGGCTTCGGGCGGCAGCGGATCATCGTCGGGGCCGCCGGGCAGGTCGTCGGCGAGGACGTAGCCGACGGAGCCGTCGTCGAGATCGACCTCGACGACGTCGAGCGATGCCAGTGCTTGACGCACATCGCGTTTGGTCGAACCCAGCCACCAGACGAGGTCGGTCTCGGTACCCGGACCGAATCGTGCGAGCCATCGCCGGATGAGTGCAGAGTGTGCGGTGGCGGGATCGGGGACGTCGAGCGGTCTGCCGAGCCAGCGGTCCATCGCCGACCACGCCGGCCTCGACACGTGCCAGCCCCCGTTGTTGGGACCGCGCACGACTTCTCCTGCAGCACTGCACATGTTGAGAACTCGCGGAATCAGCGGACTCGGACCGCCGTATGACTTGCCCGGGCTGACGATGACCTGCCGATCGAATTCCGGCACGCGAGCACGTAGTTCCGCCGACGTCATCGTGGTGCCGTCGGCGAACGCGGCCAGCACCGCGGCACGCGCGTCATCGATCCACCCTTCGGGATCGGCGACGTCCTCGGCGCGGCGAAGGTCACGCAGCATGTTGGTTCGCTCGGAGGCCGCGACCCGCGCGCCGATCGCCCCGACCGCGTCGGGAAGGATGCCATCAGGAAACACGAAAAGCGTTCGGCGCATGGCCAGTTGCTTGATCAGCGTGCGGTCACCGTACAGAGCCGCATCCATGGTGTCGGTACTGAAACCGTCGATCCGCGCCCATGCCGAGAGATACACCGTCGACGGTGTCGTCGCATGCAGTCCGACGACGGCAGCCGCAGCCTCGACCACCGACGCAGCGTGATGCCCTTCCACAAGGCAGTGTCTGCGCAGCAACCGGTTTCGGCGTTGGGCATCGGTGATCCGGGGTCGCGCACCACTCATGGTCGCTCCCCCGCTCACGACTGCGGCGGCGCGGCCACCGCGTCGACCTCGACGACCTGCCCGTCGTACGGCAGGACCGACACACCCATCATCATCGTCGGCGGAACCGCGTCGAATTCGGCGCTCACGGCCTCCCACGCAACGTACAGATCCGCCTGAAGATGTTCTGCCACATAGACTGTCAACTTTGCCACGTCACCGAACGTCGCCCCCTGCTCGCCCAGTACCGCCGCCAGGTTCCCCAGGCACGCGCGCACCTGCGCGACCACATCACCGGGCGCGATCACCGCGCCGTTCTCATCCAGCGGGCTGATCCCGGCCGTGAAGAGCAACGGTCCCGGCGACACCGTCGAACTATACGGAAATCCACCGTCGTGCAGGGTCGTAGAACCATTGAGGCGCACTCTCGACATGCGCCGATCCTACCGTCGCGGAATCCAGCGTCCCGCACGTTCGCCACACCCACGCCACCCACCCGATGGTCGAGCGCTTGCATCACCCGACGTTCGCTCCGTCCCCCGATGGTCGAGCGCTTCCACCGCCGATGCTCGCCCCTTCCCCCGATGGTCGAGGTGCGAGCCGCGTGCGGCGAGCCTCGAGACCGCCTGCGCCGGTGCTGGTTCGGCTCGCGGGTGGTGCGGACACCGTCGGCGAGAGGCGTCTCGAGGCTCGTCGCTATCGCTCCTCGGCACCTCGACCATCGGATGCAAGAGTCCGGAGTAGAACGACGGCGCATTCCCTGACCGACGTTCGGCCCTTCCCCGATGCTCGACCGTTCCTTCCCGGTGGTCGAGGTGCGAGCCGCGTGCGGCGAGCCTCGAGACCCTGGTGAGATGACAAGTATCGCAACCACATCGGCGCCCAATCGACGCGCTCGAAAATAGTTGTCCACAGATTTCTCCGGTCTGGCGTTCGTCGGGCAGGTTTTGTCGGTACCCCTTCGTACACTTGTTCTCATCAAGTCCGATCGCGGGAGGGGAGGTACCTGGTGTCGACGACGTTGACGTTCACCGATCCGGATGCCGACGCTGCCGCGATCACAGCCATGACACGGGATGAGCTCACCGAGACCGGCCCGGACCTGCTCCGCCAGTCCCGCAAATACGAGGCCCGGACAGTCCTGGCCGCTGCCGCGTTGGCGGAGCGGGTGTTTCGTGAGCATCTGGCGGGGCGGCCTGAGACCGGTGTGTGGGGGTCGGTGGTCGAACATGCCGAGAGACTCGGCCGGGCCGAGGTGTCGTTGCAGTTCAAGGTCTCCCGCAGCAAAGCCGGGAGTTGGATAGCGCTGGCGGACCTGTTGGAGAAGTTCCCCCTGATCCGCGCCGCCTACCTGAACGGGGAACTCTCCACCAACCGGGCTTCGATCATGGCGCGCGCCGCCCAACGCGGCAAGGACATCGACACCGACGGTGTCAGCACCGACAGCACCGACTGCGGTGACAACGAGGAGATGTCGTTCGAGGAGATCGTCCTGGACTACGGGTCCCGGGCCACCACCGACCCGGTGCTGTCCCAACAGCTTGACGCTGCACTGATTTCGATGAACCCCGACAGCGCGATCGAGGACCGCGACACCATCACCGACCTGGCGGGAAACGTCACCATCACCCCCGACGTTGCCGGGCACTCCGCTCTGGATGCGGTCGTTCCCGCGCATTACGGGGTGTTCCTCACCACCCAGATCAACGCCCTCATCGACGAACGGACCTGCCGCAAAGACCCGCGCCGCGTGGGATCGCTTCGCGTGATCGCACTCGGGGAGATCACCGGCGTCCCCGGAGCGCACCTCGACTGCCAATGCGGTCTGGAGACCTGCGCGAAAGGCGGTGCTGCCCGGAACGGGTCGGCGGAAACACCCGCCGACGCTGCCGATGCGGCAGCGTGGGATGACCTGCTACCCGAACCTATCGACGCCGACGCTCCCGACGTCGAGTTGGTGGAGCCGGTCGCCGAACCCGACGTCCCCGACCCGATGAACCCACCGACGCCGGATGAGGTGCCGGTGGCGTTCGGACGGGCCCTGGTCGTGCCGAGTGCGCCCGTGTTGACGGTGGTCACTGATCCCGACGGTGTGCTCGTACCCCGGTTGCAGGGATACGGGCCCATCGACCCCGACTACGCCACCACCCTCGCCGAGATAGCGAAAACCATCCACTACCCCGAATCCGTGCGTACGACTGGACCACTCATCCCGCAGATCGCCGACCGACCCCAAGCACCACCGGCAGATCCGACCGGACACGGCGGTCACACCGTGCCACCCCCTGGGGCATTGACCTATGCACCCAGCGCGAAGTTGCGCGCTGAGGTGCTGGCCAACGACGCCTGGTGCCGGTTTCCGTACTGCGCGATGCCGTCACACCGGTGCGACCTTGATCATTGGCGACCGTTCAACCACGCCGACCCCGAGGCCGGAGGCTGGACGGTGCTCGGTGACCTCATCCCACTGTGTCGAGCCGATCACCAACGCAAACACCTCGCAGAGTGGGTACCGACGCTCTACACCGACCGGCGGGTGGAGTGGCGGAACCGGCACACAGGGCAGATCATCGTCACCTACCCGCGGTGACTCCCGGTTCGCCCCGCCCTTCCCGCCCTACCCTTCCCGCCCAGCGTGCATGGTGATCTAGGTTGGTTACACCGGCATCCGAATCGGCGGCTGCCGGACGGCACGGAGGCGTATGGGTTCCTGGTGGGCCCCCCGGTCTTCAAAACCGGTGAGATCGAGTATCTCGGTCTGGCGGGTTCGATTCCCGTCCGCCTCCGCCGTGCCGACCGAACGACCGCGCCGACCGAACGACCGGACTCGAGGAGGTGTCCATGGGATCGCCCGATCCTCGTCGACACATCCCGCGTACCGACCATCTACTCGCCGACCCGGACATTGCGCAGGATCGAACTCGTCTGGGCGACAAGGTTGTTCGCGAGGCCATTCGTGAAGCACAGGACGCTGCACGCCGCGGCGAGATCGCACCCACGGATGTTGCCGGTTCACTCATCGAGTCCCTGCGCCGACGTCGCCCGTCGAGCGCACGGCCTGTCCTCAACGCCACCGGCGTCATCGTGCACACCAACCTCGGGCGCGCGCCGCTATCGGCCGCGGCCCGGGAGGCGGTGGCGGCATCCGCCGGGTACGTCGACGTCGAACTCGATCTGGCCACCGGCGCCAGATCACGACGCGGCACCGCCACCCGCGAGGCCCTGCTGCGCGCCTGCCCGGCGGCCGGCGACGCCCTCGTCGTCAACAACGGGGCCGCCGCACTGGTCCTGACAACCACCGCGCTCGCGATCGGACGTGAGGTGGTGATGAGCCGCGGCGAGATGATCGAGATCGGCGCGGGATTCCGGCTCACCGACCTGATGGCGTCCACCGGCGCGCGCCTACGCGAGATCGGCACCACCAATCGCACCCACGCGCACGACTACCTCGACGCCATCGGCCCCGACACCGGCTGCGTGCTCAAGGTGCATCCGAGCAACTTCCGGGTCGAGGGATTCACCAGCGAGGTGAGCCTGCCGAATCTGCACGAGATCTGCGCCGAGCGCGGCGTCCCGCTGGTCGCCGACCTCGGCTCCGGACTCCTGCACCCCGATCCCCTGCTACCCGACGAACCCGACGCGACCTCGGCGCTACGGGCCGGCGCCGATCTCGTGATAGCCAGCGGCGACAAACTTCTCGGTGGCCCGCAGGCCGGCATCATGCTCGGTGACGCCGACCTCATCACCCGACTCTCCAGACATCCCCTGGCGCGGGCGGTCCGAACCGACAAGCTCACCCTCGCCGCCCTCGAGGCCACCCTCGACGGGCCGACCCCGCCCGTCACCACCGCACTGCACGCCGATCCCGACGACCTCCGCCGCCGCGCCGAACACCTTGCGGCGCAACTCGACGCACCCGTCGTAGCCCACGACGGTCGGGTTGGCGGGGGTGGCGCCCCCGGTGTCGCGCTACCAGGTTGGGCGATCCGGCTACCCGAACACCTCGCATTCCACCTGCGGACCGGCGACCCGGCGGTGCTGCCCCGTGTGCACGACGGTGCCTGTCTGATCGACTTGCGGTGTATTCCCGAGGCCGACGACGACGCCATCCTCACCGCCGTCCGCTCGGCCGTGCATGCCACCACCACCCGCGCGGCCGATACCGACGGAAACATCTAGGCCACACAGGTGTTCGTCGTCGCCACCGCCGGTCACGTCGACCACGGCAAGAGCACACTGGTCCGGACGCTCACCGGGATCGAACCCGACCGATGGGCCGAGGAACGCCGCCGAGGTCTGACCATCGACCTCGGATTCGCCTGGACCACAATGTCTTCCGGTCGTAACGTCGCATTCGTCGACGTCCCCGGCCACGAGCGTTTCCTGGGTAACATGCTCGCCGGCCTCGGTCCCGCGCCGGTCGTGCTGTTCGTCGTGGCCGCCGACGCGGGCTGGCAGGCGCAATCCGACGACCATCGCGATGCGATCGCCGCACTCGGCATCACCCGAGGTCTGGTCGTGCTCACCAGGTCGGATCTCGCTGCGCCCGAACGGATCACACAAAGCCTGGCCGAGACGCGCGCCGGACTCGCCGACACCGGACTCGCCGACGCGCCCGCGGTGATCGTCTCGGCCGTGCGGGGCACCGGGCTGACCGAACTGCGCGCCGCACTCGACGAGATTCTCGCCATGTCACCAGCAGCACCGACCGATACCCCGATCCGGTTGTGGATCGACCGGTCGTTCACCGTCTCCGGCGCAGGCACCGTGGTCACCGGAACGCTCTCTGCGGGGACCGTGACGGTCGGCGACACCCTCGATCTCCTGACAGCGCACCGCATCCGACGCGTCACCGTTCGCACCGTCCACAGCGAGGAACAGCCCCTGCCCCGCATCGGGCCGGTCAGTCGGGTCGCACTGAATCTCCGCGGCATCGATTCCGAGGAGATCACCCGCGGCGACGTCCTCCTCTCCCCCGACACCTGGCGGCGCACCGACGTCGTCGACGTCCGACGCGTCAGCGGTGACGAGTTCACTGATGCACCAACACATCTCACCGCCCACATCGGCAGCGCCGCATTGCCGGTACGGTTGCGCCCGCTCGGCACCGACCACGGGCGTCTCACCCTCGACCGGCCACTCCCGTTGATCGTCGGTGACCGGATCGTGTTGCGCGACCCGGGAACCCGCATCGTCGGCGGCGGACAGGTCGTCGACGCCGAGCCGCCACCGCTGAGCCGCCGCGGTGACGCCGCCCGGCGCGCCGCGAGCCTCGCGGCCCGACGACCGACCGATGACCTGCGTTCCGAGGTCACCCGACGCGGCTCGGTCACCGTCGCCCACCTGCGCCGACTCGGCCTGCTCGATCCGGTCGCGGAACCGGGCACACCACCCGAGGGTGTGCTCGTCGTCGGTGACCGCTGGATCGATGCCGACGACCTCGCCGCCCGCGCACGCCGACTGCGCGAAGCGGTGCAGGCGCTGCACCGCGAGGACCCGCTGGCTGCGGGGGTCTCCCGCGCCGCGGCGCCGGATCTGCTCGGCCTGCCCGACGACGCCGCACTCCTCGACGCGGTGATCTCCGCGGCGGGCGTCGAGACGACACACGGCTATCTGGCGATGCCCGACCGGAGCACCGATCTCGGCCCCGCCGAGCCGGCGATCACGGCCGTCGAACGACGCCTCGCCGACGATCCGTTCGCCGCACCCGAGGCCGACGACCTCGCCGCGCTCGCCCTCGGCGACCGCGAACTCGCCGCCGCGGAACGTACGGGCCGCCTGCTGCGCCTCGGATCGGGTGTGGTGCTCGCGCCGACCGCACCCGCCCTGGCCATGCGCAGCCTGGCACGACTGCCGCAGCCGTTCACCACCAGCGAGGCCCGTCAGGCGCTGCACACCACGCGCCGCGTGGTGATACCGCTGCTCGAACACCTCGACGCGCGCGGCTGGACCCGTCGTCTCGACGCCGGCCACCGTGAGGTGATCCGGTGACCTCCGACATGTCCGCAACCACCGCGAGGCGCGCCGATTCTGTCGGACCCCGGTTCTGTCGGACCCCGCCCGTAGGCTGACCTCCGTGGCAAAACCGAAGTCGAGCTTCCGCTGCAGCGAGTGCGGTCATCAGGTCCCCAAATGGGTGGGACGCTGCGCCGAATGCAACGCCTGGGGCACCTTCGACGAGGTCACCACCATCAGTGCACCCGGCGGGGCCACCACGACGGTCACCCCGACCAGCCCGGCCGTACCCATCACCGCCGTCGATGCCGCCACATCAACGGCGATCCCCACCGGAATCGACGAGTTCGACCGCGTCCTCGGGCGCGGGGTGGTGCCCGGCTCGGTGATCCTGCTCGCCGGTGAGCCGGGTGTCGGCAAGTCCACGCTGCTGCTCGAAACCGTCAAGCACTGGGCGGCCAGTGGCCGTCGAGCGCTCTACATCACCGGCGAAGAATCCGCCGGACAGGTGCGCATGCGCGCCGAACGGACCGACGCGGTGCACGAGAACATCTACCTCGCCGCCGAATCCGACCTCGCCACCATCCTCGGCCACGTCGACGACGTTGCCCCGTCCCTGGTCATCGTCGACTCGGTACAGACCGTGGTGGCCACCGGCACCGACGGCGTGACCGGCGGTGTCACCCAGATCCGCGCGGTCACCACGGCCCTGGTGTCGCTGGCCAAGAATCGCGGTGTCGCGATCATCCTGGTCGGCCACGTCACCAAGGACGGCGCCGTCGCGGGCCCGCGGTCGCTCGAGCACCTCGTCGACGTGGTCCTGTCGTTCGAGGGGGACCGGCACTCGTCGCTGCGGATGGTGCGCGGCATCAAGAACCGCTTCGGCGCCTCCGACGAGGTCGGATGCTTCGAACAACGTGACGACGGCATTCATCAGGTCAGCGATCCCTCGGGAATCTTTGTCCACCAACACGATTCCGATGTCAACGGGTCGGCGACCCTGGTCACCATGGACGGCAAGCGGGCGCTCGCGGGCGAGATCCAGGCACTGACCACGACGACGAACATGGCCACCCCGCGCCGCGCGGTCTCCGGGCTCGACTCACCTCGCGTCGCGATGATCCTCGCGGTCCTGCAGAGCACACTCGAGGTGCCCGTCCACGAACGTGAGGTGTACGCGGCGACCGTCGGCGGCATGCGCGTGACCGAACCCGCCGCCGACCTCGCCATCGCGCTGGCGGTGTTCTCGTCGATGACCAAGCGACCAATCCCCCGGACCACCGCCGTCATCGGCGAGGTCGGGCTGGCCGGCGAGGTACGACGCGTCTCCGCGGTGGCGCGCCGCGTCGGGGAGGCCAAAAGACTGGGATTCAAGCATGTACTGAACCCCACCGCCACCACCGAGAAGATCCCCGGCGGCATCAAGGTCACCCGCGTCGCCACACTCGCCGAGGCGTCGGCGGCGGCATTCACGGCGACACTGCGCGTCGTCGACGCACCTTTTTGACAAATGCACCGAAATGCACATTGAGAATTGTCTGAGAATTGACACCGAAAATGCCTGATCACCGGGTTACGTGCGGCAGTTTGGGCGTTTTGCCGGGTATGGACGAGTAACAAGATAATAACAGTGCAGGTAGCGTGTCGAATCGTCACACCCTGTGATTTCGTGTCGCTCCATCCCTCTTCGTCGAAGTGAGTTGTGAATGTCCTCGAGGCGAATCGCGTCGGTTCTGCTGACCGCCCTGCTCACCGCCTGCGCCCTGCTCGCGGGCACGTCCACCGCGTCGGCATGGGGGCCGCCCGCCTCGCAGGTCCGCGGTTTCATCAACGCGACGATCAACAACTACGGCATGGATCATCCGGTGTGGGTGCGGGCGTGGCCGTCCCAGACCACCGCGCCGTCGAAGGCGCCGACCATCATCTTCCTCGACGGCCTGCGCGCCACCAATGACTACAACGGGTGGGAACGCGAAACCAACGTCGCCTACCTGTCGCAGCGTGGCTACAACGTGGTCATGCCGATCGGTGGCCAGTCCTCGTTCTACGCCGACTGGAATGCCCCGAGCCCCACGGCCGGCCAGGTGCATCCGTACCGCTGGGAGACGGTACTCAAGAACAGCCTGCCGCAGTTCCTCGACGCCCACGGCTTCCACAACCGCACCCTCGTCGGGCTGTCGATGTCGGCGAGCCAGGCCGTGATGATCGGTAACGAGCGGCGCGACCTGTACTCGCGGGTGGTCTCGATGTCGGGGTTCATGAACATCGTCGCCACCGGAATGCAGACGATGATGCGTGGCGCCGCCTGGGATGCCGGGCACTACGACCTCAACGACATGTGGGGCTGGTTCCCGAATCTGCAGGCATTCCAGCACTCCCCGACCGAGAACCTGCCGTCGATGAACGGCCTGCACCTATGGATGTATGCGGGCACGGGCGTGTGGGGCGACCACCAGCCCCCGGGCGCCAACAACACCGACTTCTTCATCACCGGCCTCAACTCGACGGCGATCGAATCGGTTGCCGGCGAGCAGAGCCGCACCTTCGCCCTCGCCGCCCCGGCGTTCGGCGTCAAGCTGCGCACCGACTTCCCGCTGACCGGCACCCACGCCTGGGGCTACTGGCAGCAGGCGATCTGGAACATCTACAACGCGGGCTGGTTCAAGAACGGCTGAGCGGGCGCCCCGTCACGGCCTCGAGAGCCGCTGCTTGTACTCCTCGGACATCTGGCTGCGCTCGACGTGGTCGGCGAAGTGCTCACGCGCGTTGATCGACACGAAAATCGAATGACCAACGGCGACCTGCCTTTCCGGATCACCGATGTGACCGAGCGCCTCGACGTAGATCTTGCGTCGTTGACGGCCGAGCAACCGGGCGCTCATCTGCAGCCGCGAGCCGACCGGAACCGGCGCGAGGAAGTCCACCTCGAGGTGCACGGTCACCGCCGACGGCCCGACGAGAAGCGGAGCGGTACCCATCACCTCGTCGAACGCGGTCGAGAGCACACCGCCGTGGATGACGCCGGGACCGCCTTCCATCCACGGTTCGACGTCCATCTCGGTCTCGACGGTGAAACCCTCCCCCGCCCGGACCACCAGATGCAGCCCGCGGGGCGCATCCTCGCCACATCCCAAGCACATCGGGTTGTGCATGCGGATGGGCTCACCCGGTCCGGCGGCCTTCGGATGACGCGTCACGGCCTCGAGGTCGGCGGGGACGACGAATCCACCGGGGCGATCGGAACGAGAGGGGGTGCTCACGTCCCGTTACCCTAGTCATGCCGATTCCCGCACGTGTCAGGTGATCGGACGCGATGACGCACGAAGGGACAACGATGGTCGAGGGAGCCAGAACCGACCAGTACGGGCGCACCGACGCCGGGCGCTCGGAACTGATCAAGGAAACACTGGCCCGCGTGGCGCCAGGCACCGGGCTGCGCGACGGTCTCGAACGCATCCTGCGCGGTGGCACCGGGGCGTTGATCGTGCTCGGCCACGACTCCGACGTCGAGAAGATCTGCGACGGCGGCTTCCAGCTCGACGTCGAATTCGCGCCGACGAGACTGCGGGAGCTCGCCAAGATGGACGGCGCCGTGGTGCTCTCCACCGACGGCAAACGCATCGTCCGGGCAAACGTGCAGCTGGTGCCGGATCCGTCGATTCCCACCGAGGAGTCCGGAACCCGCCACCGCGCCGCCGAACGCACCGCCATCCAGACCGGGTATCCGGTGATCTCGGTGAGCGCGTCGATGTCGATCGTCAGCGTCTACGCCGAAGGGGTGCGACGCGTCGTCGAGAGCCCCGACCCGATCCTCTCCCGCGCCAACGTGGCGCTGTCGACACTCGAGCGCTACAAGGCTCGCCTCGATGAGGTGATCTCGGCACTCGGCCGCGCCGAGATCGAGGACTACGTCCTGCTGCGTGACGCGATGTCGACGGCACAGCGGATGGAGATGGTCCGCCGGGTGGGTGTCGAGATCGAGGAGTACGTCCTGGAACTGGGCACCAACGGACGACAGGTGAGCCTGCAGCTCGAGGAGTTGATCTCCGAGAACGACACCGTCCGCGAATTACTGGTCCGCGACTACTACGCCAGCCCCGAGCCGGCGACCCCCGAGGAGGTGCACCACACCCTCGAGACGGTCGAGGCGCTCTCCGACGCCGACCTCCTCGATCTCACACTGCTGGCCGGCGCCTTCGGCTACCCGACCACCATCGAGGCCCAGGACACCGCGATGAGCCCGCGCGGCTACCGCATGCTGGCCCGGATCTCACGACTGCAGTTCGCCCACGTCGACCGGCTGGTCCGCAGCTTCGGCACCCTGCAGGCGTTGCTGGCCTCCTCGGCCGCCGACCTGCAGGCCGTCGAGGGCATCGGCAGCATCTGGGCTCGCCACATCCGCGAGGGGCTGTCGCGGCTGGCCGAGTCGAGCATCGAGCGCTACGACTAGCCACGCCGGTCCTCGCCTACCGGTCGTCCTCGCCCAACCGCGGCGGCGCCGTTCGGTAGGTCGGTGGCGTCGCGCTCATCCGAATGGGGTTGGCGATCTGGGTGATCGGGCCGTCGCGCCGGGGATCATCGATCTCGACGACCGGCGCGAGCCCGAGTCGCTCGGCGAGTGCGATCGCATCGGCGACGTCGTTGAGCGGTCCGCATGGCACGCCGCGCGCGGTGAGCACGGTGAACCAGGCGTCGGCGGTGTCGTGTGACAGCGCCTCGTTGAGCAGCCCGACCAGGTCATCGCGGTGTGCCACCCGGGCCTTGTTGGTCGAAAAGCGTTCGTCGGCAGCAAGATCGGGCTGCCCCAGCACATCGGCGAGCGCGGCGAACTGCCGGTCGTTGCCGACGGCGAGCACCAGTGGCCGATCGGCCGTCGAGAACACCTCGTACGGCGTGATGCTCGGGTGCCGATTTCCCATGGCGTGTGGCACCACACCCGCGGCCACATACGCCGACGACTGGTTGACCAGGGCCGACAACAACGACGAGAGCAGGTTCACCTCGATGCGCTGGCCCTGGCCGGTCGCGTCCCGATGACGAAGCGCGGCAAGGATACCCACCGCGGCGTGCAGGCCGGTGATGACGTCGACCATCGCGACGCCGACCTTGGTCGGGGTGTCGGCATCGGGGCCGGTGATGCTCATCAGGCCGCCGACCGCCTGGATCAACAGGTCGTAGCCCGGTAGCTGATTGTTGCCGCCGAAGCCGGTGACCGAGCAGTACACGATGTCCGGATTACGTTGTGCGACAGCGTCGTATCCGAGACCTAACCGGTCCAGCGTGCCGGGCAGGAAGTTCTCGACGACGACGTCGGCCCGATCGGTCAGCTCGCGGGCGGCGGCGAGGCCGGCGGGATCGGCGAGGTCGAGGGCCACCGACTCCTTGTTGCGGTTGACCGACAGGAAGTACGACGAGTCCTCACCGACCCACGGCGGACCCCAACTGCGCGTGTCGTCGCCGGTGCCGGGTCGCTCGACCTTGATGACCTCGGCGCCGAGGTCGGCGAGCAGCATCGTGGCGTACGGACCGGCCAGCACCCGACCGAAGTCGGCGATGACCAGCCCGTCCAGGGCGCCCGTCACCGGAACGCGTCCTCCCCGGTCAGTGCTTTGCCGATGGTCAGTTGATGCACCTCCGAGGTGCCCTCGTAGGTGAGTACCGATTCGAGGTTGTTGGCGTGCCGGATCACCGGGTATTCCAGGGTGATCCCGTTGGCGCCCAGAATGGTTCGGCACTCACGAGCGATCGCGATCGCCTCACGCACATTGTTGAGCTTGCCGGTGCTGACCTGTTCCGGGCGCAGTTCGCCACGGTCCTTGAGCCGGCCGAGGTGATAGGCGAGCAGATGCCCCTTGCCGACCTCGAGCGCCATGTCGGCGATCTTGGTCTGCGTGATCTGGTATGCCGCAAGCGGTTTGTCGAACACGGCGCGTGACTGCGCGTACTCGACGGCCGTTTCCAGACAGTCGCGGGCGGCACCGATCGCACCGAAGATGATGCCGAAGCGCGCCTCACCCAGGCTCGTGAGCGGCCCACGGAGTCCGGCGGCCTCCGGCAGCATCGCCGACGCCGGCAGCCGCACGTCGTCGAGCACCAACTCGGAGGTGACCGAGGCCCGCAGCGACATCTTCTTCGTGATCTCCGGTGCCGAGAACCCCGGGATGTCGGTCGGGACGACGAATCCCCGGATGCCGCGCGCAGATTCCTCGAGATCGGTCTGCGCCCACACCACCGCGACATCGGCGATCGACCCGTTGGTGATCCACATCTTGGTGCCGTTCAGTACCCAGTCATCGCCGTCACGTTTGGCGTTGGTGCGCATCCCCGCGGGATTCGACCCGAAGTCCGGCTCGGTCAGCCCGAAGCATCCGATGGCCTCGCCGGCGGCCATGCGCGGCAACCACTCCTGCTTCTGCTCCTCGCTGCCCCAGTGGTGGATCGAGAACATCGCCAGCGATCCCTGAACCGACACCAGGCTGCGGATACCCGAGTCGACGGCCTCGAGTTCGAGGCAGGCCAGGCCGTAGGCTGTCGCACTCGTCCCCGGGCAGCCGTATCCCTCCAGGTGCATGCCGAGGGCACCGAGCGCTCCGAGTTCCTTTGCCAGCTCGCGGGCCGGTAGCGCACCCTTCTCGAACCAGTCGCCGATATGCGGCCGCAGCCGCTCCTGACCGAACTTGCGGACGGTGTCGCGGATGGCGATCTCGTCGGCGTCGAGCAGCGAGTCGAGGGCGAACAGTTGCGTGAGGTCCTGAGCGGGCATGGGCATCCTCCTGGCGGGTGCGAGAACCGTGTGCAATCGTTTGTGAGAACGTTTGCACGATCGTTTGCATCACGTAGGCTATGGCGCATCGCCGCATCCGTCAACAAGCGCGCCGACCCGAGGAAGGACCACCACCGCCGATGCCAGGACAGTCGTCAGACAGCCGGCCGACGCGTGGCCACCGGGCGCCGACGCTCAAGGAGATCGCCGAGCACGCCGGAGTCCACGTGTCGACGGCGTCGCGGGTATTGCGGCAGCCCGAGCCGGTCGACGGCTGGTCGCCCTCGGCCCAGCGGGTGCGGCGCGCCGCCGAGGAACTCGGCTACCGGCGCAACGTCTGGGCGGCCAGCCTGCGCACCCGCAAGACCACGACTCTCGGGGTCGTGATGACCCGTCTGACCGACGGCGTCGTCGCCACCACCTATCAGGGCATCGACGAAGCCGCCACGCGCGCAGGCTATTCGGTGCTGTTGGCGAGCCCACCTGATGACGCCGCCGCCCAGCGCGACGCCATCGAGTTGCTCGTCGGCCGCCGGGTCGATGGCCTACTCCTGGGCGGATTACACGCTCCGGCAGCCGAATTCATCGAGTCGCTGACCGTGAACGTCCCGATGCTGACGGTCACCCGGCATGCCGACGCCGGACTACCCTTCGTCGGCGGGGACGACCGCGAGGGCGGCCGGCTCGCGGCACGACATCTCATCGATCGCGGGTACACCGACCTCGCCGTCATCGGCGGACCTGCACACGCCACCACCGCTACCGACCGGCTCGCCGGATTCCTCGACGGTCTCGGTGAGGCGGGAATCGAGTTGCCACCCAACAGGATCGTGACGTCGGCTTTCGACGTCGACGGCGGTATCGAAGCCGGTCGCCAACTGCTCGACGGTCCGCACCGGCCACGCGCGATCTTCGCCGTCTCCGACACCATCGCCATCGGCGTGCTCGGTGTGGCCCGCGACCTCGGCCTACAGATCCCGGACGACCTCGCGCTCGTCGGCTACAACGACATCCCCATCGCCGCCCAACTCCCGGTGCCGCTGACGACCGTTGCGTCCCCGGCGCGCCGGATCGGTGCGACGGCGGCTCGTGGCCTGCTCGATCTCATCGAGGGGCGCGAGGTCGAATCGGTGCTCCTACCCGTCGAATTGATGGTGCGCGGGACCGGTTAGGGCTGGGCCGGCGCCACGAAGTTGAACGTGATCGGCGCCGACTCCTTCTCGCCGAGCTTTCCGATTGCCTGATAGGAGCCGGCGGGCACCGGGGTGCGCGGCTTGTCGCAGCCCGGGTTGCTGGTGGTGCCGGACCACGTGATGGTGTCCTTGACCTGCTGTTGCGGCTGCAACACCTGATTGTTGGCGGTGTTGATCTGCGAGCAGTCACTCGCGGTCCACAGCGTGCGGGTGCCGTCGAGGGTGCGCACAATCACGTTCTGGGCGGCCTTGCCGACGTCGCGCGCACATGCGGACAGTCCCGCGTTGGTCACCACGATGGTGAACACCGGCTGGCTCCCGGTGGTGTAGGTCGGCTTGTCGGTGTAGAGCACGACGGCGATCGAGTTGTCCGGGCACAGTGGCATGTTCGCGTCTGCTGCCGCGGGATTTCCGCCCGGCGCCGGCACGGCCGCCGAGCCCGACGGAGGCGCGCTCGGGTTGGCACTGCTGTCGGCGGGCGCACCGCCACCACCACCGCCGGTGCCGCCACCGGACGGCGCCTGCGACGGATCGACCGAGGCATTGGTCGTCGCGGTCGACGGTGTCGTCGATGAGGGGGTCGCCTTGGATGCGGTATTCGACGTGTCGTCACCGCCACCCGATTGCGCCCACACGACCAACCCGACCACCAGGGCGAGCACAGCCACCAGCACTCCACCGGCGACGATGCGGCGTCGCCAATAGATTTCGGGTGGGAGTGGCCCTTGCGGTTCGATCACGCCCCAACGCTAACGGCCACGCCGACCGCCCTCGGCGAGGTCGGTCGGCGTGTCGCATGAAACTTGCGGGGCCGGTGAGGTAACGGGGCCGGTGGGGTAACGGGCATCACGCGCGCACCGCGGCCACGGAACCTAGGCCGATTCGGCGTCGGGGAGTTCGGTGTGCTGCACCGGCAGGACGGCCTGACCACTCACGCCGATGTCGCCGTACACACCGCGCAGCTGAACAGCGCCCTCGCTGAGGGCGTAGGTCAGCCCGACGATGGCCAGCTTTCCCGCGGCGACACGGTCGGCGATGATCCGGCTGCGCTGCATCAGCAGCTGACCGGTCTCCACGACGTGCCGGGCCTCGAACTCATCGACGCGCGTCAGGCCCTCGCTGCGACCGGCCAGGATGCTGGGCGTCACGCGTTCGACGACGTCGCGGATGTAGCCGCCCGGGATCTGCAGGTCGTCGAGCGCGTCGAGGGTCGCCTTGACCGCACCGCAACTGTCGTGACCGAGGATCACGATCAGCGGGACCTCGAGCACCTCCGCCGCGTACTCGAGCGAGCCGAGGACCGCGGAGTCGAGGACGTGACCGGCGGTGCGGACGACGAACATGTCGCCGAGGCCCTGGTCGAAGATGATCTCGGCGGCCAGACGTGAATCCGCGCATCCGAACAGCACGACGTGCGGGTTCTGCCCGGCGGCGAGGCGGTGACGGTCCTCGATACCCTGGCTGGGATGTTGCGATTCTCCGGCGACGAAGCGCCGGTTGCCCTCCAGGAGTACCTGCCATGCACGTTTCGGGGTGAGTCCGATCATGGGAACCAGTCTGCCACCTACCACCGTTCTCGCATGGTTCGATCGCCATGAACGCGATCTGCCCTGGCGTGCGCCCGGGCTTCCGGCCTGGCAGATCCTCATCAGCGAGATCATGTTGCAGCAAACCCCGGTGTCCCGGGTGATCGGCCCGTGGACCGAATGGGTGCAGCGCTGGCCCGCACCGTCGGCGATGGCGGCGTCGAGTCCGGCCGACGTGCTGCGCGCCTGGGGCAAGCTCGGCTATCCCCGGCGTGCGTTGCGCTTGCACGAATGCGCCAAGGTGCTGGCCACCGACCACGATGACCGCGTCCCCGAGGACGTCGCCACCATGTTGGGCCTGCCGGGCATCGGCGACTACACGGCACGCGCGGTCGCCTGCTTCGCCTACGGGCAGGCGGTCCCCGTCGTCGACACCAATGTGCGGCGGGTCATCGCGCGGGCGGTGCACGGCCGCGCCGAGCCCGGCAATCCGTCGCGCTCGGACCTCGCCGACGCGGAGGCACTGCTCCCGCGGACCCCGCGTGGATCGTTCGCCCGCACCGCGCCCCGTTACTCGGCGGCGCTGATGGAGTTGGGCGCGCTGGTGTGCACCGCACGCAACCCGCGCTGCGACGACTGCCCCATCACCGGTTGTGCCTGGGTGAAGCTGGGCCGGCCCGCCCATGTCGGCCCGCGTCGTCGGGTGCAGAAGTTCGCCGGTACCGACCGCCAGGTACGCGGACTACTCCTGGACGTGTTGCGCGACAACGATTTTCCGGTCGATCGGACACGCCTGGACGCGGTGTGGATCACCGATACGTCCCAGCGCGACCGCGCGCTGGACTCCTTGCTCACCGACGGACTCGTCGAGCTCACCGCCGACGGTCGGTACTGCTTGGCGGGCGAGGGATCGTGAGGGCCGACTACGCCTCCGGCAGACATCTGCGCCGAGCGGATGACCAGACCTCTACAGACCGGATGACACCGTCCGCGCAACTTCACCTGATTGCGGCTTTCACCTGCTAACTTGTCCCCCATGACAGAGCCACCCAACGAGGGTCCTGACTTCAGCAAGCCGCAGCAGCCCGGATACGGTCCGCCGAATCCGCAGGGCCCGGGAACCCCCGATCCCTACGGCTCCACCCAGTACGGGCAGACACCACCCCCGCAGCAGCCGCCGGGCTACGGCCAGCAGCCCCCGTCGTATGGACAGCAGCCTCCCGGATACGGTCAGCAGCCCCCGTCGTACGGACAGCAGCCGGGCTATGGCGCACCCGAATCCGGTGCTCCGGCAGGCGGATACGGCGCGGTGCCGCCCGGCGCCACGCCCCCGCCGTACGGCGCACCCGGGGCCGGAGTACCCGGGGCACCGACAGGCGCTCCGCAGCAGGTCAACATCGGCGAGGCGCTGAGCTGGGCGTGGGCCCAGTTCAAGGCCAACCCCGGACCGATGATCGTGCCGGGACTGATCATGTTCCTCATCGGCGGTGTCATGGTGGGCGTGTACTTCGCGATCATCGCGCTGTCCACGTCGACGACCACCGAGACCTTCGACAACGGATACGGCGGCACCTACAGCTACAACGTGCAGACCAGCAACCTCGGAGCCGGTGGCCTGCTCCTCGGAATCGTGCTGTACGTGGTCGTCTTCGTCGCCATCATGTATCTGTCGGCATCGATGATCACCGGCGCAATCCGCGTGGCCGACGGTCAGCCGGTTTCCGTGGCGACCTTCCTGAAGCCGGATCGCTTCGGCCCGGTCGTCGGCACCGCCATCGTCGTCGGCCTGATCACCGCGGTCGGCCTGGTGCTCTGCATCATTCCCGGTCTGATCGCGATCTTCCTGCTGCAGTTCTCGATCTTCTTCGTCATCGACAAGAAGCTCGGCCTCGGCGCCGCGATGAGCGCATCGACAAACCTGTCGCGCTCATCGGTGTCGAACTCGCTGCTGACGCTCGTGGTCGCCTACGTGCTCTCCTACATCGGCACCATCCTCTGCTACATCGGCCTCATCGTGACGTGGCCGCTCGGGCAGCTGTTCTACGCGCACTGCTACCGCCGACTGACCGGCGGTTACGTCGCTCCGGCGCCGGTGTAGGCGAAAAGCCTGCTGCGCGTCGCCCTTTCAATAACGCCGACGCCCGTCGTCACCTCACGGTGGCGGCGGGCGTCGGCGTTTGCGCAGGCCCCTACCGCAGCCGCGAGGACAACCCCGAGAGAAACGCCTCGACGGCCCCGCGATAAAAGTCGGGTGCGTCGTCGTGGATCAGATGCCCGGCTCCGGTGGCGAGGAGATAGGTCGCGAAGTCGTTGCCCGACGCCATCTTTCGCATCTGACCGGGTGGGGTGACGCCAGCCTGCGCCTCGATCACCAGGCTCGGTACGCCGACTTTCCACCATTGCGCCCAGAAGTCCCGCCGACCCCACTCGTCGGCGATCGCAGTCCAGGTCTTCACGTCGCCGTGCAGCCGCCCGTCGTCGAAGGCCTCGTAGAAGTAGCGGCCGGCGACCGGACCGAACAACGCGATCGCCTCGGCGGGCGAGGCGAACCGCTCCGGCCAGGACGAGACCCACGGGGTCCAGTTCTCGGTGGTGCGGCCGCGGAAATCCGGGGCCATGTCCTCCACCACGAGCGCCGACACCAACTCCGGGTAGCGGGCCGCCACGCACCACGAGTGCAGCGCGCCCATCGAATGACCAACCAGCACAGCGGGACCCAGGTCGATCCAGGTGAGTATCTCGGCGAGGTCGGCGACGAACCGCTCGGTCGACACCTGACCCGGATCGGTGAGAACGGCATCGGGGGTACCGGTGTGGAACGCCGCGTCGAAGGTGAAAACCCGACCGTAGCGTCGTAGCCACGGCACCTGCCGACGCCACGTGCGGCCCCGGCCCATCAGGCCGTGCACGAGCACGATCGGACCCACTCCCTGAGCCGGGTCGTCGGCGCCGAGTCCTCCGTAGTCGAGCAGCCCCCGGTCGAGCATCTCCCCGTCGGCCACACCTCGCGTCACAACCGACGAGATTACCCGGCTCGCCCCGCGATTCGGACTCGCCGCGGGGTCTAGGCTTGTGCCATGGCTGTTGTGAAGATCAATGCAATCCATGTCCCCGAGGGCGCAGGCCCCGAGCTCGAGAAGCGCTTCGCCCACCGGGCCCATTCCGTCGACGGCTCGAAGGGCTTCCTCGGGTTCCAGTTGCTGCGCCCGGTCAAGGGTGACGACCGGTACTTCGTGGTGACCCAGTGGGAATCCGAGGAGGACTTCCAGGCGTGGGCCGCCGGCCCGGCTCGCGAGGCACACGCCGGGGAGCGCGCCAAGCCCGTCGCTTCCGGAGCCGACCTCCTCGAGTTCGAGGTGGTCCTCGACGCCAAGCCGAGCTCCTGACGTCCACCGGACCCGAACACTTCGCCGGCGCGCAACCGCGACCGGCGCCGATGTTCCCGCTCGGGGCGGCATTGCTCCCGGGAGAAAGTCTGCCGCTGCGCATCTTCGAGCCGCGCTACCGGCAGATGTTGCACGACTGCCTCTCCGGTGACGACTCGACCGACGACCCACCGGTGTCCGGGTTCGGTGTCGTGCTGATCGCACGCGGCCGTGAGGTCGGTGGTGGCGACGTCCGGCATGACGTCGGAACCTTCGCCGACATCGAGACCGCCGTGACCGAACCCGACGGTCAGACCCTGATCTCGTGTACCGGGACGTGGCGGTTCCGGGTCGTCGACTGGCTCCCCGACGACCCGTATCCGCGCGCGCTCATCCGCCCGCTGTCCGAACCGTCGCTCGACGACGCGTCGGTGCAGCGACTCACCGGTATCGGCGCGCGCGTGCGTGCGCTGGTCGAGGAGTCGTTCGCCGCGCGCGGGGTTCCCCTCGACGACGAAGTCCCGCTCTTCGACGCCGCCGACCTGGCCACCGTCGGGCTCTTCGGCTGGGCGGCCCGGCTCCCCATCGGGCCGGCCGACCGCCAGGAACTGCTCGAGGCCGCCGATTATCCCGCCCGGTGCCACGTGTTCGACGAGGCCGTGGCAACCATGGAAGCCCGGATCCACTTCGGCGCCTGAGCGGGTTCGGCGAGATCGTCGACGGCAATCAGAACGTGGACAATTAGAACGTGTTCTAGTATCGGTGGTGAAGGCATTCACACGCGCGCCTCGCCATGTCCGGCGATGTGCCCGCAGGACCGAGGAGCATCTGTCATGACCGAGACCGTCGAGGCCGGCACCCGCGTCGGGGGCGACCAGACCAGCCTGTACCTGGGAGGTACCTGGGTCGCACCGCATTCCACCGAAACTCTCGAGGTCTTCTCCCCCGCCACCGGAGAACGTGTGGGATCGGTACCGCTGGCCGACGAGACCGACGTGGACACCGCCGTACGCGCGGCGCGCGCCGCATTCGACTCGGGTGTGTGGTCGTCACGACCGGCCGCCGAACGCGCCGAGGTCCTCGAGCGCGTCGCCGACCTGATCGATGCCCGCTTCGACGAGATCGGCGCCGTGGTCTCCGCCGAGATGGGCGCACCGCCGAGCGCCATCGACATGCTGCAGAAACTACCCGGAACCGGTGTGCTGCGGGCCTACGCCGATGCCGCCCGCAACTACCCGTGGCAGGAGTACCGCACCGGACTGTTCGGCACCACCGTGGTCACCCGTGAACCCGTCGGGGTGGTCGGAGCGATCACCGCGTGGAACGTCCCACTGTTCCTGGTGTGCAACAAGTTCGGGGCAGCGCTGGCCGCCGGATGCTCAGTGGTGCTCAAACCGGCACCGGAAACCCCGATGACGGCCAACCTGCTCGCGGAGATCTTCACCGAGGCCGGCGTACCCGAGGGCGTCATCTCGGTGGTGCCCGGCGCGACCGCCACCGGCGAAGCCCTGGTGAACCACCCCGACGTCGACAAGATCACCTTCACCGGCTCGACCGCGGCGGGCAAGGCGATCGGTGCGGCCTGCGCGCAGAGCCTCAAGCGCTGCTCCCTCGAACTCGGCGGCAAATCCGCGGCCATCGTCCTCGACGACGTCGACCTCGCCAACCTCGGCATGCTGGTGTTCCTGGGTCTGTTCAACACCGGGCAGGCATGCGTCGCGCAGACTCGGGTCCTGGTGCCGCGCAGCCGCCGCGACGAGATCGTCTCGGTGATGGTCGAGGCGGCCAAGGCGATGAAGGTCGGCCTGCCCTCGGATCCGGAGGTGCAGCTCGGCCCGGTGATCAGCGAGCGCCAACTGCAACGCATCGAAGGATACATCGAGGCCGGCAAGAAGGCCGGAGCCACACCGGTATTGGAGAGCACGCGCCCCGCCGATCTGGATGGCGGCCACTTCATCACCCCGACCATCTTCACCGACGTCACCAACGACATGACGATCGCCCAGGAGGAGATCTTCGGCCCGGTGCTCTCGGTGATCGACTACGACGACGTCGACGAGGCCATCGCGATCGCCAACGACTCCGACTACGGATTGGCCGGGTCGGTGTGGACCTCCGACGTCGAACGCGGCATCGAGATCTCCGGCAGGATCCGCACCGGAACCTTCGGCATCAACTTCTACGCCATCGATCCCGGATCACCGTTCGGCGGCTACAAGAACTCCGGTATCGGTCGCGAATGCGGACCGGAGGGACTCGAATCCTTCGTCGAGCACAAGTCGACCATGCTGCCGATGGGGTACGAACCCGCGCAGTAGCCGGTGACGCCCGGGTTGCCCGCGCGCAACTCAGGTGAACAGCATCGGCAGATGCCACAGCCGGGAGTGCGGCTCGAGGAGCCAGAGTCGCACCCCGGTCAGGCGGATCAATCGCATGGTGCCGACGATGAGCAGGGCTGCCAGCGGGAGTTCCGCGAAGGCCGCGGTCAGCAACGAGATCCAGCGGTCGGCCGGTGCGGCGGTCATGATGTCGAACCATGCATCGCAGATCAGCAGGAGTCCGGTGGCGAAGCCGGCGAGCACCAGCATCTGCCGGCGCTGCCACGCCAGGACGGCGGTGGTGGCCATCATCGCGACGAGCAGGACGTCGAAACCGACCCAGGTGATCGACCAGTTGTGGGCGACGTAGTCGACCGGAAGGCTCAACCCGAGGAAGACGATCCATGGGATCAGGCCGATCGCACCACCGGCCATGAGCCCGATGCGGGCACGTCGAATCCGATTGCGTTTGACCGGATCCGGCAACACGTCGTCGAGCGGGCGGGCCAGACGGACGATCAGATCGCGGCGGTCCTCGGGGGTCAGGGCGGCGATCTGGTCATCGGTCAGAATGTGATCGCTCATCGCGTCGCCTCCCTGGGTTTACGGGGTCGGCACCACCGATGGCGCGGGCGCACTCGTCTGGGGTGCAGAAGAATCGGGCGCGGCGGAATCGGGAGCCGGGGCCGAGGTGGACGTATCACTCGGTCCAGGCAACGGTACCGCGCCGGGCGGCGGCGTCGACACCTGCTGGATGCGGCTGCGGAACGAGTCGTCGGTGATGACGTCGATGTTCTGGATCATCCAGCGGCCGTCCTGCTTGACCATCGCGAACGTCAACCGGCTCGGGTCGACGCGCACCAGATCCTTGCCGCCGCGGCTGACCGACTGGTTCATGAAGATCAGGACCGTCGAGGAGTCGCGGGTGTTGGTGACCACCCCGGCGTCCTGGATGACGGCCTGGGAGACCACCTGCTGCTTCTTCACACCCTCGATGAAGTCGATGTTCTGTCCCTGAACGGGATTGGTGATGAGCTTGTCGTACTGGGACTTCGCGGCACCGGTGACCACCGACTTCGAACTGTTGACGTGGGCTTCGACGTTGCCCGGGTCGTATCCGAACATCGTGGTGGCGTACGACCTCGCCGCATCCAGCGACGAGTCCCGGGCCTGTTCGGTCCATCGGGCGTCGAGGTAGCGGTAGCCGAGTACCCCGGCGAGCGCCACCGATGCCACGACCAGCAATGTGAGGACGCCCGCGAGGACCTGTGCAACCGACAGCCGCATCATGTCACCCACTCGAAATCGGTCATCTTCAGCTCGCCGTTGATCCGGGTGATGTCGACCCGCCACCGGAAGGTCTGGACGATGGTCTGCTCCTTGGGGTCCGTCGGCTTCATCTGCCAGCCGTAGACGACGATCACCGTGCCCTCGTCGGCGTCGGCCTTGGTGACGGCGTCGCTGATGACGGTGGACTGCACGTCGAGTTTCTGGTCCCGGATGAGCGAGACCGCTTGCCCCATGGACTCGTTGAGTCGTTGCTGGGCGGTGCCGCTGGTCTTGTCCGACATGGTCTTCATCGCGGCGTCGACGTTGCCCGGATTGAGGCTGGTCATCGTGACCGTCATCTGCTGGGCGAACGACGAGTACTCCGCGCGCAGATCCCGCTGATGGTCGATGCGTCCGAGTGCGATCGCGAACACCGCCGAGGCGACGAGGCACCCGACGATGACGATCACCGCGAGTCCCGTCGCGACCCACGCCACGATCGAGCGATCCGATCGCGCCCGCAGCGCGGAGACCTTGGTGACCGGTGCGGCATCGTCGCCACCCGGGGCGGCAGCCATCCGGCGTTGACGCCGCTCGCGATAGCTCAGCGAGGAGACCAACTCATCCGGGTCGGCCACCGGGCCGGTGCGCTCGGGTTTGGTCAGATTCACCGCCGGCGACGGCTGCTCGGGCGTCGCGACCTCGGCCGGTGCGGTGTCGGCCGGCGCGGTGTCGGCCGGTGGTGCCTCGACTTTCGGTGCCTCGACCTGAGGCGCCTCGTCGGGCTTGGTCGGCGTACGACGTCGGCGCAGCGGCGCCGACCGGACCGGGGTCCGGGCTTGCGAAGCCGGCGTCACTGGGCGTCCACCGCTCCGGTGATCAGGCTCTGCCATGTGCTGCCTTGTCCTTGCTGATCGTTGTCGGTGCCGGTACCGGTGCCGGCGTTGTACGTGCGTCCGTCGGGGCCGATGAAGTCACCCGACTCCGGATCGTACGTGGTGCCGTAGACCGCGGGACCGTCCTCTTGTTCGGTCGGCGTCCCCTGGGTGACATATCCGGCGGGTGCGGGCAGGATGCCCGGAATGCCGTTGGGAAACGGCACCACCTGATTGCTGATCGGCTTGTACCCGGTGCGGCATTCCTCGGGGGTCGGGGCCCGCCTGCCGGGGAATTCCGCACACGGAAAGTTGCGTGCGCCGCGCACGGCGATCTGCGAGTTCTGCGGTACCCGGCACAGCATGCCCGGCGGCAGGTCGCGCGCGGTTTGCACGGCGGGGCTGCGCCATTGCGACGGCGGCAGGTAGCCGATGGTGCACGGCGGCGGATCCTGGAAACCCAGCGAGAATTCGACGCTCGGGCCGTACCGCGGGTCGCCGGCGTTCAACGCGGTCAGCAGGGTGTCGATCAGACGCGGATAGATCACCAGGACCTGTTGCAGGTTCGGCAGATACACCGCCGTCGTCTTCGACACCGTGTTGAGGTTGGCCAGCAACAGGGGCAGCGACTGGTCCATCGAGGCGAACAGCTTCTGCGCCGACGACGCCACCGAGGGTCCCTTCTGAAGCAGGTCGGTGATCTCGGGGTTGTTGGCGCGCAACTGATCTGTCACCTTGACCGCGTCGGCGGTCCACGCCCGGATCTGATCGGCGGTGGCCGACTGGGTGGCCATCAACGGTCCCGCCTGTTTGACGAGATCGATGGTCACGTCCGAGTTCTTGTCTGCGTCATCGACGAGCAGGATCATCGAGTCCATCAGGCGCCGCAGGTCTTCGGCGGTGCCGTTGAACGCGTCGAAGGCCTCGTCGATGAGTGAGCGCAGATTGCTGTCGCCGACGCGGTTGAGCAAGGCCGTCGCCTGGTCGAGGACCGACGAGATCTCCACCGGCACATCGGTTGTCGATACCGTTGCGCCGTCGGCGAGGTAGTCGGAGCTGGAATCGCCGGTGGGCGGGGTGAATTCGACGTACTGCTCACCGACCGCGGACACGCTGTGTACCGACGCCGCGGAATTCGTGGGGATCTTGGTGCCACTGTCGATGGACAGGGTCGCCGCCACCCCGTTCTCGGTGAGCCGCACCGACTTGACCTTGCCGACGTTGACGCCGCGGAAGGCCACGTTGGCGTTCTCGTACAGCCCACCGGTGTTGGGCAACTGGAGGGTCACCGCATACCGTCCGACTCCGAACATCGCCGGAATGCGCACGTAGAACAGGGCCATCGCGACAATCGCGATGACGGTGACGATCGCGAAGATGATCAGCTGGATGCGGACGAAACGGGTGATCTTCATCAGTTGCCGCCTCCGTTCGATCCCGGGGTGTTCTGGGTGGCCGGAATGGGAGGGGCGTTCTCCGAGCGGGTTTCGTCACCCGGCTGCAGCGGCGAGGTGAACGGGTTGAGGCCACGTCCGGCTGCGCCGGCGGGCTGGCCGGTGACACCCTCGGGGCCGACGACTCCGACCGACCGCAGGATGCTGCGTTGCAGCTTGGGGATCGTGAGGTCGAGGACGAGGTCGGAGTTGATGTAGTCGCCCTTGACCATCGTCGGGATCTCCTCCTCCAGGAACGGGAAGGTCAGGAGCAGGCGCAGCGAACCCGGCAGTGCCGGGCCGGCGGCGGCCAGACCCTGGAACGCCTTGGCCATGTTGGCCACGATCGTCTTGATGTCCTGCGAATTCGCGTCGAGGACATCGTTGGTCGTCGACGACAGACGCCCGACCGCGTCGAGGGCGTTGACGAACTGCTGACGTTGATCGTTGAGGAGCTTGAGGATCTGCGGGCCGTCGCGCAACGCCTTCTGCAGCGTCGGGGTCTGCTGATTGACCGCAACGGTGAGTCGGTCGAGGCCCTCGCCTGCGCGAATGATGTTGTCGGTCTGCCTGTTCAGGTCTCCGACCAGGGTGGTCAGCTGCGGGATCAGGGCCCGGATCTGCTGATCGTGGCCGTCGAAGATCTGGCTCATCTCGTGGACGATGTCGCCGAACTGCGACAGCCCACCACCGTTGAGTACCACCGACAACGCGCTGAGGACCTGCTCGGTGGTCGGATAGTTGCAACCGGCCACCTGTTGGGCCGAATTGATGTCGGCGACAGCGGCTTCGGTCGGCTGGGCGATGTTGTCGACCTTCGGGCACTTCGGCAGCGGGATCTGATCGCCGGCCTGCATGTAGCCCGTGGCGGTCCCCGTCGGCTCGACGATCTCGAGGTGGGTCGATCCGAGCACGCTGGTCATCCCGACCATGACGTGCGATCCGTCGGCCACCTTCACGCCCGGGTTGAGCCGGATGTCGACCTTGGCGTTCCATCCGGGTGCGACGCTGATCGATCCGACGCTGCCGACGGTGGCGTCGTCGATGAGCACGGGCGCGTTGTTGGTCAGGCCCGCAGCACTGGGGATGACGGCGCTGATCTTGTACGAACCGTCGCCGGTGCCCTGCGCGCCGGGTACCGGCAGGCTGTTGACGCCGTTGAAGCCGCACGCCGAGGCCAGCACCGTCACCGTGGCGACGAGCAGGATCAGGCGTAGGTCACGCCACCGCAGCCGGCGCATCAGCCCGCACCGCCCCACGGGACGAGCAGGTCGGCGAGCGGCCCACCGCCGTTGGCGCGTCGGGTCGCCGCATCCTGGTTCCGGATGCCCTGCTGGGCGCGCGCGGCCACGTCGGCGTTCTGGTAGGTCACCTGGCCGGGTGTCGCGTTGATGCCGTTGACCGGATTGGACATGAACGGCGGGTAGGCGACGACGATGGACTGCAGCACGGGCGCCAGGGTGTCGACGCATTTGTCGATGTCGACCTGGCTCTGGCCGGGCCGGTTGTTGGCCTCCATCGTCCCGCACAGCAGCGTGATCAGGTTGTTGCCCATACCGAGTCCGAACACCCCGGACAACGATCCGGTCAGCGGGTTGTAGATGTTGTAGAAGTTGGCGAGCTGGTTGGGCGCCGAATGCAGCAGCCCGCGCATCTGTTCGTCCTTGGCGGCCAGGATGCCGGTGGTCTGCGCCAGCCGCGACACCGCGCCGGTCAACGAGTTCTGGTTGGTGTTGATGAAGTTCTGGACGTCGGTCATCGCCGAATCCAGGTTGTGCAGAGCACCGTTGAGTTGATCGGTGTTGTCGGCGAGGACGCTCGATACCGACGCGATGCGTCCGTTGAACTGCACCATCTGCTCATGGCTCGACGAGAGCGCGTCGGTCAGCTTCTGTAGGTTGCGGATCGTGGTGAACAGGTCGTCCCGTCCCGATGCCAGCGTGCCCATCACGTCGGAGAGCTGGGTTATCGAGTTGTTGATGGATTGTCCTGCGCCGTCGAGGTTTTGCGCGCCGACGTCGATGGCGCGCGCCGCGGCACCCGGGTCGGCGCCGTTGGGGCCGACCGCATCGGTCAGCCGTTGCAGTTGCTGTTTGACCTGATCCCACTCCATCGGGACGGCGGTCCGCTCCATCGGGATGTCGGTGCCGTCGGTCATCTGCGGGCCCGACGAGTACACCGGGGTCAGCTGGATGAAGCGGCCCGACACCAGGCTCTGGGCGACGACGACCGCGCGCGCGTCGGCGGGGATCCTGACGCTGCGATCGACATCCATCTCGACCTTGACGTCACCGCTGCGCGGGGTGATCGAGGTGACGTGACCGACGTTGACGCCGAGCACCCGCACCGGGTCGCCGTTGTAGAGGCCGGTGGTGGTGGCGAAGTACGCGGTCAGCCGGGTGTTGGTGACCCGGTTGTAGCCGATGTATCCGGCCACCACGATCAGTACGAGCAATACCAGCAGCGCGATGATCTGCCACGCGCGCTTGCCGATTCCGAGACGTCCGGTCATCTCAACCACCCGGCCTTGTCGTCGGGGTCGATGGCGGCGGGGTGGGAATCGTCGGCGAGGGTACCGGGGTGCGGGGCGGGGGGTTGGCGCCCGGCGCCTGGCTCCACGCGTTGGGCAGCAACGGGAATCCCGAATACGAGAAGGCTTGCGCGACTTCGGGATACTTCTGCTGCAACACCTTCATGAATGTGGCGGTGTAGTCACCGAAGGTGCTGACGCCGACCAGCGAGTCGAAGTTGGGTCCGTTGGCGACCGATTCGCCGAGGGCGTTGGCGAACGGCCCGAGCCGGTCGACGGTCTCCTTGAGGTTGTTCTCGTTGTCGTTGAGGATGTCGAGCACCTTGTTGAACTTGTCGAGCACCGGCGTCAGCTGGGCGTTGTTGTCGTTGATGAAACCGCTGATCTGCGCGGCGACATCGCGTGTGCCGCTGATGAGCTGGGCGATCGCCGCGCGCCGGAACTGCAACTCGCCGAGCAGCATGTTGGCGTCGAGGAGCAGTTGGTTGAGCTGCTTGCTGCGATCACCGATGACCTGGGTGACCCCGGAGGCCTTGGCGAGCAGCTCGCGTAGCGCGTTGTCGCGGTCGGCGACCGCCTTGGACAGCTTCGCGACACCGTCGACGGCTCCCTGCACCTGATCCGGGGTGGCCGAGAACGTCACCGACAGCGTGTCGAGCGCCTTGTTGAGTTCGGCGGTGTTGGTCTGCGAGAGAGTGTCGGTCGCATTGTCGAGGGCGTCGGTCAGCGAGTACGGGGCGACGGTGTTGCGGTTGGGGATCTCCCCTCCCGGCTCTATCCGCCCGGTCCCGTGCGGCAGGATCGTCAGATTCCGTCGGCCCAGCACGGTTTCGGTCTTGATCGCGGCCTGGGTGTCGGTACCCATCGAGACCGTGTCGTTCATCCGGAAACTGACGGCGGCCTTGGTTCCGGCGTCGGTCGACGCCAGGCGGATGCCCTCCACGGTGCCCACATTGACCCCGGCGACGGTCACGATGTCGCCGGTGACCAGGCCGCCCGCGTCGTCGAAGTAGGCGGTGTAGGTGCTGATCGGCGAGATCAGCGGCAGCTTGTCCATCTGCAGGGCCACCACGACCACCATCGCGGTCACCACGATGCCGATCAGACCGATCTGCCTGCGGGTCCGCCCGCCGCGCTTGTTCTCGCGGGCCACATCGGCCTCGTCCGACCCGGACCGATTGCTGCGGAACAGATTCCCGAACGGACCCCTACTCGTTCCCGACGTACTCATGATTGCGACGAACACCTCCCCCCGGCCTTGGTGGTGTCCCCCATGACGTCGTTGGAGGTGAAGAAGTACTGTTTGCCGTCCGGACCGCTGAGCAGCAGGCGAATCCGGCAGAAGTAGATCTGCAACCAGGCGCCGTAGCTACCGAGATTCGAGAGCTTCTTGTAGTCGTTGGGCAGGCGCGGCAGTAGCGACCGCAGGAACGGTTCGGCCGCAAGCACATTGTCCGAGGCGACGCCGATGCTGGTCAGGGTGGATTTGAGGCCGGGCCGGGTCGAGGACAGCAGGTCGGCGAGTCCGTCGGTGACCTGCGCGGTCTGGGTCAGCGAGTTGCCGATGGTGCCGCGCTGCGCCGACAGTCCGGTGATGAGCATCTGCATCTGGTCGAGGCTGGTGTCGAGGCCACCGCGGTCGCCGTCGAGAGTGCCGAGCATCTGATTCAGGTTGTCGATGACGCTATCGATCAACTGATCCCGGTCACCGAGGGCGTTGGTGAACGAGGCGGTGTCGGCGAGAAGTTTGTTCAGCGCCGGACCCTGCCCCTGGAAGACGGCCACCAGCGAGGTCGACAGTTCGTTGACCTCGTTGGCGTCGAGGGTACGGAACAACGGCTTGAACCCGCCGAGGAGCTTGTCGAGGTCGAGTGCCGGCTCGGTCTGCGAGGCCGGGATCGTATCCGACGGCGCGAGCGTGTCGTCGGGGTCGCCGGGTCCCTGCTGCAGCTCGAGATATCGGTCGCCGGTGAGGTTTTCGTAGCGGATCAACGCGCGCACCGACTTGGGTAGCTTGTACTGGTCGTCGACGGAGAACTTCACCAGCGCCTCGTTGTCGGGGGTCAGCGAGACGTTGTCGACCGAGCCCACCTCGACCCCGGCGATCTTGACCTTGCTGCCCGACTTGATCTGCGAGGCACTGGAGAACAGCGCCCGGTAGTCGTCGGAGCTACCGGATCGGTAGTTGCTGAACACGACGACGAGTCCGATGAACACCAGCACCATCACGATGGCGAAGGCGCCGAGTTTGATGACGGTCGCGCGGAACGCGCGTGCGCGGTTATCCAAGGTCGGGCTCCCCGAACAGCAGCTGGAAGAGCTTCTCCCGGTTGACCTTCGGTGTCATCCGCGGCTGGTAGGGCACCTGCGCGTTGTCGGTCACGTAGAACTTCGAGTGCTCGGTGGTATTGGGATTGCTCAGCCCGCCCGCACAGGTGGGGGCACCCTGTGCGTCGACCCGCGGCAGGCTGTTCGGATACGTGTAGGGCTCTTTGCCCGGCAACAGTCCGGCGTAGAGCTTCAACATGCCGTTCTCTCCGCCCTCGTAGGGCTTGGCCATGTCGGCACCGATCGCCGTGGTGCGCAGGAAGCACGAGATACCCGGGGCCTGGTACCCGAGAAGCTGTGACACCGGGTCGAATTGGGACAGCGTCGCCATGAGGTCGGCCTTCGACGGCGCCAGGACGTCGTTGTTGATCGTGTTGGCCATGCCGGTCACGTTGATCAGCAGCGCATCGAAGTTGGAGGCGTTGTCGCGCAACGTGTTCCCGGTATACACCGCGTTGTCGATGGTGCGCATAAGATCACCCATCACATCGCCGTAGACATTGGTCACCGTCGCCGTCTGCCGGATCAGCTCGTCGAGTTCGGGCAGATGCGGATTGGTCTTGCCGAGCAGCCCCGACAACGTGCCCAGCGAATTGCCGATGTCGGCGCCACGACCGGACAGCGCCGTGTTGACCGCACCGACGGTGGCGTTGAGTTTGTCGGGCTGGATGTCGGCGAGTACCGCAACCAGCTGCTGATAGACGGTGTTGAGTTCGACGACGACGTGCTGGGCGTCGATGTTCTGGCCGGGCTGCAACTGTCCGCTCGGTCCCGTCGGCGGCACCTCGAAGTACACCGACTTGGCCCCGAAGACGGTGTTGGACTTGATTTGCGCGGTCACGTTGCCGGGGATCTGCGACATCTGATCGGAGTTGATGTCGAGGGCGAGGACGGCATGGTCACCGGTCTCGGTGATCGATTTGACGGTGCCCACCTGCACCCCGCGCAGGCGCACCTTGGCGTCGGGGCTCATCACCAGGCCGGCGCGGGGGGCCTGCAGGGTCACCCGCTCGGTGGAGGCGAACCAACCGAGGAACGACCCGGAGGCGGCGGCGATGATCGCGATCAGCCCGCCCACCATGATGACCGCGGCGAGCTTGCGTACCCAGTTGCTGCGTTCTCCTCGACTCGCCATCACTCAGCCCGCCAGATTGAACTTGCCGTCGGACCCGTAGATGGCCAACGAGGTGAGCAGGGTGATGACGACGACCACGACCAGCGACGCGCGCACCGCGTTGCCGACCGCCACACCGACGCCGACGGGACCGCCGGTGGCGTTGTAGCCGTAGTAGGTGTGGATGAGCATGACCGCAATGGCCATGCAGATGGCCTGCACGAACGACCACAGGATGTCCGACGGGATGAGGAAGGTGTCGAAGTAGTGGTCGTAGACGCCGGGCGACTGTCCGTAGATGAACACCGTCGCGAATCGACTCGCGAGGAAGGAGGCGAGGGAGGCCAGCGAGTACAACGGGACGATCGCGATCATCCCGGCGACGATGCGGGTGCTCACCAGGTACGGGATCGAGGCGATGGCCATGGTCTCCAGGGCGTCGATCTCCTCGCTGACCCGCATCGCGCCCAATTGTGCTGTGGCACCGGCCCCGATCGTCGCGGCCAGGGCGATTCCGGAGATCACCGGGACCGCGATGCGCACATTGATGAACGCGGAGAAGAAGCCGGTGAGCGCCTCGACACCGATGTTGGCCAGCGAGCTGTAGCCCTGCACGGCGATGGTGCCGCCGGTGAACAGGGTGAGGAAGCCGACGACCACGACGGTGCCACCGATCATCGCGAGAGCACCTGTACCCATGGAGATCTCGGCGATCAGCCGCAGCGTCTCCTTCTTGTAGAGGCGGACCGCACGCGGGATCGACACGACGCTGTCCCAGTAGAACAGTGCCTGATCGCCGATCTGGTTCCAGTCCTCGCCTGCGCGTTTGACCGCAACGCGCGCGGTGCGCAGCCGGGTGGTGAACGGAAGGACCATCGCTTACCCCGCCGTCGCCTTCAGACCGACCGCGGTCACCACGACGTTCACCACGAACAACGCCATGAAGGAGTACACGACGGTCTCGTTGACCGCGTCGCCGACGCCCTTCGCGCCGCCCTTGACGTTGAGTCCCTGATAGCAGCCGACCATGCCGGCGAACAGGCCGAACAACGCCGCCTTGACCATCGAGATCATCAGTTCACCGAACCCGGTGAGCAGCGTCAGGTTCGCGATGAACGCACCGGGGTTGACGTCTTGCAGATAGACCGAGAAGACGAAACCGCCGCCGATGCCGATGGTGCACACCAGGCTGTTGAGCAGGATGGCGACACCGGTCGAGGCGATGATACGAGGAACGACGAGGCGGTGCACCGGGTTGATGCCGAGCACCTTCATCGCGTCGATCTCCTCGCGGATGGTGCGGGCACCGAGGTCGGCGCAGATCGCGGTCGCCCCGGCGCCGGCGACGATGAGCACCGTGACGATGGGGCCGATCTGGGTGATCGTGCCCAGGGCGGCGCCCGCGCCGGAGAGATCCTGCGCACCGATCTCGCGCAGCAGGATGTTGAGGGTGAAGCTCACCAGCACGGTGAAGGGGATCGCGACGAGCAGCGTCGGCACCATCGACACACGGGCGATGGCCCAGGACTGTTCAACCGTTTCCCGCCATTGAAACGGGCGGCGGAACAGCTCCCGGACCGAGTCCACCCCGAGTGCGACGAAGTCGCCCACCCCGTCGAGGGGTCCCGCCAGCCTGCTCAGCACAGCACTCCTCAAGCCTTGGAACTCACGCGCAAAAAATCACTGGGTTCGGTCAATACTAGGACACTTGACCCACAACAATCGGTCAGGACATCAGGTCGCGAGCCGAGAACGTCCGACGCGGGTCGCGATCGGCGAAGTAGCTGCTCAGCGTCTTGGCGAGATCCCCGTCGTCCCATGCATCCCCCTCCGCGGTGAAGACCTCATCCACGGTGGGCGCGGCCATCACCATGACTCGGGGACCGTACACGAGGAATACCTGCCCCGTGACCGAATCGGCGTCCGGGCCGGCGAGGTAGGTGACGAGTCGGACGACGTGTTCGGGCGAGAGCGGATCGACGCCCTCGCCGGGCGCCTCACCGAAGACCCCGGCGGTCATCGCCGTGCGAGCCCGCGGGCAGATCGCATTGGCGCGAACCCCGTAGCGGCCCAACGCTCTTGATGCCGACAGTGTCAGCGCGGTGATGCCGGCCTTGGCCGCGCCGTAGTTCGCCTGGCCCTCGGGGCCGAGTAATCCGGCCTCGCTGGAGGTGTTGACGATGCGCCCATAGACGGGACCGCCGGCGGCCTTGGATTCGGCTCGCCAATGGGCGGCCGCGTTGCGGGTGAGCAGGAAATGGCCGCGCAGGTGAACCCGGATGACCAGATCCCAGTCGTCATCGGTGAGATTGAAGAGCATCTTGTCGCGAACGACCCCGGCATTGTTCACCACGATGTGCAGTCCGCCGAGCTCGGCGGTTGCTGTGCGCATGATCTCGGCGGCGGTGGCCGAGTCCGAGATGTCACCGGGTACCGGTACCGCGGTTGCGCCGGACGCGGCGATCTCGTCGATCACGTCGCTCGCGTCGAGTGCGTTCGCAAGGTCATTGACGATGACCGTCGCACCTTGTGCGGCGAGCCCGAGTGCCTCGGCCCGACCCAACCCGGCACCCGCGCCGGTGACCACCGCAACGCGCCCCTCCAACGATCCAGCAGTCACTGCCAACCCCTCCAGCCGAACGCGGTGTGAACGAAAACTAGAACCTGTTCTAACACGCTAGCCGGTCGGGGTGACGCGCCGGGGCGGTTTCGGCGAAATTCACTCCTCGATCGACAGCGCCGACTTGGGGCAGTTGGCGACGACCTGACGCAGCTCCTCTTCACGGCCCTCGGGTACCTCGTCTTTCAGAATGACCAGGTAGTCGTCGTCATCGAGATCAAAGATGTCGGGCGCCATCCCGACACAGATCGCGTTCGATTCGCACAGGTCGAAATCTGCCTTGATATGCATCGACTCGCTCCTCCTCAGCGTGCCCGCTGGTTGACGGGCTGTGCCAAACAGGTTAGAACGTGTTTCAGATATTGGCGAGTCCCCCACCGATCGATCCACGACGGAGTCCACCCATGCGCATTGCCTACACCGACGAGCAATCGGCGCTGCGGCGCGAGTTGCGGGCCTACTTCACCGAACTGATGACCGAGGACCGGCGGGCTGCACTCACCGGCGGTGACGGTGAACTCGGCGAGGGCGACGCCTACCGCGACGTGGTACGCCAGATGGGAGCCGACGGCTGGCTGGCACTGGGGTGGCCGACCGAGTTCGGCGGCCAGAACCGCTCGATGATGGATCAACTGATCTTCACCGACGAGGCAGCGATCGCCGGGGCGCCGGTGCCCTTCTTGACGATCAACTCGGTGGCACCGACGATCATGCACTACGGCACCGACGAGCAGAAGGCATTCTTCCTGCCGCGCATCGCCGCGGGCGAATTGCATTTCTCCATCGGCTATTCTGAGCCCGGCGCCGGCACCGACCTCGCCGGGCTGCGGACCACCGCAGTGCGCGACGGTGACGACTACGTCATCAACGGGCAGAAGATGTGGACGTCGTTGATCGCCTACGCCGACTACATCTGGCTCGCGTGTCGCACCGACCCGGCGACGCTCACCGACGAGGGGCGAGCCCGTGGACTCAAACGCCACCACGGCATCTCGGTGCTGATCGTGCCCGCCGACGCCGATGGGTTCTCCTACACCCCTGTGCACACCATGGCCGGTGTCGACACCAGCGCCACCTACTACTCCGACGTCCGGGTGCCGGTGAGTTCGCGGGTCGGCGAGGAGGGCCGGGGCTGGTCGCTGGTCACCAATCAGCTCAACAACGAACGGGTGGCACTGTGCAGCGCTGCCCCGATACAGACCGCGCTGCGGGAAACGCTGGCCTGGGCGCAGCAGACGAAAACCGGTGACGGACAGCGCCTCGTCGACACCGAGTGGGTTCGTCAGAACCTGGCGCGGGTGCACGCCAAGGTCGAGTTACTCAAGCTGCTCAACTGGAAGATCGCCTCGGCGGCCAGCTCCGGTGGCGCACCGAGCCCCGCCGACGCCTCGGCCACCAAGGTCTTCGGTACCGAATTCGCCACCGAGGCCTACCGATTGCTGATGGAGGTCGTCGGTCCGGCCGCAACCATTCGGGCGGGCAGTCCGCGAGCACACCTGCTGGGGCGCCTCGAACGGTTCCAGCGCACCTCGCTGATCCTCACCTTCGGTGGCGGTACCAACGAGGTCCAGCGCGACATCATCGCGATGACCGCCCTCGGCCTGCCCCATCAGCGACGCTGATCGCCGCCCACCCACACCGACGCGAGAGCAGCACAATGGATTTCACACTCCCCGAAGTGACCGAAGACCTGCGCGGGCTCGCCCGTGACATCACCGAGAAGGTGAGCACCGACGACCGCGTGGCGCGGCTCGAGGCCGACGACGCCGCGCTCGACGATGTGCTGTGGCGCGAACTCGGTGCGGCCGGACTCCACGGCCTCGAGGTGGGGACGGAGGTCGCGGGCGACGCCGGTGCCGGCCAGTCGATTCTCGAATCGATCACCGTCGCCGAGCAATTGGGCCGCGGGCTCGCCCGGGTGCCGTACGGACTGCACGCCATCGCTGCACTTCCCGCGATCGCCACGCACGGTTCGGCAGCGCTTCGGGGGCGTCTCGTCGGCGATGCCGCGACCGGCACGGCCGTGCTCACCGTCGCCCTCGAAGAGGACCTCGGAACCGGCTCCGATCAACCGCAGACCCTGCTGAGTCGCACCGAACACGGCTGGGCCTTGACCGGATCCAAGGTCAATGTCGCCTTTGCCGGCGCCGCCACGGCGATCGTGGTCAACGCGATGTCGCCGGACGGGGTTCGCGCGGTGGTCGTCGACGCCGACGCCGCGGGGATCGGACTCACCCCCACTCCGGCCACCGCGAAGACGCCGACCTTCGTCGTGGATTTCGACGGCGTGGCCGTCGACGACGACGACGTGTTGGATGGTGGCGCGGACACCGTCGCCGACATCGTTGACCGCGCAACCCTGGCGGTGTGTGCCGATCAATCCGGAACTCTCTCCCGTGCACTGGAACTCACCGCCGCCTATGCCGTCGAGCGGGAGCAGTTCGGTAAGCCGATCGGAACGTTCCAGGCGGTCGCCCAGCGACTCGCCGACGGCTACATCGACACCCAGGGACTGTCGCTGACCACGCTCGCCGCGGCGTGGCAGTTCACCCGGATCGCCGACGCCGACGAGGACAACGACGACGGTGGACTGCACGTCGCGGTGCAGACCGCCAAGTTCTGGGCATGCGACGCCGGACATCGGGTGGCGCACACCGCGGTCCACGTTCATGGTGGCGTCGGCCTGGACACCACTCACCCGGTGCACCGGTATTTCCTGCGCGCCAAGCAGAACGAGTACACCCTCGGTTCCGCACCGATCACACTCGCCGCCATCGGGGACGCGTTGGCAGGGGCACCGGCGTGATGACCGAACCAGGCCGATGACCGAGCCGTCGGCCGCGGTCGCCCTCGGGTCGTCGACCGCGACGATCACCTCACTGTTGCTCGCGCTGACCGATGTCGACGACCGTGGCATCGAGCACGAGGGCGGCTTCGTCTCGTATGCGGAGCATCTGCTGCGATCATCGGGCTGCGCGCGGCGCCTGCGCGATCAGCTGGGCGACACCACGACTCCCCATGTCGGGGTACTGCTGGACAACATCGTCGACTTCAGCATCCTGGTGGCCGCCGCCGCGCTCGACGGCCTGGTGATCGTCGGCCTCAACACCACCCGGCGCGGTGCCGCGCTGGCCGCCGACATCGCCCGCGCCGACTGTCGGTTCGTGCTCGTCGACGACCACACCGCACCGTTGTTGGCCGACGTTGCGCTCGATGTCCCGGTGCATCGGGTGAGCCGCTACACCGAGCCCGAATCGGCCGCGGCGCTCATGATTCCCCGAGAGGCGTCCCCGGACGAGCTGCTGATGCTGATCTTCACCTCGGGCACCACCGGCGACCCGAAGGCCGTGCGGTGCACCCAACGCACCTTCGCCGCGGCCGGGGTGATGCTCGCCGAGCGGTTCGGGATCGGCCCCGACGACGTCGTCGGACTGTCGATGCCGATGTTCCACTCCAATGCGATGATCGCCGGATGGTCGGTGGCGCTGGCCGGCGGTGCGTCGATGGTGTTGCGCCGCAAGTTCTCCGCGAGTGGATTCGTCGCCGACGTGCGACGTCACGGAGTCACCTACGCCAACTATGTCGGTAAGCCGCTCAACTACATCCTCGCCACCCCGGAGTCGCCCGATGACGCGTCGTCGAGTCTGCGCATCATGTACGGCAACGAGGCGTCGGCGACCGATCGGGAACGCTTCGCCGCGCGTTTCGGCTGCCACGTGATCGACGGCTTCGGTTCCACCGAGGGCGGTGTTGCGATCACCCGCACCCCCGACACTCCCCCGGATGCGCTGGGCCCCATGCGCCCTCCGGTCGCGGTGGTCAGCCCGGATTCTGGTGCGCCGACGCGCATCGGAGAGATCGGGGAGATCGTGAACACCTCCGGGCCAGGCCTGTTCAGCGGCTACTACAACGACCCGGACGCGACCGCCGAGCGGATGCGCGGCGGCGTCTACCACACCGGCGACCTGGCCTGGGTCGACGACGCCGGCTACCTCCATTTCGCCGGGCGCCTCGGCGACTGGATGCGCGTCGACGGCGAGAACCTGGGAACCGGACCGATCGAGCGAATTCTGCTGCGCCATCGAAGCATCCGCCAGGCCGCCGTCTTCGGTGTCCCCGTCGAGATCGGCGATGAGATCGAGGCCGTGCTGGTCACCGACGGCGATCTCGGCCCCGTTGAGTTCACCGATTTCCTCTCCGCACAAAGCGATCTCGGGCCGAAGCAGTGGCCGCACCGGATTCGCGTCGTCGATGCCCTACCGGAGACTGCCACCTTCAAAACCCTGAAGCGCCGGCTGCGGGAATCCACCGAGCCGCCGACCTGGGTCCGCATCAACGGCCGCTACCAGCGGCCCTGAGGCCCGAGAGGGTCAAGGTGAACGCCCCCCAGCCGCCGGACCTTCCCCCCGATGGTCGAGGTGCGAGCCGCGTGCGGCGAGCCTCGAGACCCGGCGAGACACCCAGCCTCCCAACCACATCCATCCGCCCGGAGCCCTGAACGCGCACCGAATTCGTAGACTCCGCCTTTGCACGAGCCGCGCCTGAGCGCCGACACCGCGTACCGCGTTTCTCCGATGAACGAGCAAACCCTCCTGATCGATGGTCGAGGTGCGAGCCGCGTGCGGCGAGCCTCGAGACCCAGCGAGACACCCAGCCTCCCAACCACATCCATCCGCCCGGAGCCCTGAACGCGCACCGAATTCGTAGACTCCGCCTTGCACCAGCCGCGCCTGAGCGCCGACACCGCGTACCGCGTTTCTCCGATGAACGAGCAAACCCTCCTGATCGATGGTCGAGGTGCGAGCCGCGTGCGGCGAGCCTCGAGGCCCGGCGAGACAACAAGCCCCCCAACCACATCGACAGCAAGACAAACGAAAGCCAACGCCCCCTACCACACCCCACCGACAAAGAATTGACGCCGAAACATGTTGTCCACAAGCAGAATTGATCGAGAATGCCCCTTGCATCGAACATATTTTCCCGTAGACTGGACCCATCACACCGATCAGCCACCGGGGAGGGACCATGATCGACACCACCACAACTCTTGACATCAAAGATGTTGACGCCGAATCAGTCTTCGCCGCCATCGTCACCCAACTCAGCGACCTGCAATGGAATCCCGACATGACCGGACCCCAAGCCTTCGGCGCCATGAAACAAGTCCTCCTGCTCCGCAATCTGGTCGATCACCACGCCACCACCCTCACCGGCGAAATGGACCGGTTAGGGGTGGCCGACCAAAAAACCACCCGACTTCGAGAACTGTTGATCAGCATGGGCTTCGCACCTGCCGTCGCAGGTCGGTATGTGCGGATGGCCGGCACCACCGATATCGATCTGTTGTTGGCGCATGCCGCGGACGGGTCCATCTCCTCCGAACACACCGACGCCATCGTCCGCGGACTGGCCCACATCGACACCCGCTCCCCCGAACCCCTCGACACCGTCCAACGGTGCGAATACCTGCAGAAACTGCTGTCCCACTATTTCGCCGGCTTCACCCCCGCCGAGATCAACATCTACGCACGGCAGTTGGGTAACGAGTTGGCGGCCGAAACACCCGGCGGGTTACCGGCCGCCGAGGACAAGAACATCAACTCCTACACCGAGCGCATCACCGACGACGGACGGCTGGAAATCTCGGCGAACCTCGACATCATCGCCGGCGAAAAGACCCGCACTCTGATGGAAACCTTGTCCAAACCGAAGCCCCAACCCGATGGGTCCCCCGATCCCCGGACACCCGAGCAGATCTGTGCCGCCGCGTTCGAAACGATCGTCGAACTCGCGGCACAAGGATTGGCCGACACCACCTTCTCGACCACACCGACCAACGGACTGTTGTGGACCTGGTCAGCCGACAACCCGGCGTTCGGCGGGGACTTGCAGAACATGGGAGCCATCACCGAATCCACCGCCAAACTGTTGTCGTGCGACACCACCATCACCAAGATCATGCTCGACCCCCACGGTGTACCGCTCAGTGTTGGCGAAGCAAAACGCTTCTTCACCCCCGGCCAACGGAAAGCGTTGTTGGTGAGGGATCGCGGATGCATCAAATGCGGTGCACACGCCGGACGCTGCCAAGGACACCACCTCGTCCACTGGAGCAAAGGCGGTCCCACCGACCTGGACAACGGATGCCTCCTGTGCACCAGCTGTCATGACGATGTCCACCACCACGGCTGGGACATCATCATGGGCTTCGACCGACACCCCTGGCTGATCCCACCCGCCAGCATCGACCCGCAACGACGACCAGTGCCGTCGTATCACCGACGCACTATGCGACTCGACGACGCCGCAGCCTGACCTACCCTGCCCCACTATCTGATTTCCCGCACCCGGCATCGCCGGGACCGCATCTGTTGTTTGAGAACTCCATAGAGAAATCACCACCCGATGGTCGAGGTGTCGTGCCCGTGGCCTGGAAACCCTTCGCCACAAGGGGTCTCGAGGCTCGTCGCTGGCGCTCCTCAGCACCTCGACCATCGGGATGGGACGGCCGTCGGTTGGGAAGCGCCAGCGGGTGTGAAAGGGCGGAGCATCCTTCAAGAGCATCGTCCTCCCCCCGCTGGTCGAGGTGCGAGCCGCGTGCGGCGAGCCTCGAGACCACCTGCACCAGAGCTGGATTCGTACCGAAGCGCTACCCCTCCAGCGTCTTCTGCATCCGGGCGGCGGACTCCTCGTATTCGGCGACCATGTCGGCGATCAGCTCGGCGACCGGGGTGATCGCGTTGAGACGTCCGACGATCTGACCGGCGGGCATCGCCACGACCCCGGGGTCGCTGGACGCGGAGATCCGGGCGTGCGCCTCGGAGACCAGGAGGTTCTGCAACGGCATCGGCAGCGGCTCCGGTGCGCCCTGGGCGTCCCACGCGTCGGTCCACTTGGTCTTGAGCAGTCGAGCGGGCTTGCCGGAATAGATGCGCCGGCGCACGGTGTCCCGCGAGCTCGCGTCGAGCAGCGCCTGCTGGACGGTCGACGGCCCCTCCTGCCCCTCGGGCATCCCGAGTTTGTACTCGGCGGCGGTGAGCCAGTAGGTGCCCATCCAGACACCCTGCGCGCCAAGGGCGATCGCGGCCGCGATCTGCCGGCCGCTGCCGACACCGCCGGCCGCCAACACCGGCGCCCGGTCGCCGACGGCGTCGACGAGTTCGGGCCACAGGATCATCGACGTCACCTCGCCGGTGTGACCACCACCCTCGTATCCCTGGGCGATGACGATGTCGACCCCGGCATCGACATGGTGCAGCGCATGATCTTTCGCACCCGCCAGCGCAGCCACCGACACACCGTGATCATGGGAGGCGGCGATGACGTCGGCGGGGGGTGACCCGAGGGCGTTGGCGATGAGCTTGATCTGGCCGTACTTGTCGGCGTGGGTCATCGCGACGTCGACGTGCGAACGCGCCACCGAATGCAGCCATCCGAGCACTCCGGCGTTGACTCGGTCGCCGTCGGGCAGCGGCGGCACACCGAGGTCGTCGAGCGTGCGTTCCACGAATGCGCGATGCTCGGGCGGGATCATCGAGTCGAGGTCGGTATGGCTGCCTTCGGTCGGGATCTTGGCGGGCATGACGATGTCGACGCCGAAGGGCTTGCCGTCGGTGTTCTCGTGCATCCACTCGAGGACCTCGTCGAGTTCCTCCGGATCGTTGAACCGCACGCACCCCAGGACGCCGAGGCCGCCGGCCCGACTGATCGCCGCGGCCACATGCTGGCTCGGTGTGAATCCGAAGATCGGGTAGTCGATCCCGAATCGTGTTGCCAGTTCCGTCTTCATCGAGTGGCCCCTTTGATCTCTGTGTCTGCTGTCTCATCGGCCGCGCGGCGCTCGGTGACCGACGCCGCCCACCGGTAGTCGGGCTTGCCCGCGGGTGATCGTTTGATCTCGTCGACGAACCACACGCTGCGCGGCGTCTTGTAGCCCGCCAGTTCTTTACGCACCACGTCGGCGAGTTCCCCGAGCGTCGGCCGCGCCGAGTCACGCGCGGCGATCACCGCGGCGACGCGCTGCCCGAACCGGTCGTCGGCGACCCCGACGACAACGGTGTCGAAGACGTCGGGATGTGCTTTGAGCGCCGCCTCGACCTCTTCGGGATAGACCTTCTCGCCGCCGGTGTTGATCGACACCGATCCGCGGCCCAGCATGGTGATGGTGCCGTCGGCCTCGACCCGGGCGAAATCCCCCGGAATCGAGTAGCGAATCCCGTTGAATTCCTTGAACGTCTTCGCCGACTTCTCCGGATCGTTGTGATAGCGCAGCGGGATGTGACCGGTACGCGCGAGCACCCCGACCTCACCGGTGCCGGGCTCCACCTGGGTGCCGTCCTCGCGCAGCACGTGGGTTTGCTTGTCGGCGTTGACTCGTGGCGCCCCGACGTGTGACTCACCCTTGACGACGGCGGCCATCCCGCCGAATCCGGTCTCCGATGACCCGATCGCGTCGATGATGACGGCGTTGGGGAAGCGTTCGAGGAACTGCTCCTTGATGCTCGGCGAGAACAGGCATGCAGACGACGCCACGGAAACGAGTGTGGACGTGTCGTAGTCGCACTGACCGAGCGCCTCGATCATCGGGCGCCCCATCGCATCTCCGGTGATGAACATGACGTTGACCCCGTGCCGGCCGACCGCCTCCCAGACGGCGTGCGCGTCGAAATCGGGATACACCACCGCTTTTCCGCCGCCGAAGAGCGCCTGGAACACCGCCCACTGCGAGCCTCCGTGGATGAACGGCGGGATCGGGAATCGGACGAGCTGCCCACCCGCGGCACCGGTGCGCGCATGCTCCCACTCGTCGGTGACCGGCTCGCCCGTGTACCAGTCGATACCACCGCCGAGAACCCGCCATACGTCGGCCTGCCGCCACACGACACCCTTGGGTCGGCCGGTCGTGCCGCCGGTGTAGAGCATGTACAGGTCGTCGTCGGAGCGCTCCTCGAAGTCACGCTCGATCGATTCGCCTGCGATCGCGTCGTCGTAGAAGACCGGGGCGGCGAGCGTCCCGATCTCGACGTCACTGCCGTCGGGGATGACGACGCGGTGGGCGACGACCGGCCGCACACCACCGGTCTCGTCGCGATTCGACAACACGTTACACACGCGCGTCGAGTACTGGCGTTCGTGGATGAGCACGGTCATTCCGGAGTCGGAGAAGATGTGGTCGAGTTCGGCTTCGACGTAGCGGTAGTTGACGTTGACCATCACCGCCCGCGCCTTGAAGATCGCGACCATCACCTCGATGGATTCGATCGTGTTTCGGCTGTACAGGCCGACTCTGTCACCGGGTTGCACACCCAGTGAACGGAGGTGGTGAGCGAGGGCATTGCTGCGGGCCTCGAGTTCGGCGTAGGTGCGCGAGCGATCGCCCGATTCGACGGCGGTGCGGTCCGGCATGAGGTCGACCGCATGCTCGATGAGGTCCCCGATGGTGAAAGCCATGACACAAAACTAGAACGTGTTATCGTTTCCAGCAAGAGCACGTTCTCTTCACATGCCACTTCCACCGATCTGGGGGTCGAGATGACCACGACGTCGCATGCCGCGCCCGCCACCGACGACGCACCACACTGTCTGGTCGAGCAACGCGGGCACGTCCTGATCGTCACCATGAACCGTCCCGCGGCCCGCAACGCGCTGTCCTCGGAGATGATGGCGATCATGACCGAGGCGTGGGACCGGGTCGACTCCGATCCGGAGATCCGGGCCGCGATCCTCACCGGCGCAGGAGGCGCATTCTGCGCCGGTATGGACCTCAAGGCCATGTCGCGCAACGCTCCCGGCGACACGGTCAAACAGGGCACCTGGAATCCGGCGTCGTTGCCTGCGCTGCTCAAGGGCCGGCGTCTGAGCAAACCGCTCATCGCCGCCGTGGAGGGTCCGGCGATCGCCGGCGGTACCGAGATCCTGCAGGGCACCGACATCCGGGTGGCCGGCCGAAGTGCCAGATTCGGTGTGTCCGAAGCGCGTTGGGGGCTGTTCCCACTCGGCGGCAGTGCCGTGCGCCTGGTACGCCAGATCCCCTACACCGTCGCCTGCGACATCCTCCTGACGGGCCGGCACATCACCGCCGACGAAGCCAAGGAGTACGGTTTGATCGGCCACGTCGTCGACGACGGTGCCGCCCTCGACAAAGCCCTCGAACTCGCCGACGCGATCTGCGCCAACGGACCCCTCGCCGTGCAGGCGATCCTGCGGACCATCCGCGAGACCGAGGGCATGCACGAACTCGACGCCTTCGCCATTGAGGCCCCGATCGGCATCTCGGTGTTCCAGAGCAAGGACGCCAAGGTCGGCCCGAAAGCGTTCGCCGCCAAGGAGAAGCCGGTCTTCACCGGTGAGTGACGTCGCGAGACGTTGACACCACCGCCCGCGACGAGCATCGTCGAGGATGTGTTGCGACGCCCGCTGAAGAACGACTGGTCCGGCCAACGATTCCCGCATGCCGGCACCCGGCGCCCGGTGATCGGTGACCTCGGGGTCTCCGATCCCCGTAGTCCGGTGCTGAGCATCCTGGAGTGGGGCCCGGGCCTCGGGCCGATCTTCGAGATGCAGATCTTCCGGCAGAAGTTCGTGTTCGTCGCGTCGGCGGAGCTCACCGCCGAACTCTGCGACGAGACCCGTTTCTGCAAGGCGCTGCCGCCGGCGATCACCGCGCTGCGCCAGTACGCCGGCGACGGTTTGTTCACCGCGCGCAACGACGAGCCCAATTGGCAACTGGCGCACGAGTTGTTGATCCCGGCATTCACCAAGTCGGCGATCCGCTCCTACCACCCGACGATGATCTCCACCGCGAGTGAACTCTTCGACTATTGGGACCGTCGCGGCGGCGACACCGATGTCACCCGGGACATGACCAAGCTGACCCTGGAGACCTTGACACGCACCGCTTTCAGTCAGGATTTCGGTTCGTTCTCCTCGGCGCAGCCGCATCCGTTCATCGGTGCGATGATCCGCGCCCTCGAGACCGGCCGACGCAAGGGCGGCCTGGGCACCGCTCCGGGTGGCCGATTCCTGATGCGTTATCTCGACCGCCGTAACGCCGAGCACCAGGAGTACGTCGACTCGCTTCTCGACGAGGTGATCGCCGCCCGCGCAGGCGATCCGAACCGTGACGATCTGCTCGGCATCATGCTCAACGTCGCCCACCCCGAGACGGGCGAGAAGCTCTCGATGCTCAACATCCGCTACCAGATCCTCACCTTCCTGGTCGCCGGGCACGAAACCACCTCCGGGGCATTGTCATTCACCCTGTACTACCTCTCCCAGAACCCGGAGTGCCTCGCGCGTGCCCAGGCCGAGGCCGACGAGATCCTCGGCGCGGACCCCACGGCGATGCCGGAGTTCGAGCAGGTGCCGAAGTTCCGCTACATCCGACGCTGTCTCGACGAGGCGCTGCGAATCTGGCCGACAGTGCCCGCCTTCGCCCGCAGCCCGCGGGAGGACACCGTGATCGGCGGGAAATACCGGATGCGGCCGCAGGATTGGGCGATCGTACTGCTGGGCCTGGTACACCGCGATCCGCAGGTGTGGACCGACCCCGACGTCTACGATCCGGACCGGTTTCTCTCGGCGAACATCAAGAAGCGGCCCGCCCACACCTACCAGCCGTTCGGCACCGGGGTGCGCTCCTGCATCGGTCGCCAGTTCGCGCTGCACGAGGCGGTGCTGGTGCTCGCGAGCCTGCTGCACCGATACGACCTGCGGGCCGACCCCGACTACGAGCTGACCGTCGACGAGCGTCTGACCATGGTGCCCAAGGATTTTCACTTGTCACTGAGTGAGCGCAGGGTGTCGGCGACGGCGCGTTGAGCACGGTTCAGACCAGCCCGGCCAGGGTCTCGATGGTCGCGACGTCACGCGCGGTGACCATCAGCATGTCGACCCCGGCGGCCTCCCACAAGGAGATCTGCGCACGTACCTCGTCGGCGGTGCCGGCGATCAGGGTTTCGCGGACCATCTCGTCGGGCACCGCCGCGATCGCCTCCTCCTTACGGCCAGCACGAAACAGTCGTCCGATCTCTTCGACGGCGTCGCCGTAGCCCATCCGTGTATACAGCTCGGCGTGAAAGTTCTTCTGCTCGGCTCCCATTCCGCCGACGTACAGTGCCGTCGACGGACGATACCGGTCGACGGCGGCGTCGATGTCATCGGTGATGACGACCTGTACCGTCGCCGCGACCTCGAACTCCTCACGCGTGCGCCGAGCACCGGGTCGCGCAAAGCCGTCGGCCAGCCACTGCTCGTACTGATCGGCCAGGGCGAGACTGTAGAAGATGGCGAGCCAGCCGTCGGCGATCTCGGCGGTCTGCGCGACGTTGCGAGGGCCCTCGGCACCGAGCCAGATGGGGATATCGGCGCGCAGCGGATGGGTGATCGGCTTGAGTGGCTTGCCCAGGCCGGTCGACCCGGGTGCGTGTGCCGGGTACGGCAGCGGGTAGTGCGGCCCGTCGCTGCGCACCGGCGCCTCGCGCGCCAGCACCGCGCGGACGATCTCGACGTATTCGCGGGTCCGGGCAAGGGGTTTGGCGAACGGCTCGCCGTACCAGCCCTCCACGACCTGTGGTCCCGACACCCCGAGTCCGATGATGTGGCGGCCGCCGGAGAGGTGGTCGAGGGTCAGCGCGGCCATCGCCAGGGAGGTCGGCGGTCGGGCGGACAGCTGTGAGACCGCGGTACCCAGTCGGATGCGGGACGTCGCCGATCCCCACCATGCCAGCGGGGTGTAGGTGTCCGAACCCCACGATTCGGCGGTGAACACGGCGTCGAAGCCGTTGGCCTCGGCGGCCGTGACGAGCTCGGCTGCGCCGGCGATGGGACCGGCTCCCCAATATCCCAGTTGCAAAGCCAGTTTCACGGTCGATGCCGTCCTCTCGGGGTTGTCGATCCTCGGCGTGCCGGCGTGCGTCTTGTGCCCAATACTAGAACGTGTTCTACTCGACTGTGTGAGCAGCATCGCAACCAGTGACCGTCCCGGAGTCCCAGACCCGGTGGCGGTCGTTCCCGAACCCGAGACCCCCGTCCTCACCGCACCGCTGACCAACACCTTCGGGTACACCCGGTCGCCGGGTCCGGTGCTGTCGCAGTTCGCGCTCGGTCTGCGCGACGGCCGGATCGTCGGCTCACGCGCCGCGGACGGAACCGTCTCGGTGCCCCCGGTCGAGTTCGATCCCGGATCCGGTGCCCCGACCACCGATCTCGTCGACGTCGCGACCATCGGCACCGTCGTCTCGTGGACGTGGGTCGACCAACCCGCCGAACCCCAACCGCTCGACGTGCCGTTCGCCTGGGCGCTGATCCGTCTCGACGGCGCCGACACCGCTCTGCTGCACGCCCTGCGGGTGGAGTCACCCGACGACGTGGCGACGGGGCTGCGCGTGCACGCCGTGTGGCGCGCCGCGCGGACCGGCCGGATCGACGACATCAGCCATTTCGCCCCGGGGGAGATCGCAACACCGGCGGAACCGAATACCGCCGAGGTCGACGCCGGCGAGCGGGTCGTCATCACGACCCCGATCACCACCACGATCACCCACTCGGCCACCGAGGAGGAATCCTGGTACCTGGAGGGACTCAAGGCCGGCAAGCTCTATGGCTCCCGGATCGGTTCGGGCGTCGACGCCGGTCGGGTGTACTTCCCGCCGCGTAAGGTCAGCCCGTCGGACGGGGCACGCGCGGTGGAGCGGGTCGAGTTGGCCGACACCGGTACCGTCACCACCTTCTGCATCGTCAACGTCCCCTTTCAGGGACAACGCATCAAGCCGCCGTACGTGGCCGCCTACGTGCTGCTCGACGGCACCGACATCCCGTTCCTGCACCTGATCCTCGACTGCCCGGCCGACGAGGTCCGCATGGGGATGCGCGTGCAGGCAGTGTGGGTCCCCGAGGACGAGCGTGAACTCTCGTTGGGCAGCATCAGCCACTTCCGGCCGACCGGCGAGCCCGACGCCGACTACGCCTCCTACCGCGAATTCCTCTGAGCCCCAGCACTTTCTCGCCCATCACAAAGGACATGTCGTCATGACCCTCCCCCGGATCGCGATCGTCGGGTTCGCCCACAGCCCGAATGTCGTCGGGACCCACGGCACCACCAATGGCGTGGAGATGCTGATCCCGTGTTTCTCCAAGCTCTACGCCGAACTCGGCATCAACCGGACCGACATCGGATTCTGGTGCAGTGGATCGTCGGATTACCTTGCCGGACGCGCTTTCTCGTTCATCTCGGCCATCGACTCGATCGGTGCGATGCCGCCCATCAACGAGTCGCACGTCGAGATGGACGCGGCGTGGGCCCTCTACGAGGCCTGGGTGAAGATCGCCACCGGCGAGGTCGATCTGGCCCTGGCCTACGGCTTCGGCAAATCGACGGCCGGCGACATGGATCTGACCCTGGCGCTGCAGACCGACCCGTACACGGTGGCACCGCTGTGGCCACAGGCCCGGTCGCTCGCCGCATTGCAGGCCCGCGCGGGACTCGATGCCGGAGCGTGGACCGAGGCCGACATGGCAGCGGTGGCCGCCCGTACCACCGGCGCCTCGGTGGACGACCTCCTGGGTGCCGACTACGTCGCGAATCCCTTGCGCGCCCAAGACATCGCGCCCTACACCGATGCCGCAGCAGCGGTCATCATCGCCTCCGAGCGTCGGGCACGTGAGCTGGTGGCCAATCCCGCGTTCATCACCGGGTGGGATCATCGCATCGACACCCCGAATTTCGGCGCGCGGGACCTGACGGTGTCGCCGTCGACGACCCTGGCCGGCGATACCGCGTTCGGCGAGCGGAGCCGCGCCGTCGACGTCGCCGAGATCGCGGCCCCCTACACCCATCAAGAGCTGATCGTGCGCAACGCGTTACGCCTGCCGGAGTCGGTGCGCATCAATCCGTCGGGCGGTGTCCTCGTCGGGAACTCTCTGTTCTCGGCCGGATTGCAGCGGATCGGCTACGCCGCCAACGAGATCCTCGGAGGCAACGCGCAGACCGCGCTCGCGCACGCGACGAGCGGTCCACTGCTGCAACAGAACATGGTGGTCACCTTGGGCGCCGACACCGCGGGAGACGAGAACTGATGGCACACAACAACCGGGCGGCGGTTCTGGGCACCGGCCAGACCCACTATGTCGCCAAACGGCACGACGTGACGATGGCTGGGATGTGCCGGGAGGCGATCGACGCGGCACTGGCCGACGCGAAGGTCTCGATCGACGAGATCGACGCCGTCGTCATCGGCAAGGCCCCGGATCTCTTCGAGGGCACCATGATGCCGGAGCTGGCGATGGCGGAAGCGCTCGGCGCCGTCGGCAAACGACTGATCCGGGTGCACACCGCGGGTTCGGTCGGCGGTTCCACCGCCAATGTCGCGGCGTCGCTGGTGTTCGCCGGGGTGCACCGTCGGGTGCTGGCCGTTGCGTGGGAGAAGCAGTCGGAGTCGAATGCCATGTGGGCGTTGTCGATTCCGGTGCCGTTCACCAAGCCGGTGGGCGCAGGCGCGGGCGGATTCTTCGCCCCTCACGTGCGCGCCTACATCCGGCAGTCCGGTGCGCCCGAGCACATCGGTGCGATGGTCGCGGCCAAGGACCGTCGCAACGGCGCCCTCAATCCGCTGGCACACCTGCATCAGCCCGACATCACCACCGAGTCGGTCATGGCGTCGCAGATGCTCTGGGACCCGATCCGTTACGACGAGACGTGCCCGTCGTCGGACGGGGCATGCGCCGTGGTGATCGGCGACGAGCAGATCGCTGATGACGCTGTGGCACAGGGAACTCCGGTCGCATGGATTCACGCGACCGCGATGCGCACCGAGCCGTTGGCCTTCGCGCACCGCAACGTCGTCAGCCCACAGGCCGGTCGGGATGCCGCCGCGGCACTGTGGAAGGCCGGCGGCATCGACAACCCCGTCGAGGAGATCGACGCCGCCGAGATCTATGTGCCCTTCTCATGGTTCGAGCCGATGTGGTTGGAGAACCTGGGTTTCGCGCCGGAGAACCAGGGCTGGAAGCTGACCGAGGCCGGCGAGACCGAGATCGGTGGGCGCATCCCGCTCAACGCCTCCGGCGGCGTGCTGTCGTCGAATCCGATCGGCGCGTCGGGCATGATCCGCTTCGCCGAGGCCGCGATCCAGGTGATGGGCAAAGCCGGAGCACACCAGGTTCCCGACGCCCGCAAAGCCCTCGGCCACGCGTATGGCGGTGGCTCGCAATACTTCTCGATGTGGCTGGTGGGGGCCGACAAACCCCAGCACTGACTCGGCTCGGGTTCTTCCCCAAGGGTTTCGTTGTTCCCCTGGAAATTGTCAGGGGAGGAATGGGTTTCTTGGGGAAGAACAGGTCAGCCAACGATTCCTGCGCGGCGGAGAGCCCCGAGGATCTTGCGGACGAAGGCGTCGGGGTCGCGCAGATCCTGCCACGTCCACCGCACCACAACGATCCCGCACTCACGGATCGCGTCCTCGCGCAGCTTCTCCGCGTAGATGACGTCTTCGGCAAGCCGATGCCCACTGGCCGCCGAGGCACGGTGATACTTGAACCTGCCGTCGAACTCCCCGACGACCAGCAAACGTCCATGCGAGTCGCGCCACCCGAAATCGCAGCGTTTCACCGAGCCGTCGGCGACGACGACCTCCGCCTGGAGCTCAGGCCGTGGCACCGACTTCGACTCCATCATGACACCGCGGCTGAGCGACTCGCCGATGCTCTCGGATCGATCGTCGGCCAAAGGCAGGGCGCTGCGCAGCAACGCAACTCCGTGCTGTCGCCGCATACCCGCTGCGACACCTTCGAGGTCGACGGATATACCACGTTTACGGCCCTGGTAGAGCCCGGAGTCGAGAGCGCACAATGCTTGCCGAAAAGTGCCTTCCCGCGCGACGTCACAGACGGTACGCGCGATCGACGTCACGACGATTCCGTTGGCCTCGACGAGATCGGCCGGAGTGATGTGGGCTTGGTGAACGATCAGACTCTGCGTGGTTCGGCCTGAGGCTTTCGAGGTGAAATGAACCTTCGAGGTATCGCTGTCCAGCAACGGAATGCCCAGAAGCGCCGCCGCCGACTGATGGCTCGGGTAACGCCGTTCCCCGCCGATCCGAACCGCCGCGAGGACCGAATCGCGATACCGCTCTTCACGAACCGCAAACTCATCGAGCTCACAGTCACCTGTCACCGGGACGTACCCACCCCACACGCGCAAGAGTCCCTTCGCGTAGACCACGCGCGATCTCGGCGTCGATCGCACCTCGTTTGATCGCATCACGCCGCAGGATCAGACGGTCGTCGGAATTCATGGGGATGAGCATGCCTGAGAACGAGCCGGCGTGGTCAGGCTCATCCACAGCTGTGGATAATCGCCTCTCGACCGGTATCCTGGCGCTTCTTCCCGAAGAAATCCGTTCCTCCGCAGGAAATTTCGCGGGGAAGAACGAAAAAGTAGGGGAAGAAGATTCTTCCCCTACTTTTCGTGGTTCGTGCCCGTCGCGCGGGTGAGAGGGACCGCTACGCCGGACGCACCGAGTTAATCGTCTTCTCGACCTCCCAGAATGCCCGCAGCGCAGAGAGTTTCCCGTTCTCATCGGCGCGGTAGGTGAACACCCCGTGGGCTTCGGAGACGTGACCGGCGACGTGGGTGACGATCTTGCCCACGTAGGCGACCTCGTTGCCGCAGATGATCTCGTCGTCGAAGACGAACTCGATGCTCTCGGTGGTCGCGATCGAGAGATCCCAAAACTCCGAGATCCGTTGGTGCCCAGTGAATCCGATGCCCTCGGCGTCGAACATCGACGGCCCCACCGGGTCCTCGACCTTCGCGTCGGTGGCGAAATTGTCCACCCAGGCCTGCTTGTCCCTGGCCTCGACGAACTCACGCGAGCGCCGTCCGGCGAGTACCGCCGGATGGTTCTCCCGATCGATGTTCAGATACGCCGGTGCGGTTTCGGAGTGGGTCATTTCGTCCCGTAGTCGACCCGGAGCTCCTTGACCCCGTTGATCCAGCCGTGCCGTAGGCGACGCGGTGCCTCGAGCCTGCTGATGTCGGGCACCAGGTCGGCGAGCGCGTTGAACATCAGGTTGATCTCCATCCGCGCCAGGTTCGCGCCGACGCAGAAGTGCGCACCGTTGCCGCCGAAACCGACGTGCGGGTTGGGATCTCGCAGGATGTTGAACTCGTAGGGCCTCTCGAAGACCTCGTCGTCGTAGTTCGCGGAGCCGTAGAACAGCCCGACGCGCTCGCCCTCGGCGATGTCGACGCCGCCGACCTGGGTGTCGCGTTTGGCGGTGCGCTGGAAGCAGTTGACCGGCGTGGCCCAGCGGACGATCTCGTCGACCGCGGTGGCCGGCCGCTCCCGCTTGAACAGCTCCCACTGATCGGGGTGTTCGAGGAAGGCGTTCATGCCGTGGCTGATCGCGTTGCGCGTGGTCTCGTTACCGGCGACGGTCAGCAGGATGAAGAAGAAGCCGAACTCGGCCTCGTCGAGCGACTGGCCGTCGAGGTCGGCATTGACCAGCACGCTGACGATGTCGTCGACCGGATTCTTGCGGCGTGCCTCGGCCATGTTGTAGCCGTAGCCGAGGATTTCGGCCGACGCCATCTGCGGGTCCTCGCCGAACTCCGGGTCGTCGTAGTTCATCATGTTGTTCGACCAGTTGAAGAGCTTGACCCGGTCCTCCTCGGGCACACCGAGCAGATCGGCGATGGCCAGCAACGGGAGGTCGACGGCGACATCGTGAACGAAGTCGCCGGTGCCCTGTTCGGCCGCGTGGGTGACGATCGTCCGCGCCGCGCCGTCGAGCTTGTCCTCGAGCGCTTGCACGGCGCGCGGCGTGAAGGCCTTCGACACCAGCTTGCGCAGCCGCGTGTGATCCGGCGGATCGTGGTTGATCAGCAGCGCCTTGGTGACGTCGAGTTGCTCCTGGGTCATCTCGTCGTCGAAACGCATGATGACGCCGTTGGACGCCGTCGACCAGTCGGCGTTGTTCTTGGAGATCTCGCGGACGTGGGCGTGTTTGGAGATCACCCAGTAGCCGCCGTCGTGGAATCCGCCGCCCTTGCCCTCGCGCTGCGCGTTCCACCACACCGGAGCCGTCGAACGCAGGGCTGCGAACTCCTGGACCGGGATTCCCTGTTCGAGCAGGTCGGGGCTGGTGAAATCCCATCCCTCCTGCGCCATGAACGGGCTGCTGCCCGCGTCTTCCGTTGACGACGTCGCCCCGCTCGGCGACTCCCCCGCGGAAACGTTGACGGTCTTGACCACTGTCACACCACCTGTCGTTACCTGTAGTGAGATGAGAACGGATTTCGGTCTCACTTGTGTGATCCACGGTACACAAGAATCGAAGGCTTCACGAGAACCTGTTCTACTTTTTTCTGGACGGTCGCCCCAGTCCGCGCCGCGATTGGAGTGTTGGGCGACCGTCCCACTTCGACTTTTCTGGACCGATGTCCAGGAAACTGCCGCTTTCATCCCTTCTCTGCCCCACCGGCCCTGCCATATCGAGCCCGAGGCTGGACGCAAACGAGAACATGTTCTAATTTGAGCAGGACAGTGCCGGTCATCAGACGGCAGCGAACCTCGTAGGAGAGGAACCACCATGGGTGTTCCGGTGATCGTGGAAGCAGTGCGGACGCCGATCGGAAAGCGCGCCGGCTGGCTGTCGGGTCTGCACGCCGAGGAACTTCTCGGGATGACCCAGCGCGGCCTCATCGAGCGGGCGGGCATCGACCCCGCCCTGGTCGAGCAGGCGATCGGTGGCTGTGTCACCCAGGCCGGCGCCCAGGCCGGCAACATCACCCGCAAGGCCTGGCTGTCGGCGGGCCTGCCCGAACACACCGGCGCGACGACGATCGACTGTCAGTGCGGGTCGGCGCAGCAGGCCAACCACCTGATCGCCGGGCTGATCGCGACCGACACGATCGAAGTCGGCATCGCCTGCGGCGTGGAGACGATGACCCAGGTACCACTCGGTGCCAACGTCGGGACGAATGCCGGCCCCTACCATGCCGATTCGTGGCACATCGACCTGCCCAACCAGTTCGAGGCCGCCGAACGCATCGCGCGCCGACGCGGCATCACCCGCGCCGACATCGAGGCGCTCGGCCTGCGGAGTCAGCAGCTTGCTCGAATCGCCTGGGACGAAGGACGTTTCGACCGAGAGGTGCTCGCCCTCAAGGCACCCGAGCGCACCAAGGACGGTGAACTCACCGGCAACATCCTCGACGTGGTCCGCGATCAGGGGCTGCGCGAGACGACCGCGGAGTCGCTGGCCGGCCTCAAGCCGGTGATCGAGGGCGGCATCCACACCGCCGGGACCTCGTCGCAGATCTCCGACGGCGCCGCGGCGATCCTGCTGATGGACGAGGGTCGCGCAAAAGAATTGGGACTCACCCCCCGGGCTCGGTTGCGCGCCCAGGCGCTCGTCGGCGCCGAGCCGCACTACCATCTCGACGGTCCGGTCCAGGCCACCGAACGAGTACTGAGCAAGGCCGGAATGTCGTTGTCGGACATCGATCTCGTCGAGATCAACGAGGCGTTCGCCTCGGTGGTGCTCAGCTGGGCTCAGGTGCACGGCGCCGACATGGACAAAGTCAACGTCAACGGCGGTGCGATCGCGCTCGGACATCCGGTGGGCAGCACCGGTTCCCGGCTCATCACCACCGCCCTGCACGAACTCGAACGCACCGACACACAGACCACCCTGATCACGATGTGTGCCGGCGGCGCAATGGCCACCGGCACCATCCTGGAACGCATCTGAACCCGTGGACGCGAACAATCGTCCGCGCCAGCTCGATTCACCCGTTGTCGCGCGACTGATCAAGGTGGGCTCGCGGCTCAACACGATGGTCTACCGGGCCACGGGTGGTCGACTGGGCAACACGTGGCGAGTCGGGGCGGCGCTGCACAAGCCGGTTCCGGTGTGTCTGTTGACCACGACCGGCCGCAAGACGGGCAAGCCCCGAACCGCACCGTTGCTCTATCTGCGCGACGGTGAGAACTTCGTCGTGGTGGCCTCACAGGGCGGACTGGCGCACCATCCGGCGTGGTATCTCAACCTGCGCGCCGATTCGGCGGTGACCATCGAGGTCGGGCGCGATCGCCACGAGTTGCGGGCCCGCACCGCCGATGAGGCCGAACGCGCGCGCCTGTGGCCGAAACTCGTTGATGTGTATGCCGATTTCGACACCTACGACGCCTGGACCGAGCGTGAGATCCCGGTGGTCATCTGCGAGCCCGCCACTGACTGACACCGCCTCCACGACCGTCGGCAGGCTCACCGACCCCCACTCGCGAGCGCACGGATCGCCGAGCCCAACCAGCGGTCGAGGAACACTCGGCGATCAGAGGCCGAGTACCCGTGGTCGGGATCGATGATCAGTGATTGCAGTGTGCGCAAGACGATTTCGACGAGGATCTCGATGTCCTCGTCGCGGTAACCGCGCGCGGTCCAGTCGACGTCCATCCGCTCGATCATGCTGCGCGCGAACACGCGGGCGTTCTCCGAGGTGATCTGTCCGATCACCGGCAGGCTCTGGTGCCCGGGCAACAGCAGGATACCCATGTAGCGGTCGTCGGCGAGCACCTCCAGGACCGCCGAAACACCCTCGATCACGGCCACATCCGGCTCGGTGAGCCCCACCAGGCGGTCGGCGATGCGGTCCAGGAACGCTCCGACGGCGTCGATGGCTGTCGCCGAGAGCAGTGCCTCGGTGCTCGGAAAGTAGCGATACACCGTCTGACGGGTCACGCCGAGCCGTCGCGCAACGTCGGCCAGACGGGTGGCCTCTCCCTGCTCGTCGATGACCTCACGCGTGGCCGCGAGAATGCGCGCGACGGCCTCCTCGTCGGTGGCGGGCACCGCGCCGGCCCAACCGTGCGTACGCATCAGCGTGCCCCGTGGTCGATCGCCCTCACCGGGCACTCGCGCGTCATGAGGCTTCAGCCTAATCGGCGACCGAGCCCGAGATGAACGACCATACAGATATTCTTCTGGTGTATGGTGTGGTGATGCAGACCACATCGACCCGTCCGTTCGACCCGGGTATCGACTTCACCGACCCGGACCTCCTCGAACGTGGCGTGCCCCTCGCCGAGTTCGCACATCTGCGCCGCACTGCGCCGGTGTGGTGGAACGCCCAGGAGGAGGGAAAGGGCGGCGGATTCCACGACGGCGGATTCTGGGTGGTCTCGAAGCACGCACACGTCCGCGAGGTCTCCCGCAATCACGCGCTGTGGTCCACCAACGCCAACGGCGCGATCATCCGACTCCCCGAGTATGTGACGGCCGATCAGATCGAGTTCACCAAAGCCCTTCTCATCAACCACGATCCGCCGTCGCACACCCGACTACGCAAGATCGTCTCGCGCATCTTCACGCCGAAATCCGTTGGTGCGCTGACCGACACGTTGAAGGAGTCGGCACGCCGGGTGGTTGCCGAGGCCGCGGAACGCCATTGCGGGAACTTCGTCGACGACGTCGCCGTCCACCTCCCGCTGCAGGCCATCCTCGACCTCATCGGTGTGCCCACCGCCGATCGTCCGAGGATTCACGAACTCGTCGACGCCATCATCAATTCCGACGATCCGGATCAGCTGATCGATCCCACCACGGCGAACGCCGAATTGCTGGGTTACGCATACCAGATGGCCGAGGATCGGCGACACAACCCGCGCGAGGACATCGTCACCACCCTGGTGCAGGCCGACATCGACGGCGAGGCCCTTGACGAGATGGAGTTCGGGTTCTTCGTCATTCTGCTGATCACCGCCGGGAACGAAACCACCCGAAATGCCACCACGCACGGAATGAATGCGTTTCTCGATCATCCCGCCCAGTGGGAGCTCTTTCGCCGTGAACGGCCCGCTTCGGCGGTCGATGAGATCCTGCGCTGGTCGACGCCGGTCAACGCCTTCCAGCGAACCGCCCTCGCCGACACCGAACTCGGTGGCGTCGCGGTCACCGCAGGACAGCGGGTCGGACTGTTCTACAGCTCGGCCAATTACGACGAGGACGTCTTTTCCGACCCGTTCACCTTCGACATTCTTCGTGACCCCAATCCCCATCTCGCGTTCGGCGGGAACGGGGCACATTTCTGCATCGGAGCCAACCTCGCCCGCCTCGAGCTGAACCTCATCTTCGACGCCATCGCCGACGTGCTGCCCGACATCTCGCGGATCGGGCCGATGCGGCGGGTCCGATCGGGCTGGCTCAACGGGGTCAAGGATCTCCCGGTGGATTACGGCACGCGCCAATCCATCCCTGGTCCCTGACGCTCGGTGGCCACGACGCGAAAGGGCACATAGACTTTCGTCCATGGCCGACGAATTCGATTCCACAGCCGACCACCTCTCCCCCTCGACGCCCGCAGTCGCGGTGATCATCCCCGCATACAACGAGGAACGCCTCATCGTCGACACCCTGCAGGCCCTGCAGAATCAGGAGTTCGACGCCCCACTGCATCGCGAGATTCTGCACGGATTCCGTGTCGTCGTGGTCGACAACAACAGCACCGATCGCACACCGGACCTCGTCCGTGAGTTCATCGAGGCCGGAACCCGGTTCCCCACCGAATTGATCTCCGAAACCGAAAAGGGTTCGGGCTGTGCGGCCGACACCGGCGCGCGTCACGCCATCGCTTCCGGAGCTCGCTACATCGCACGCACCGACGCCGACTCGCATCCGGCGCCGGACTGGCTCGCCACCCTGCTGATCCCGCTGTTCGCCGGGAAACGGCTCGTCGGTGGCCGGGTGAAAGCCCGTGACGACGAAGACGTCTCACCGTTCCTGTTCAACGCGGTCGGCAAGCTCTGGCGGGTCGGTCATGCCGTGGAGTACCTGCGGACCGCCCGCGGACCGGCCGTCGCCCGCCGCAGTTATGCGGTGGTGGGCAACAACATGGCCATCGACGTCGAGATGTACCTCGAATCCGGAGGCTTCCCGCGGACGCGGATGGAGGACGTCGACGACGACACCGTGTTGCAGAGTCGTGTGCGGTCGCTGGTGGGCCCCAAGGGAATCGCCTTGCAGAAGAATGCCCTGGTCTACACCTCGCAACGCCGCCAACAAGCGTTCGGGATCAAGGGCCTGCTCGAATGGTATTCGGGTGACCGCAGTTCCACCGACCTCGCCGCCGATGTCCGCTGAGCCCCGCGTGGCTGTGATTGTGCCGGCCTACAACGAGCAGCGTCTGATCACCTCGACGCTGCGCGCGCTCGACGCCCAACGTTTCGACACCGTGCTGCAACGTCGGCTGCTGAGCGGTTTTCGGGTCATCGTCATCGACAACAGCAGCACCGACGCCACCGCGGAGGTGGTCGAGAAGTTCATCGCCGAGGGCACCCGCCGGCCGTTCGAGCTGATCACCGAGACGCAGAAGGGGCTCGGGTCGGCCGTCGACACCGGCGTACGGCACGCCATCGACACCGGCGCGGTGTTCGTCGCCCGGACGGATTCGGATTCGGTCCCCGATCCGACGTGGCTGCACGAGCTGCTCCAGCCGCTGCTGGCCGGCCGGCGACTCGTCGGCGGCCGATTACGGGCACGCCACGACGAACCGTACTCACCGGTTCCCTACGACCTGCTCGGCCTGCTGTGGCGAGTCGGACACCTGCAACAGAAGTGGCGGACCCGACACGAACCTCCGTATGCGCAGCGGACTTTCGGGGTTGTCGGCCCGAACTGCGCCTTCGACACCGAGGTCTACCTGACCGCAGGCGGGTATCCGCGGCTGCCTCTCGAGCAGGTTTCCGAGGACTGGGAGTTGCAACAACGTGTACGCAAGGTCGCACCGAAGTCCGCGGTGGCCCTCGCACCACGCGCGATCGTCCGCACCTCCCAGCGCCGGGTACGGCATCTGGGCATTCGTGGGAACTCGGCGTGGTACGCCGCCGACCACCGGGGCGGGCGAGCCGACCTGGCGGAGTCGACGGGTCAGGCGATCGACATCCGCTGAGCGATGACGCCGGTGCGAGGCCTCACGTCATGCCGTGCGCCTGCGAGCCAGGCATGGAGACGCGGTCGACGATTTCGCCGATCACCGAAACCGTCTCGGACAGAACGGCGTCGATGATCTTCTCGGCCTGATCGGTGTCGGGATAGCGAACACGCACATGGATGCCGCTCTCGTCGCGCCACAGCCACCACTGCGCATTGTCGGTGTCGTGATCACCGGAGAGCTGACGGACCTCGACGCCGTCGTCCGGTGTGTACCAACGGGTGTAGTCCACGTAGGACAGCATGAACACATCGTCGCGGCTGCGGCGCAACCGATCTCCGAAGGTCTGATAGACCGGGGTCAATCCGATCTCGGCCAACGGTGTCGCCTCGGCCAGCCGACGCGCGTTGATCCGGCTGAGCTCCAACGGATCACCACCACATGCAACACGCATCGGGATGTTGTCGACGACCCAGCCGACGAAGCGGCGGTCCGTCTGGGGTCCGGCCGGGATGATCGTCGACATCTCCTCCGGGCCTCCGGACCGATGGACGGCCACTCCGATGGCGGTCAGCAATGCCGAGAGCGTCCGGCCGCCGTGGCGCCGGATACCGGCACCGAGTTCGGGGGCGTCGTCGGCGGACACCAGCGTGCGCATCGCGGTGCGCATCGGCTTGCGCTCCCCCGGGCCGACACCGAGATCCAACGGGAAATCCGGTATCTGCCAGTCGGACTGCTCGAGATAGCGTTCCCACCCGGCCAGACGCGGATCGTCGGCCGGCACCGCCGGCTGTCGAATGTGTGCGCGCACCTCGTCGAGACCCGATGTGACAGGTCGCAGGGGGCGTGCGGCGAGAACATCGGTGATGTCGGCGGCGATGACCGTCAACGACCGCGCGTCGACGTAGGCGTGGTCGAAGGCACAGATCACCGTCGTCGAATCCGGCCGGCAGACGGCGGAGAAGAAATGCCCGCCGGGACGGAGCGGATTGCACGCCGATGCGGTCCGTCGCAGGACCTCGTCGGTGAGTGCCTGCGGGTCCCAATGACGCGCATCGATCTCGTCGTCGACCACCGCCGGGACGTCCCGATGGTGATGGCGCACATAGTCATCCCCGGCGACGAAATGACTACGCAGCGCGTCGTGGCGTGACATCACCTCCGATGCCATGCGCCGCAGCAGTTCCCGGGGCACCGATCGGGGTAAATCGATGACGAGGGTCATCCAGCCCAGATGCCCGGCCCGCACCGAGTCGAGATGGAAGCGCTCGTTCTCCGAGACCGCCATGACGGCCGGTGCGCCGGCCACCGCCGACCCACTCGCCGCCCCGGTCTCCGGCACCCACTGCACGAAGCGTCCCGGATTCACCGAATAGTGTTCCAGGCTCGCCAGTTTCATGCCGTCATCCCGGTCGATCCGGTGGGCTGTGCGGAGCGCTCGGCCCCGGCGGCGAAGTCGTGCAGGATCTCGGCGATCGCGTCGAGGTAGGCGCCGACGTTCCTGCGGGCGGTCTCGTTGTCCGGGATCTGCGTCTCGACCGTCACGCAGTCGGTCATCCGGCTCACCCAGAGGTTGGCGTTCTTGGTCTTTCCGACACCGGGAAAGCCGACCGTGGTTCGCACCGTCGGGTCCTCGACCCCTGGTAGGCGACGATGATCGATGTAGGTCACCATCTGCGGCGAACCCGTGATCGGCGGCAACTCACCGGTCTGCGCCAACACCCCGAGTACCGCACCCACCGGTGCGGTAGCAGCAGACCGCGCGTGGCGGACGGCGTCGGTGGCCACCCCGATCAGCGACACGAAGTCGGCGTCGGGGTCGACCTCGAAGCAGATCGGGGCGAAATTACACAGCCAGCCCTGGGTCCGTTCGTGCCCGGGGGGACGCGTCGCCAGGGCGGTCGTCGTGCAGAACAGGCGGTCACCGGTCACCGCGAACTGCGCCGATGCCATTGCCGCGTACAGACATCCGGTGAAGGTCTGGCCGGTTCCGGCGAGTCGCTCGTCGATCCGGGCGGCGTCGGCGGCGTCGATCAGATCGCGGCGGGCGCGGACCGCCGGTACCGCGGCGGTGCCGCCGTCGAGTCCGAGGTCCAGCGGCGAGGTCGGAACACCGCCCTTGGCCCGCAGCGCCGTCCGCCAGGTGTGGACGCTGTCGTCATCGGCGGCGACCGACCCGGCCGACCTCGCCTCGGCCCGGATGAAGTCCGCGTACTTGCCGACCGACGGCAGATCCGCGGACTCGCCGTGCACCCGTGCCCGGTAGAGCGCGACGATCTCGGCGAGCGCGAGCCACACCGAGTATCCGTCTCCATGGACATGGTCGGCCCCGACATAGAACGTGAAGCCCCGCTCACCCGCCGCGGCCCCGAATGCCATGGCGGGTACCGAATCGAAGTCGGTCAGCGACGTGATGCGTTGCGCCGCATATTCGCCGACCGACGCATCGTCGACGATGAGGTCGGGGTCCGGCACGGTGGTGATCATCTCGACCGAATCCGGTGGCGCGACGACCCGGGTGATCCCCGACTCGTCGACGACGTAATGCGCACGCAGTTCCTCGTGACGGCGTACGAAGTCGGTGAGCGCCTGCGCCATCGCCTCGGCGTCGAGCGGCTCGTCGAATCGAGTGAGGGAACCGATGATCGCCCGATGCGGTTCGCCGCGCAGACGAGCGGCGACAGCGGTCGCGAGGTGATCGGACTGCAGGAAGGTTCCCGCACCCGAGGGCGACGAGCCGAGCCTGGCCCGATCCGGGGAGCGCATGGTCCACTCCACGACGGACCCACCCGGAAACGCCTCGCGCAGAAGCGGTCCGAGCTCACCGGGTGGTGAGAACCGCACCGTCACCGGCGCCGGCCGGTCAGTGCGGAGGCATCGGCGAGGACGACCGGGCAGTCGCCGTCGGCGATCACCGAGCGCAGTATGGCGTGGAACGTCGAGAGGAAGGCCTCGACCGCAGCACCCTGAGGACCGGCGGTGAACCGCGCGGAGACGTTGAGGCCGTCCGGGATTCGGTTGATCCAGAAGTAGACCTCGTCGGCGTCGGCGGTGGCGCTGCGCAGGACGCGAGCATTGCGGGCGTCCCACTGATCGGCGCCCTCGGCGCGTCGCAGGTCGATGTAGGAGACGACGAATCCCGGCGGGGTCACGTCGCCGCCGATCAGGTCGGCGATCGGGGCGAACGGGGCGCTGCCGGCGTCGCGGTAACGCCCGACACTCGCCGCCACGGCGGGCAGGGCCGCACCGAATGTGGTGGCACCACCCAATCGGGCGTGCATCGGGATCACACCGACGAACCAACCCACCGCCTCACCCCACTGGGGACCGGTGCGGGTGTGGACGGGACTGATGAAGCGTAGATCGTCGGCTCCGCTGCAGGCCGCGCCTGCCATCGTCAGCGCCGTGTACACACCGACCGCCATCGAGGTGCCCGCGGCCTTGCACACCGCGTCGAACGCCTTGGTCTGGGCCGGGTCGAGCAGATAGGTCGACAGGCTCGACTGGTATCCCTCGTCGGGGCTGCGGGGGCAGGTGATCGTCGGGGTATGGCCGGCGGGAACCTCGAAACGCGGGAAGGTCGGCATGGGTCCGGGCTGTGCGACCGACGTCGAGGTCTCGAAGAACTCGCGCCACAGGGTGACCGCGGTGTTGTTGGCATCGATCTGCTCGCCGAGATCGCGTTCGGCGTCGGCGAAGTCGAGGTAGCTGCCGTAGTCCAGCAAATTGTGCGGCGTCCCGTCGAGCGCGGCCTCGTACAGGGTGGTGAGCTCGCGGATCGCGAAGACCTGTGTGTAGGCGTCCATCACGGTGTGGTCGGCGGCGAAGATCAGCAGAAAGCGATCGTCGTCGCCCGGTTCGACGGTGACCGCAACGCAATGGGGCCAGCGCAGCGGTGACACGGTGCTGTCGAAGTACTCCTGGACGCAGGCTTGTGCCTCGTCGGCCGTCATGGCGTCACCGAGCGCACTCGTACGGACCGAGATCGCCTGGGGTGTGGTGGTGATCCTGGTCAGATCGTCCTCGGGTCCGGTACCGGCATCGGTGCGCACCGACGACCGGAACGCCTCATGCCTGCGGTACCACTCCTCGATGGCGGCCGCGAGTGCCTGTCGATCGAGGGGGCGGTCGATCATGAACGCCGTACCGATCCATTCGCTGTACCAGTCGTCGCCCATCGTCTGGGCACGACGCGCGTGCTCGAGGTGCATGTAGGACAGCCGACGCGGATCGGGCTGCCAGGCGGTGGCGTCGGCGGTCGGCTCCCACGCGGTCACCCGACCGCCGGGAATCCGATAGTCGGCGAGTTCTGTGTATTCCATCGAAACCTCCGGTAATGATCGTGTGAACGGGACGGAGCAATTATTGAAAGCGCATCAACTGTTCAGGCCGTGAGCAATGGTGGGCCAACTCTGCCTCTGCTGGTCGCGCCAGTACGGCCAGGAGTGCGTTCCGGGATCGACGTATCGAATCGTCGCGGGAATACCCGAGGCGACGAGTCGGGACTGCAATTCCCGCGTACACAGGTAGGTACCGAATTCGATTCCACCCCCGACGACCTGGCGATTCGCCGGGTCATCGTTACCCGGATACCCCGGCTCGTCGTACTTGCCGGGCATCCCGGTACCGCTGGAGATGTAGACGGTCGTGCCGCGCAGATTGCCGGCCAGCGACACCACATCGTGCGCGACCCATCGGGGATCGTTCGGCGGGCCCCACATGTTGTCAGGGTTTCCGCCGAATGCGGTGACGATACCCCGTGGATAGGCCTGTCCGGCCAGGCCAGTGGTGGTGTAACAGCCGCTGTAGGAGGCCACCGCGCGGTAGAAACCCGGATGACGTGCGGCGAGCACCAACCCGGCTCCCGCACCCATCGAGATGCCCGCGATTGCGCGTTTCCCGTTTCCGTTGAATGCTTCGTCGATCAGCGGTGGCAGTTCGTCGATCAGGAATGTTTCCCATTGGTAGCGACCAAGTTTGGGATCGTCACGTTCCCAGTCGGTGTACAGACTGCCGTTGCCCGCCAGCGGCATCACGACGTTGACGTTCTTGTCGGCATAGAAACGCCGGGCGTCGGTCTTGCGCAACCACATGCTGTTCTGCGGATCTTCTTCACCGAGTCCGCTGAGCAGGTACAGCGACGGACGTGGCCGATCGGCGTGTGCCGGGGTGAGCACCTGCACCTTGATCGTCTTGCGCATCGCCGGGGAGTACACATAGAGCGCGGTGAGGTCGGTCCCCTCCGACGCGATCCGTTCGATCGTCGCCTTCTGCGGCGCCGCATGGGCCGACCCCGGGTCACCGACGACCCCGGTCATCACCGCCGCAGCGACAACCAGAAGACCCGCGTAAACGCGGAAACGACGCCGCGAACGGCGACCAGAATCACCCGACAAATCAGCACCTCACGAACAGTGAACAACCGAGAAATGTGGCTCAGATAGACCGCCAGCACGCTCAAGATAACCCGAATCCGCGGTTTTCGTCACAATTTCTTTCTCCGGATCAATGAATTACGTTGTCGAACCACGTGGGTCTTTCTGCGAGATTCCTGTGAAACCGCGCGCGGTGTCAAACCAAAGCTGACTTTGAATGGCACGGAATCGCCGAGATCTCGGTAGGCTACGAACCACAATCGCGTGGAGAAAGGAGCCCGGCATGGTCGTTTTGCCTCCGACCGCCATCGAGGCCGCGTCGCTGCGCAAGACGTTCGGGCGGGTCACCGCGGTCGACGAGGTGTCCCTGTCGGTCCCGACCGGTTCGGTCTGCGGGCTGCTCGGCACCAACGGTGCAGGTAAGACCACCACCGTCCGCATGCTCTCGACACTTCTCCGTCCCGACGGGGGCAGTGCGCGCATCTTCGGGCGCGACGTGGCGACGCAGGGCACCGCGGTGCGCTCTCTGATCGCATTGACCGGTCAATATGCGTCTTTGGACGAAGACCTCAGCGCCGAGGAGAACCTGCGATTGTTCGCCGAGTTGCGCGGGTTCAGCAAGGCCCGCGCGCGTTCTCGCGCCGATGATCTGATCGGACAATTCGGACTTTCCCACGCCGCGAGGCGCGCGGTTTCCGGCTATTCCGGCGGAATGCGCCGCCGTCTGGATCTGGCGTGTTCCCTGATCACCGCGCCCCCGCTGCTGTTTCTCGACGAGCCCACCACCGGCCTCGATCCGGCGACCCGGGCGCAGGTGTGGCAGGCCGTGCGTGAGCTTGTCTCGGGCGGCACCACAGTCCTGCTGACCACGCAGTATCTCGACGAGGCCGACAAGCTGTCGGATTCGATTGTCGTGATGGATTCGGGACGGGTCGTCGCCGAGGGCACCGCCGATACCCTCAAGGAACGCATCGGTACCAAGTCGCTGCACGTGATCATCACCGACCCCGCACAGCTCTCACGAGCGGCCGGGGTCTTGCAGCACAGCCTGGGTACCGAGGTCGCGCAGGTCAGCGGCGAGGCACGGCTGTCGGCGTCGATCACCGATCCCGGGCTGGCCGCTCGCGCCGTCGCCGATCTGGAGGCCGCGTCGGTCGGCATCGTCGAATTCTCGGTTCAGCGCCCGACACTCGACGATGTGTTCTTCGCCCTCACCGGCGACCCGGCGACACATGACGCTGCCGGAAACGAGATCTCGTGGCCGGACGCCTCATGACCGAAGACGTGCTGGGTGCCCGCACCTTCGAGACCGACGACGCCATCGACGTGGCACCGACCCCGGCGGCCGGGATCGAATGGCCGATCACCCCGCTCGATCAAGTGCCGCTCACGCAGGCGCTACGGCAGATCCTCGCCCTGGCGCGGCGGGGTTTCCTGCGGATGCGCCACTCGCCGCAGGGCCTCATCGACGTCGTCGTCGTACCGATCGTCTTCACCGTCATGTTCGCCAACATCTTCGGCGGTGCGGTCGCCGGTGGCGTCGGGAATTACCTGCAGCTCTTGGTTCCCGGTGTGTTGGTGTCGGTGTCGGTGACGACGTCCATCGTCACCGGAACCCAACTGCGCGAAGACATCGACAGCGGTGTCTTCGACCGGATCGTGTCGATGCCGATCGCTCGCATCGCTCCCCTGGCCGGACTGCTGATCGCCGACACGGCGCGCTATCTCATCGCGACCACGGTGTCCCTGGCGGTGGGTCTGGCCATCGGATATCGACCGACCAGCGCGCTCGGCGTACTACTCGGCGTGATCCTCGTCGTCTTCGCCGCGTTCTCGTTGAGCTGGATCTTCGCCCTCATGGGTGTGCTGCTGTCCAAGGTATCGGCGATCCAGGGCATCTCGATGCTGATCCTCATGCCGATGACGTTCACCTCCAACGCCTTTGTGCCGACCTCGACGATGCCCGGGTGGCTCGGGGTGATCGCCGAGATCAACCCGATCTCGCACCTCATCTCGTCGTTTCGTGCGCTCGCCAATCATGGGCAGTTCACCGCGGATGTCGGATGGACCCTCCTCGGCTGTTGCGTGATCCTGGTGATCTTCGCCCCCGCCACCCTGCGCGCCTACCTCACACGCCTATGACCAACCACGACAAGGACACCCGACGTCCTACCACCGAACGCCCCAGCTCCGAGCGTCTGGGCCCCGAGCGTCTGGGCACCGACGACGACCTGTTCATCCGCATGGAACACGCTCTCGGACTCGGTGTCATCAACCAGGGGTTGTGGCGATTCGACGGACGTCTCGATCCGGATGTGTTGTCCGCCCTGGCAACCCGACTGCGGTACGGGCGGCTGTCCCGCCTGGCACGACGCCGTCCACCCCCGGTCCGCGACCGCTGGCACTACACACCGGCGGCCGGGATGACCCATTTCGAGGACGAGCCCGTCGCCGAGGGTGACGCCGTGGCGTGGGCACGACGGCAGGCCGAGCGCGGGGTCGACAGCGTCGCCGGACCGGCGTGGCGACTGACCGCCGCGTACTCGGCGGACCGACGAACGACCTTCGTCTCGCTGATCGCCGCGCACGCCGTCGCCGACGGCTGGTCGATGGTGACGGCGGTCGAAGAAGCCGTTCTCGGAACCGATTACGCCGTCACCACCGAGCGGGTGGGTGCACTCGACGACGTCGTCGACGGTGTGCGGACCGCCGCGCGGGCCGCGCGGGCCGCGGGTCGGCTCATCGCCGGTACGGTGGGGTCCCGGCGCGGGCCCACCCCCACCGGTCCGGTGCGACCACCGGGACTCATCGCGGAGGACCCCTGCGGAATCCTGCTGAGCATCCCCGCCGACGACTACGCGCGTGCGTTTGCCCGTGCGCAGGGCAGCGCGAACGCGTTGTTCGTCGCGATCATGGTCGGACTGCTCGCCGAGGCCGGCATCGTTGGACCCGATGACGTTGTTCCCGTGTCGATTCCGGTGTCGATGCACCCCGATGGGGACCGTCGGGCCAACGCCACCACCGGGACAACCGCGCAGATCCGGGTATCCGACGACCGCTACCACGATCTCACCGCGATCCGGGCGGCCTGCAAGGAGGCCTACCGCAGCGTGCACACCGGCACGTCCACCATGGGCCACCTCTCGCAGGTTGCCCAGGCGCTCGGCGACCGACCGGTGCGACGCCTGGCCGCCAACGGCTCGACGCCGATGTGCCTGGCCTCCAACCTCGGCGAGTTGTCGCCCGAATTCTGCAGTCTGGGAAGCGGACTCGACGCCGAGATCGCGGTGCGCGCCTTCACCGGTCGGCCGGCGGGCACGGCCGACTTCGGTGGCGGCGTGAGCGGATGGTTCGGCGTCGGTCCGCGCGCGATCGGGTTGGCGGTGACGTCGCTCGATCCGCGGCTGGCCGCCGATGACGCCGCCCTGGCGGTCCTGGTGCGCGCCGAGTTGAAGCGATGGGAACTCGAGGCGAGCGAGTGGGGCGAATGAGAATCGCCTTCGCGCTGCACGGCAGCCGCGGCGACGTCCAACCGGCGGCCGCGGTGGCCGCCGAATTGGTGCGGCGTGGCCATTCGGTGCGGCTGGCCGTGGCGGCCGATCTGGTGGAACCGTTTGCGCGAACGGCGATTCCGACCACCGAACTCTGTCCATCGACGGCGGATCTGCTCGCCAGTCCACTGATCCGCAACGACCTCAAGTCGCTGAATCCGCGTACCCGTTTCCGGGCGTTGCGTGAGGTCAGCGCGTACGGGGTGGACCAGTCCGAGCGGGTGATGGCCGAGCTCGCCGACGATGCGGACGTCCTCGTCACCGGTCTGCTCGCGCAGGACCGGGCCGCGACCGTCGCCGAGAGCCGCGGGATCGCCTTCGTGCCGCTGCACTACTGCCCGGTGCGTGTCTCCGGGTCGGTGTCGCCGACGTATCGCACTGTGCCGCGAGCGGTCTCACGCATGGTGTGGACGCTCGCCGACCGGATCATGTGGCTCTCGACCCGCGGCGCCGACCGCCGCCTGCGCGCACGTCTGGGGCTGCCGCCGGATCGGCGACCGTTCAGCAGACGTCTGCGTGAGGACGGCATCCCCGAGGTCCAGGTGTACGACCCGGCCCTGTTCTCCGACCTGCCACACGAGTGGGGACCGCAGCGGCCCTTCGTCGGATTCCTGTGCCCGGACAAGGAGATCCGTGCGGCGATCAACGACGGCCTGGACCGGACCGATGCGGCCATCGGTTTCGCCTGCTCGGGGCCGCCGCCGGTCTATGTCGGTTTCGGCAGCATGCGAGCGCCCGGGGATCGGATGGAGTTCGTTGTGACCACCCTGCTCGATCACGGTCTACGCGTGATCGCCCACACCGATCTGGATCTCCCGGTGGCGGATTCGCGCTTGTTCCGAGTATCCGGAACGGTGGATCACGAAGCACTGCTTCCGCATTGCCGCGCGGCGGTGCACCACGGTGGTGCCGGGACAACGGGTTCGGTTCTGCGGGCGGGTATTCCGTCGACGGTCGGATGGTTCAGTGCCGATCAACCGATCTGGGCTGCCGCACTACGCCGGTGCGGTGCCGGTACCGGGAATCGCCTGAGTCGAATGACCGCTGCCGACCTGTCGGCGCTGACCGACCCGGGTGTGCAAGCGGCCGCACGCAGGATCTCCGAGCGACTCCTTCCCCTGAATCATGCGGTCGACGCCGCGTGCGAGATCATCACCAACGCCGCGGCGTCCATGGCCTGACGGTGGCGGCCCCCGACCAGCGTCGACCGCCCGGTGTCGACCGCCTGAAGGACACGGCGGCCACTCCGGTGGTGTCGAACCGGGGCGTGATGCTTGGATGGCGGCATGTTCGGGGTCCTCACACCATGTCGTCACCGTCTGGGAGACGAACTCGCCGACCGGTGGCGCGCACACCTGTGCGGGTTGTGTCTGGCGCTGCGCGACGGTCACGGTCAGGCCGCGCGGCTGACCACCAACACCGATGCGGTGATGATCTCGATCCTCACCGAAGCCCAGCGCAGCGGTGGGGCGGCGACCGCACGAGCGGGACGGTGCCCACTTCGGTCGCTGCGCACGGCCACGGTGGTCACCGCCACCGACCCGGGTATCCGGCTGGCCGCCGGCGCGTCACTCACCCTGGCCGCGGCCAAGGCCGACGATGTCCGCGCCGAAGGGCGCCTCGGACTCGCGCCACACTCACCGATGAGGTCGGCAACCGCCCGGGTGATCGGATCCCGGTTACATGCGGCGGCCTCGAACGCCCCGGTCCTCGACGCCGAGCGTATCCTGCACATCCTGCATCGCCAGTCCGAGATCGAGTGCACGGCAGCATCTCTCGGTGAGATCACCGATCCCAGCGGCCGGGCGTGCGCCGAGGTGTTCGCAGCGACCGCCGATGCCTCGGGCATGCCGGACAACCGCGCCGACCTCGAAGCCATCGGCTACGACTTCGGGACGATCGCCCATCTGCTCGACGCCGTGGACGACTATCACGCCGACGCTCTCTCCGGTGCGTTCAATCCGTTGCGCGCCACCGGAACCGAGGTGACCGCAGCACTGACCGAGTGCCGCGACCGACGCAACCGGATCACCGAGCGGTATTCACGGCTCCGACTCGACGACGACCGGTTGCTGCGGGCGGTGCTCCTCGACGGTCTGCGGCACGCAATCGCCCGCCGGATGCATGCGCGGACCCGGTGGCCCGCCACGCGGCCACCGGACTTCCCCGACTCCTGGCCATATCCCCCGCCATTCCCACCGAACCGGCGATTTCGTGATCGTCTCGGCCCGTTCCTGTGGACCGGCTGCACGGGCCGGGCGTGCTGCACCGACCACTGGAATCACTGCAGCGACAAACTCACCAGCCCCTGCTGCACCGACGACTGCGGGGATTGCTGCGACTGTTGCGACTGTGATTGCACCTGAACGCTGTCGGTCGATGTCGCTCAGCCGACCCCGCGGCCGGCCGACTCCCAGAACTGTGCACGCAGCGCCTTCTTGTCGGGCTTGCCCAGCGCGGTCAGCGGCAGCGCGTCGGCGAAGATCACCTGCTTGGGCGACTGCACCGCACCCTTGCGTTCCTTCACCGCGCCCTGGATCTCACCGGTGATCCGCGCCCGCCCGTCGTCGTCGGATGCGGCGTCGGCACGCAACACCACGACCGCGGTGACCGCCTCACCCCACTTTTCGTCGGGTACCCCGATCACACCGACCTGTGCGACGGAAGGGTGTTCGGCGACAACATCTTCGACCTCCCGCGGAAAGACGTTGAAGCCGCCGGTGACGATCATGTCCTTGGTGCGGTCGACGATGTACCAGAAGCCGTCGTCGTCTTCGCGCGCGACGTCGCCGGTCCGCAGCCAACCGTCCCGGAAGGTCGCCGCGGTCTGCTCGGGCAGGCCCCAATAGCCGCCGGCGAGAAGCGGTCCGGCCACACAGATCTCGCCGGGCTCGCCCGGTGCGACGGGAGCGTCGTCGGGACCGAGGAGCGCGGTGTGCAGGAAGGCCGACGGCCGGCCACAGCTCGACAGTCGGCGGGTGTCCTCGCCCGGCTTCGGATGGTCGTGCTTACCGAGATAGCTGATCACCATCGGGGCTTCGGACTGCCCGTAGTACTGGGCGAAGATCGGGCCGAAACGTTCGATCGCCTCGGCGAGCCGCACCGGATTGATCGGCGAGGCACCGTAATACACGGTTTCCAGTGACGAGAGGTCACGTGTCTTCGAGTCGGGATGATCGAGGAGCGCATAGAGCATCGAGGGCACCAGCATGGTGGCGCTGATCCTCTTCTCCTCGATCGTCGCGAGCACCTGTGCGGGGTCGAACTTCGACAGCACGATCATCGTGCCGCCCTTCATCAGCGTCGGCACGAAGAACGCGGCACCGGCATGTGAGAGCGGCGTGCACATCAGGAATCGTGGTCGCTCCGGCCATTCCCACTCCGAGAGCTGGATCTGGGTCATCGTCGCCATCGCCGACGCGGTTCCGATGACGCCCTTGGGTTTTCCGGTGGTCCCGCCGGTGTAGGTGATCGACACGATGTGATCGCCGGGTAGCGGCGCCGCGGTCAGCGGGCGCGGCGAGAACGTGTCGGCCTCGGCGATGATGTCGCGACCGTATGCGGAGAGCTCCTCCGGCACCGGCCCGAGGGTGAGGACCTGCTCGAGACTCTCGACGCGGTCCACCAGCGCCGCCGCACGCGCGACGAACATCGGCACCGGATCGATGACCAGTGTGGTGACCCCGGCGTCGGAGAGTACGTAGGCGTGATCGTCGAGCGAGCCGAGCGGATGCAGCGCGGTGCGCCGCCAGCCCTGGGTCTGCCCGGCACCGATCACCAGGAGCACCTCCGGACGGTTGAGCGCCAGGAGCCCGACGGCGGTTCCCGATCCCGCGCCGACCGACTCGAAGGCCTGCACGTACCGGCTGACCGCGTCGGCCATCTCGCCCCCGGTGAGTTCGGTGTCGCCGAGTTCGAGCACCTTGTGGTCGCGATGGCGTCGCAGGGCCGCGACCATGAGATCCCCCAGATGGACCCCGCTGCGCAACGGGTCGTATTCGGTCACAGAGCTGTCCTCAGTCATGCGTCCAGACTAGGACGTGTTTCAGAACTGAGGAAGGCCGTGGACGGAATTCGTCGGTGACATGCACAGATGTCGCGTTCTGAGCGACCTCTACACACTAGAACGTGTTCCATATTCGGTCTGCCCTCATGGGCGACCACTCCGCATTAGGATCGAGGCATGACTGACCTGGACCTGGCGACCTCCCGTCGCGACATCACCGACGCACTCCTGACCGCTCTCGAGCGGCGCCACGAGGTTCTCGACACCATCGTCGAGGCCGACAATCACACCGATGCCGTCGCCGCGATCGCCGAACTGCTGGACAAGTCCCAGCTCGGCGCCGAGGCGATCCTCGACATGAAACTCGATCAGCTCACCAAGGAGGAGCGCCGCAAGAACCAGGCCGAACTCGACGACCTGAACTCGGCGCTCACCTTCACCCTCGCCGAACGGCCCGCATCCAGCGGCGACACCCTCGACCTGCGCCCCTTCTCCCCGGAGGAGGACGCCGACCTCTTCGCCACCCGCACCTCCGAACTCGGCGTGGCCGGCGACGGCTCGGGTGCTCCCGCGGGCGATCTGGCCGACGAACTGAGCAAGGCCACCGCACGCGTCGACGACGAGGAGGCCGTCTGGCTCGTCGCCATCGAAGGAGACTCCAAGGTGGGCTTCGTCTTCGGCGAGTTGACCTCCGGCGAGGTCGACGTGCGGATCTGGATTCATCCCGAGCATCGCAAGAAGGGTTACGGTACCGCCGCCCTGCGCAAGTCGCGCTCGGAGATCGCCGCCTACTTCCCGGGTGTGCCAATGGTGGTTCGGGCGCCGGGCGCCTGACCGATCACCTGGCGCGGGTCGGTGCGCTCAGCCGACCCGCCGGGGCAGCCCAAAGCGGGCGACGATCGCGCGAATGCGAGTGTCCTCGTCGATGACGAAGGTCTCCGACACCGGCGCCGCGAGCCCCAGCACCTTCGGTGCGACGTGAACGAGGTAGCGGGTGGTGACGCTGTGTCCGTCGACGGTGGCCTCGAACGCACTGACGCGGTGGATCAGCCGGAACTGTGGCCCGCGTTCGAGGCTGCGCGCGATATGCGGTCCGTTGCGCCCGGTCTTGACGCCGAATTCGACTCGGGTGCAGTCCGGATGCAGGTCGACCGCGCTCGCATCGTGACTGACCAGGGCATCGACGTAGGCCCGTGCCGCCGCGACACGGGTCGCCGCCACGGAGTCGGTCATGGCTCTCCCCACAGGTATCGGCCCAACGGTGTCAGCGCGCTCCGTAGACCGGCATCGGCACCGGCGCCTTTGCGATGATCTCGGCGATCACCGGGCCGAGTTCGGACGATTCCCAGCGCGCACCCTTGTCGCGTTCGACGCTACGCTGCCAGCCGTCGGTGATCGAGATCTTGCCGCCCTCCACCTCGAAGACCCGTCCGGTGACCTCCCCTGATTGCGGAGAAGCGAGCCAGCACACCAGCGGTGAGATGTTCGCCGGATCCATCGCGTCGAAGGAGCCGTCGTCGGGGGCGGCCATCTGCGCGGCCATCGCCTCGCCGGCACCGAGGGTCATCGCGGTGCGCGCCGCCGGTGCGATCGCATTGACCGTGACCCCGTAACCGCCCATCTCGGCGGCGGCCTGGATCGTCAATGCCGCGATACCGGCCTTGGCGGCGACGTAGTTGCCCTGCCCGACCGAGCCGTAGAGGCCGGCCCCGGACGAGGTGTTGACGACGCGGGCGGTACGCCTACTGCCGGCCTTGGCCTGTGCCCGCCAGTAGGCGGCGGCATGACGCAGCATCACGAAGTGCCCCTTCAGATGCACGCGGACCACGGCGTCCCACTCGTCCTCGGCCATCGAGACCAGCATGCGGTCACGCACGAATCCCGCGTTGTTGACCAGGGCGTCGAGCGCGCCGAATTCGTCGACGGCGGTGGCGACGATGCCGGCCGCAGTGTCCCAGTCGGCGACGTCGCCGGCGGCGGTGATGGCGTCACCGCCAGTGGTGCGGATCTCGTCGGCCACCGCGTCCGCGGCCTCGGCCACGAAGTCGTTGACGACCACCTTGGCACCGTCGGCGGCGAAGGCCAGGGCGTGCGCCCGGCCGATACCCTGCCCGGCGCCGGTCACCACGACCACACGACCGGCATTGGACGCACTCTCAGCCACTGTTGTTGTCCTCTCAGATGTTTCGGTTCACAGCTCGCGGTTCGTTCGGTTGCAGATCAGACGTCGTTGCCGGCATTGGCGGCGGCGAGAAATGCCGGTAGTTCGCCCCCGCCGTGGACGGTCAGGGTGGCGCCGGTGATGTAGCCGGCCAGCGGTGAGAGCAGGAAGGCCGCGGCGGCGCCGACGTCGGCGGGGCGGGCCATGCGGCCCATCGGAATCGTCCGGCCGACCGCGGCGATACCCGCGTCGTCGCCGTAGTGCAGGTGCGCCTGTTCGGTCTCGACCGGTCCGGCGACGATGGAGTTCACCCGAACCCTGGGCGCCCATTCGACGGCGAGTGACGCGGTGAGACTGTCGAGTCCGGCTTTGGCTGCCCCATACGCCGACGTTCCCGGCGACGCGCGGTGGCCACTCACGCTCGAGATGTTGACGATCGCGCCACCGCCCTCCTGATCACGCATGACGGCCTGCGCCGCACGCGCGACGATCAGCGGGGCAAGCAGATTCAGCTCGACGATCTTGCTCGCGAAGCGCGGCGAGGCGTCGGCCGCCAGCGCGAACGGCGACCCGCCCGCATTGTTGATCACGCCGTCGATCCGCCCGTGGGTCTCGACGATTCGCGCGAGAGTGGCGGCCACCGCGTCCTCGTCGCGCACATCGCACGGAAGAAATGTTGCCGCGGAGATGGATTCGAGCTCGTCGTTCGAATGCCGAGCACAGGCCACCGGGGTCACGCCGAGGTCGGCGAGGGTGGCAACGATGCCGAGCCCGACACCTCGGGCCCCGCCGGTCACCAACACGACCCGTCCGGCGAGCCCGAGGTCGTAGCGTCCCGGCCGTCCGGTCACCTGTGCGGTCGTCGTCATGGGTGCTACCCTACCAAACAACCAAGCAATTGCTTGGTTGGTTTTTCGAGCGCTTCGCCGAGAGGAGCACGCGTGCCGATCACCACTACCCGCACCGATGGCGGGGTCGTCACCGTCACCGTCGACTACCCGCCGGTCAACGCGCTGCCGTCGTCGGCATGGTTCGACCTCGCCGACGCCATCACCACCGCGGGCAACGACCCGGAAACACACGTGGTGATCCTGCGGGCGGAGGGCCGGGGTTTCAACGCCGGCGTCGACATCAAGGAGATGCAGGCCACCGAGGGATTCGGGGCGTTGATCGCCGCCAACCACGGATGCACCGCGGCGTTCAGCGCGGTCTACGACTGCGCCGTCCCGGTGGTCGTCGCGGTCAAGAACTTCTGCGTCGGTGGCGGAATCGGGCTGGTCGGCAACGCCGACGTGATCGTCGCCTCCGAGGGCGCCGTGTTCGGTCTTCCCGAGGTCGATCGCGGGGCACTGGGCGCCGCAACACATCTCGCACGTCTGGTTCCCCAGCATATGATGCGCACCCTGTATTACACCGCCCAGAACGTCACCGCAGAACAACTCCTGCACTTCGGCTCGGTCCATCGCGTGGTGGCCGCCGACGACCTCGATGCCGCGGCACTCGATGTCGCCGAGAAGATCGCCGCCAAGGACACCAGGGTGATCCGCGCGGCGAAGTCGGCGATCAACCACATCGACCCGGTGGACGTGAAGGCCAGCTACCGCCTCGAGCAGGGATACACCTTCGAACTCAATCTGGCCGGCGTCGCCGACGAACACCGCGATGAGTTCGTGGCGACCGGCAAGGCCCTCAACACGGGAGGACACGCCTGACATGGCAGCCACACCCACTGCAGCCACACCCACCGACAAGACGAGCACGCTCGACGGCGTCATCGGCGAGCTGCGCGACGGGATGACGATCGGTATCGGCGGCTGGGGTTCGCGGCGCAAGCCGATGGCACTCGTCCGCGCGTTGGCCCGCTCTGCGGTGACCGACCTGACCATCGTCACCTACGGCGGGCCCGATCTCGGACTACTCTGTGCTGCAGGCAAAGTCCGTCGCGTGTACTACGGCTTCGTTTCCCTGGACTCCGCCCCGTTCTACGATCCCTGGTTCGCCCACGCCCGGACCACCGGCGCAATCGAGGCACGCGAGATGGACGAGGGCATGATCAAGTGCGGGCTGCAGGCCGCCGCGGCCCGGTTGCCGTTCCTGCCGATCCGGGCCGGACTCGGCTCCGATGTGCCGGCGTTCTGGGAGGGCGAGCTCAAGACCATCGAGTCCCCGTATCCCGACCCCGACGGCCGCACGCAGACACTCATCGCGATGCCCGCCCTGCGACTCGACGCCGCCTTCGTCCACCTCGACCTCGCCGATACCCGCGGCAACGCCGCCTACACCGGCGTCGACCCGTACATGGACGACTTGTTCTGTGCCGCCGCAGCGCGCCGGTATCTGGAGACCGATCAACTCGTCGACACCGAGGTTCTCGTCAAGTCCGTTCCGGTGCAACGGATTCTGCTCAACAGGATGAATGTGGACCGGGTGGTGCATACGCCGAACGGGGCGCACCACTCCTTCGCAGGCGACTACGGCCGCGACGAGGCGTTCCAACGGTTCTACGTCGAGCAGGCCAAGGACGCCGACGCGTGGGCCGCATTCCGCACGCGCTTCCTCGACGTCGACGAACCCACCTATCAACGCGAGGTCGCCGCGTGGCGTGCCGAACAGGAGGACCGCAAGTGACCACAGCGACCACCGGGGTCACCCGGGCCGAGTACTGCGTCGTCTCCTGCGCCGAGATCTTCCGTGGCGCAGGCGAGATCATGGCGTCGCCGATGGCGCCGATCCCGCTGCTCGGAGCGCGCTTGGCGCGCCTGAGCTTTGCGCCCGATCTGCTCATCACCGACGGGGAGGCGTTGATCCTCGCCGACACACCGGGCATCGGCAAGACGGGTCCCATCGAGGGGTGGATGCCGTTCTCCAAGGTGTTCGACGTCGTGGCGTCGGGTCGGCGCCATGTGGTGATGGGCGCCAACCAGATCGATCGTTTCGGCAATCAGAACCTGTCGGCGTTCGGCCCGTTGCAACACCCGACCCGACAGATGTTCGGCGCCCGTGGCGCTCCCGGCAACACCATCAACCATCCGACGAGTTATTGGGTCCCACGGCATTCGGCACGCGTGTTCGTCGACGCCGTCGACATCGTCTGCGGACTCGGCTTCGACAAAGTCGATCCCGACAACCCCGCCTTCGACGACGTCGACATCGCTCGCGTCGTCACCAATCTCGGTGTCTTCGACTTCGGCGGGCCCGACCACACGATGCGTGCACTGTCACTGCATCCCGGGGTGAGTGCCGAGGAGGTCGCGGAGAGCACCTCCTTCGAGATCGACGGACTCACCGAGGCGCCGACAACGCGGGAACCCTCCGACGAGGAACTCGGCCTGATCCGGGATGTGCTCGATCCCAAGGGTGTTCGCGCCAAAGAGGTGCGGTGAGATGACCGGAGATGGCATAACCGGCTCTGCCACAACGGGCGCCGGGCGCGCCGCACCCCTGCAGACGAGCTTCACCGACCTCGTCGGCGTCGAGTACCCGATCGTGCAAACCGGGATGGGCTGGGTGTCGGGGCCGTCGCTGACGTCGGCGACAGCCAACGCCGGCGGTCTGGGAATCCTCGCGTCGGCGACGATGACCTACGACGAACTCGAAGCGGCCATCGCCAAGACGAAAGCGTTGACCGACAAGCCCTTCGGGGTCAACATCCGCGCCGACGCCACCGACGCACCGCAGCGGATCGACCTGCTGATCCGGGAGGGCGTCAAGGTCGCTTCGTTCGCACTGGCGCCCAAGAAGGAGCTGATCGGCAAGCTCAAAGATCATGGTGTGGTGGTGATCCCGTCGATCGGCGCGGCCAAACACGCGGTGAAGGTGGCCTCCTGGGGCGCCGACGCGGTGATCGTGCAGGGTGGCGAGGGCGGCGGACACACTGGACCGGTGGCCACCACGTTGCTGCTGCCGTCGGTACTCGATGCCCTCGCGGAGAACGGATCCGACATGCCGGTGGTGGCGGCCGGCGGATTCTTCGACGGCCGCGGACTGGCCGCCGCCCTGGCGTATGGCGCGCAGGGGGTGGCGATGGGGACGCGGTTCCTGCTGACCTCGGATTCGGCGGTGCCCGACGCCGTCAAGCAGGAGTATCTGGCCCGGGGCCTCGGTGACACGGTGGTGTCGGTGAAGGTCGACGGGATGCCGCATCGGGTCCTGCGCACCCCGCTCGTCGAGGCGCTGGAGAGCGGTAGCTCCGTCAAAGCCCTTGTCGCCGCAGCCCGTAACGCCAACGAGTTCAAGCAGCTGACCGGAATGCGCTGGACGACGATGCTGCGCGACGGCCGCGCCATGCGACGCTCCGGGGAACGCACCTGGCAGCAGATCATCATGGCAGGCAACACCCCGATGTTGTTGCGCGCAGGACTCGTCGAGGGCGACACCCGCGCGGGCGTCCTCGCCTCGGGTCAGGTCGTCGGAATGATCGACGATCTGCCCAGCTGCAACGAGTTGATCCAATCGATCATGACGCAGGCCCACCAGCGGCTGCACGCACTCGCCGCGCCGGTCAGCGCAGTGTGAGGAGTGTTCGCGTAACGAGATCGGCGACGACGCCGCGACGCGAGGAGTGCGGCTCATCGCGGTCGAGACCTTGGGTGTGGCTGTAGACCACTCCCTCCAGGACGGTCACCAACCGCCGGGCAGCCACGTGCGGCTGCGCGGACCCCAGCGACTCCATCAGTCCTGCGGCCGCGTCCTCGGAGAAAAAACACCGACGCAAGCGCCCACGGACGTCGTCTCCGATTCCGACGTCGAGCAACAGTGCCTGGCGCGCGATCACCTCGGCCACACGATCGGTGACGAGTCCGGTCACGTACTCGCTGATCACCTCGACCGGGTCGCTCGCAGCGCCGGGTTGCCCGAGCACTCCGTGGAACCGTTCATGGGAGACGGTGATCAGCCGGTCGGCGGCGGCGAGCAATAGCGCTTCACGCGTGCGGAAATAGTACGAGGTCGATCCCTTCGGCAGGTCGAGCCGACGATCGATCGCCTGATGCGTGAGAGCGTGCGTGCCCCCGGACGCCGCGAGTTCCAGTGCGGCATCGGCAATTCGTAGGCGGCGATCGGGACGGGGCACACGTCACATGATAGCGAGACTCTACGATGATAGAGTCATGACGATGTTTGGACGTCGAAAACAATCCGCACCGCCCGTGGGCGACGCCGTCTTCGCCGAGGCCGCGACCCGCGCCGGCTTTCGACTGGATCCGTCCCAGATCGTTGCTGCGCAGCATCTCTCGGGCCGAGATCATCTCTATCTCACCGGGCCGGTGGGCCGGGGGAAGACATGGCTGGTCGACACCTACCTCGGCGCCCTGCCCCCGAAGTGCGCACGGCGGCTCCATTGGCATGAGTTCGGACGTGACCTCGATGCGCTGATCAAAGACCGCGGCCTCGAGGGAGCACTCGCGACGATCACGTCGGGTATCCGGGTCCTGTGCTTCGACGAGTTGACCGTCGACGACCGCGCCGACGGGATCTACGTCGACGCGGTGATCCGGCGAGCGATCGAGCGCGACATCCGCCTGATCATCACGTCCAATCATCGACCTTCTGATCTGATGCCCCACCCGTTACTCCACGCCACGTTCCTGCCGAGCATCGATTTCATCGAAATGCACTGTTCTACAGTAGAAATCGATGGTGGAACGGACTACCGCGCACGGTACCGGGCCGGCGCACACCACGACCAAGGGTTCGCCGGCGGCATGTGGACCACCGTCCGTGCCGTACCGACACATCGAGCGCCACAGCCCGAGTCGGTCAACGGGCGCAACTTCTTCGCGTGGGACTCGACTCCCGACCACATCGGGGTGACGTTCGAGGAGATCTGTGGCCGACCGCTCGGTGCCGCCGACTATCTTCGCCTTGCTCGCCGGTACCGTTCGTGGACTGTCAGCGGCGTGCCCGGCCTCGCCACAACCGACCGCCAGAGTGCCCGTCGCTTCGTCCATCTCGTCGACATCCTCTATGACCGGGAAGCGGAACTGAACATCGAGTGTGCGTTCTGCAGAACGGAATTCGCCCATTGCGCCGCTGTGGACCACATATCTCGGGCCCGCCTGATGAGCAGGTTGTCAACGCTCGGCGAGTCTACCGCCTTGTGACTCCCACTACGCGTACAACTCGTCGAGCAACGTGCCGATCTCCTCCACGGTGTCCCAGGTGTCGGGTACGCGGTAGTCGTTGTCGTACCGGGCCATCAACTCGGTGCGGGGTAACGCCCGGAGATACGCGTCGTAGCACTGCTCGGCAAAGAGATTTCCGCGCCGAGTGAGGTTGTTGATGTTGATCTGCGAGACGAAGTGTTTCGCCACGAACCCGGTGGGACGGTCGGTTTCAGAGGTGGCGTCGGCGATCGCGTCGGCATGGTCGTCGGCGGGTACCAATCCACGTCTGCACGCCCAGACCATGAAGGCCGCGATGTGGATGGCGGCCGCGGACACATCGAGGCCGAGGTCGATCACCGAATCCGTGTGCCACTCGGCATCGTCATAGGTCACGACGGTCAGCGTAGGGCGCAGTACTCGACCCGCCCAGCCATGTCGACCGGACGACCGACCGAGCCGAGAAAATCCCGCCGACCCGCGGAATAACCGCGGACCACGGTCCGGTTGCACACGGTATGAGTTCTCACATCGCCATTTTCGGAGGCACCGGTTACGCCGGTGGTCACATCGCCGCCGAGGCCGTTCGCCGCGGCCATCAGGTCACCTCGTACAGTCGCTCCGGCGCACCCGAGAATCCCGTCGACGGCGTGACCTACGACGTCGGATCGCTCGCCGACGCCGACTTGGTGGATCGTGTCGCCGATGGCGCCGACGTCGTGGTGATCGCGGTACACGGTGCCGACGTGGATGGGAAGCCACTCGTCGACCTCATCCCTTCGGTGACCGCGGCGGCAATCGCACACAACACACGCGTCGGTGTGGTCGGAGGAGCGGGTAGTTCGCTGGTGGCCGAGGGCGGCCCACGGCTGGTCGACACCCCCGACTTCAACGACGAATGGAAGCCCGAGGCACTGGCCCACGCAGATGTGCTCGACGCACTGCGCGCCGGCCCCACCGAACTCGACTGGTTCTATGTCTCCCCCGCCGCCCTGTTCGGGTCGTGGGCACCCGGTGAGAACACCGGGAGCTATCGCACCGACGACGATCTCCTGGTGACCAAGGACGACGGCAGCTCGGAGATCTCGGGTACCGACTTCGCTCGCGCTTTCGTCGACGAGATCGAGCAGCGCGCGCACATCCGGAAGCGGTTCACGACCGGGCACTGACGGCCTTTTCCGACCTCACCGTGCGCGCAGGTGGCGGAACGATCTGTTCGGACGCACCGCTACCCCGCGATCGCGTTGTGCTCGACTCGCAGATCCTTCTTGAGGATCTTGCCGCTCGGGTTCTTCGGCAGGGCGTCGGCGAACACGATGTACTTCGGCCGCTTGTATCCGGCGAGGATCGGCTCGAGGTGGGCCGCGACGGCCTCCTCGGTGAGGGTCGCGCCGTCCTTGGGGACGACGACGGCGGTGACCGCCTCGATCCACTTCGGATGTGGCACACCGAAGACCGCGACCTCGGCCACGCCGTCGAGCAGGTAGATGGCCTCCTCGACCTCCCGTGAGGCGACGTTCTCCCCACCGGTCTTGATCATGTCCTTCTTGCGGTCGACCACCGAGAGGTAGCCGTCGGCGTCGATGACGCCGAGGTCGCCGGAGTGGAACCAGCCGTTGCGGAATGCCGCAGCGGTCTTCTCCTCGTCGTGGTAATAGCCCAGTGCCGCATGGGGACTGCGGTGTACGATCTCGCCGACCTGCCCCACCGGCACCGGATTGTCGTCATCATCGACGACCTTGGTCTCGACGTTCAACGATGCCCGCCCGGCCGACCCGGCCCGGTCGATCTGCTCATGCGGCTGCAGAATGGTTGCCAGCGGCGACATCTCGGTCTGGCCGTAGAAATTCCACAACAACACCTCGGGCAACCGGCGTGACAACTCGCGCAGGATCTCCACCGGCATCGGCGAGGCGCCGTAATACCCCTTGCGTAGCGACGACAGGTCGCGCGTGTCGAAGTCGGGATGACGCAGCAGCGAGATCCAGACCGTCGGCGGGCAGAACAGTTTGGTGACACGCGCGGACTCGATGGTCGCCAGGATCGTCGCCGGATCGGGCGCGGGCAGGATGATACTGGTCGCCCCGAGGTAGATGTCGGTGGAGAAGAAGCAGTCGAGTTGCGCGCAGTGATACATCGGCAGCGAGTGGATCTCGACGTCCTCACCCGACATGCCACCGTCGATGATGCACGAAACATACTGCGTGATCAGCGATTTGCTGGACAGCAGCACCCCCTTGGGGCGGGACTCGGTGCCGGAGGTGTACATCATCCGCACCGGCTCGTCGTCGCCGACGACGATGCCGGGAGCCGTCGCGTCGCCGGTGGTCATCCACGCCGTCGCGTCCTCCCAGCCGTGTGCCGGCGCGGCACCGGACAGCGCGATCCATCCGCGGATGTCGACCGCGGCGGCGGCGAGGTCGATCGCCGAGGTGACCGTCGGTCCGAGAGCGTCCTCGACGACGACGCCGCGTGCCCCGCTGTGGGTCAGGATGAACGCGATCTCCTCGGCGCCGAGCCCGAAGTTGATGGGTACCAGGATCACCCCGAGGCGGGCGGTCGCGAAGTTGAGAACGCCGAACTGCCAGCAGTTGTGGCTGATCAGCGCCAATCGATCTCCGCGTAGCAGACCCCGCGCGGTCAGGGTGTTGGCGCACCGGTTCACCGCGGCATCGAACTCGGCGAACGTCAGTTCCGTGTCCCCGTCGATGATCGCGATCTTGTCGGGGCTGCGCTGGGCGCTGCGATGCAGCAACGCGCCGATCGAGTGTTCGCGCGCCGTCCGGATCGCCGCCTCGGTCGATTCGCTGAATTCCGGTCCCATCACTGCCTCCGTTGCCCGCGGGGTGTTGTCGACCTCACAAATTACTAGGTCGTCCAACCATGGGGAACCGATCGCCATCCATCCGCTCCATCGTTGGCACACATTGATCGATTCGTTTCTTTGAGGCAGAACTCTGTCGGTGACCCCCAGCCTCGCCGGCCTGCGCCGGATCGCCGTCGAACTCCGCGCCACGGGCAGGCTCGCCCGCGCCGGCATCCTGCCCGGCCCGGCCGAGCTACCCGCCACACTGCGAGCCGCGCGCACCGGAGGTGGGGCGATGCTGACCGAGGTGCTCGCCGCCCGGTTCGGCGATTCGGTCGCCGTCGTCGACCGCGGGGTTCCGCTCACCTACCGCGACCTCGCCACCGCCACCCGCCGGTGGATCACGGTGTTGCGTGAGCTCGACACCACCGGCGACCGCCCGACCGTCGGCATCATGTGCCGCAACAGCGCGCAGCTGGTGATCGCCCTGCTCGGAGCTCTCGCCGGCGGTGTTCGGGTGGTCTTTCTCAACACCGACATGGGTTCTGTGCAGCTGACGACCGTATGCGAGCGCGAGCACATCGATCTGTTGCTCCACGATGACGAATTCACCGGCCGGCTCTCTCAACTCACGGGAGTACGCACCATCCGCACCGAAGACCTCGAATCGGTGCTCGCCGCCGCCGACGACACCATTCCCCCACGCGCGTATGGCAATCCCGAGCTGGTCATCCCCACCTCCGGGACCTCCGGTGTACCCCGCGGCGCAGCCCGCAGCAGTTCTCCGCTGACCATGCTCTCGACACTGGCCGGCCTGCTGGAGAAGATCCCGCTACAGCGATCCGACGTGATCTACCTGGCGCCCCCGGCATTTCACGGATGGGGCCTGATCGCCACCCTCACCGGCCTCCTCGCCGGCGCCACCCTCGTCTTCGACGGGCGGTTCTCCGCCGAGCGTGCCGTGGCAACGATGCTCGCCGAGAACTGCACCGCCTTCGTCGCGGTACCGACCATGCTGAAGCGGATCATGGATCTCGACGACGCGGTCCTGCAACCACTTTCCGGTCGTCTGCGCATCATCGGGTCGGGCGGCGCACGACTCGACCCCGATCTCGTCACCGCCGTCACCGACCGGTTCGGCCCGGTGTTGCACAACCTCTACGGCGCCACCGAGGTCTCCTACATCACCATCGCCACCCCCGCCGACCTCGCGCACGACCCGTCCTGCGCCGGGTCCGCTCCGCTCGGTGTCCGGGTGGCGATCCTCATCGACGGCACGCCCGTCGGCCCCGGACGGGTCGGCGACATCTACGTTCGCACCGGAGCCCAGATGCGTTCGTATACCGACGGAAGCTCCACACACAGCGTCGACGGCATGGTTGCCACCGGCGACACCGGTTACCTCGACGGCGCCGGCCGGTTGTACGTCCGCGGTCGATCGGACTCGATGATCGTCTCCGGCGGCGAGAACGTCTACCCCGAAGAGGTCGAACTCGCACTGCACCGCCACCCCGGTGTCGCCGACGCCACGGTCTTCACCGTGGATGACGCCGACTTCGGTCAACGGCTCTCGGCGGTGGTCGCCCGCCGCGCGGGCCACGACGTCGACGACGCGGCGCTCCAGGAACACATCGGCCGGGAACTGTCGCGCTCACGTGTCCCGCGCGACATCGTCTTCGTCGGCGAGATCGCCCGCACCGCAACCGGAAAGGTCACCCGCGCCTGGCTCGACGAGGTGACCGCCGGCAACTCACACGTCGGCTGAGACCGTCATCGTCCACCCCGCCGCGGCGTTGCGTCGCGTCCAGAACTCGGCGTAGGTGCCACCGCGCGCCAACAGTTCGTCGTGGCGGCCGATGTCGTCGACGCGACCGTCTGCGGTGAGCACCACGATCTGATCGGCGGCGAGTACGGTCGAGATCTTGTGCGCGATCACCAAAACCGTGCTCTGCGTGGCGAGTTCACGGATCGATGCCGCCACATGCGCCTCGTTCTCCGGGTCGAGCGCGCTGGTGGCCTCGTCGAACAGCACGATCGGTGCGCCCTTGACCAACGCCCGGGCGACCGACACACGCTGGCGCTCGCCACCGGAGAGCGCCGAGCCACCCTCCCCGACCCGGGTATCCCAGCCGCCGGGAAGACGGTCCACCACCGAATCGACCCCGGCAGTCGTTGCGGCCGCGCGGATCTCGTCGTCGGTGGCGTCGGGCCGTCCGACACGTATGTTCTCCCACAGGGTGTCGTCGAAGAGGTACACGTCCTGGAAGACCAACGCCAGCTGCGCCATCAGGGTTGCGGTGTCCTGCTCTCGGACGTCGACGCCACCGACCCGCACCGTTCCCGCGTCGACGTCGTAGAACCGTGCGATCAGCCGGGTGATCGTGGTCTTACCCGACCCGGACGGGCCGACCAGCGCCGTCATCGATCCGGCCGGAACCCGGAAATTCATGCCGTGCAACGTCTTCGGGGACCGGTCGTCGTCAGCACTGCCGTAACCGAAATCGACGCCGGACAATTCGAGCGACCCCCGCGTGGTGGGGGCGACCGGGCTCGGCGGCGCCGGCATCGGCGGCGTGTCGAGGATGTCGGTGATGCGCCGGATCTCGGCGGTCGACATCCGCATCGCCGACCCCAGTTCGGCCAGTTCGGAAATGGGGTCGGTGAAGCGCGCGGCCAACCCGAACACCGCCATCAGCAACGCGGCCTCGACGTGACCGGTGACCGCGAGAGCGGCGCCGACGATCAGGATGGTCGTGAACACCGCCTGTACGGCAACACCATTGAGCAGCAGACCGGTGACCGAGCGACCCATCATCTTCCGGCCCACCCGATGCTGACGGTCCAGCGCGTCCTCGAGGGGCTGGTAGTCCGAGCCCGCCGCCCCGAACGCACGCAGGCTCGGCTGATACCGGGCGAGTTCGAGAACCCGGTTGTTGACCTCGACCGCGGTGCCGTGATTCTGCGCCTCGGCGTCGGCGATCATCGCACTCGCACGAAGGCCCGCCACCCACAGGACCACCGCGCCGAGCGCGGCGGTCGCTCCGATCCGCCAGTCGAAGAAGAACAAGCCGACCACGACGGTCGCCGACCCGACGAGGTTGGTGACGACCGGCGTCATCAGGTGCGCACCCGCGCTGCCGACGAACATCGTTCCCTTGACCGCGATCTGCGAGACCGATCCGGTCTTGTCGCGGGTGAACCACCCCAGCGGCAACGTCACCAGATGATCACCGAGCCGGTGATGCAGGGAACGCATGGTGTGTACTGCCATCCGCATCGCCATCAGCGACTGCAGATAGAAGGTGACGCAACAGATCACCACGACCGGCACCAATACCAACAGCCAGTGGCCGGCGCCGGCGAGGTCACCGTCGAAGAGGTCGCGGGCGATGGGGACCATCAGCAACATCGCTGCGCCCTGGGCGAGTCCGTAGACGATCGCCCACGCGAGGAAGACATACATGCGCCCGGCCTCGTCACCGAGAATGCGCAGGTAACCACGGATCATCGGAGAGCTCTTGTCGGTTCTGTCGCGGCAGTGCCTGCAGGGCCTGATGCGGGGTGGCCCTGCCAGGCCCGCCACATGGTGGCGTATGTGCCACCGGCAGCGACGAGATCGTCGTGACGTCCCCGCTCGACGACCCGACCCTCGTCGAGGACGACGATGGTGTCGGCGTGGGTGATCGAGCCGAGCCGGTGCGCGATGACGAGTACCGTCCGGCCGGCGATCAACGACGAGATCGCCTGCTGGATATCGGCTTCGGACTCGGGGTCGGCGAACGCGGTGGCCTCGTCGAGGATCAGTATCGGGGTGTCGCACAACAGTGCTCGCGCGATCGCCACACGCTGTGCCTCACCGCCGGAGAAGTGGGCGTCGGTACCGACCCGGGTGTCGTAGCCGCCGGGCAGCTCGGTGATCCGATCGTGAATCCGCGCCGCGCGCGCCGCCGACTCCACTTCGGCGCGGGTGGCGTCGGGACGACCGAGCGCAATGTTGTCGGCGACGCTCATGTCGAGCAGCGCGACATCCTGCAGCACGAAGCCGACATGTCGATACAAGACCTGCGGGTCGATGTCACGGACGTCGACCCCACCGATGCGTACCGCCCCGGCGTCGGGGTCGACGAACCGCGGGATCAGGGTCGCCAGAGTCGATTTGCCGCTCCCCGACGGACCGACCAGCGCGGTCAGGGTGCCGGGCTCCAGCGTCATGCTCACGCCCTGCAGGGCGCGCGTACCGGAGGCTGATCCCTCGGTCGGATAGGCGTAGTGCACCTCGTCGATCTCGATCCGATTGCTCTCGGGCACAGCCGGTTCGGTGGTCATCGGAAGTTCGGGCAACGTCAGCAATCCGACGATGCGGCCGGCCGCGGCCGCCGCGCCCTGCCTGCTGTGCATGGCCATCATCGCCGCCATCAGTGTCGACGGCAGCACCATCGCGATGAGGGTGGCACCGAGGACGTCGATCGCCCCGACCCAGCCCGCGTCCACGAACCAGTACCCACCGGCGAGATTGACCAGCAGGATCAGCGGCGCGGAGAGCATCATCGCCGCGAGCGCCTCGATACGCAGCATCGGCCCCACATACCCCGCGAAGTCGTCGTTGAACTCGTCGGCGGCGCGCAGGAACGCCTTGTGCGCCCGTCCGGTCTGGCCGAAGGTCTTGACGACGGCGACGCCGGTGACGAATTCGACGATGGTCGAACTGATGCGGGCCAGTGCTGCGTTCATCTTGGCCTGCTGCGTGGTCATGTCGCGCACCATCCAGGCGTACGCGATCGCATACAGCGGGAGGGTCGCGACGGCCAGCAGGCCCAGACGCCAGTCGAGCACGAAGCAGTAGATGAGCGCGAACAACGGGGTGGCCACTGCCGCAGTGGTTTCCACGTCTGCGTGGGCCACGAGGTAGTGGAGTTCACCGACGTCGTTCTGCACGGTCTGACGCACCCGACCCGAGCTCGTCGTCCCGAACCAGCCGAGCGGGAGCCGACCCAGCTTGGCGGTGATCCGACGACGGAGTATCACCTGCAGGTCGACGTCGGCGTAGTGGGTGACACCGAGCGCCGCACCGCCGAACACCGCCCGTGCCATCAGGCCGAGGATCACGATCGCCACGATCCACCAGACCCGCGCGGTCTGCACCGGTCCGTCGAGCAGCAGGGTCCGACCCAGTTCGACGATCCCGACAAACGGGACGACAGTTGCCGCCGAGGCGATCACCTGCAGCAGCTGAGCCACCCGAATGCGGGCGCGTACGGGCTGCAACAACTCACGCAGCGCGCTCCGGTCCAGCTCCGTCCGGTCCTCCGCGGACCCCTCCACCGTTGTCATACGCGTACGTTAACGCGGACGGACGCCCGAAGCAAGGGTTACCTAAGTTGAGAGGGAGCCTCAGCGCGGGAGTATCCCGTCGAGGACCACGGACAAGTATTGGTCGGCGATCTGCTCCACGCTCATCGATCCACCCGGCCGATACCAGCGCACCGCCACCCACACCGTGTCACGCAAGAAGCGATAAACGAGTTCGACGTCGAGATCAGCACGGAACTCGCCATCGGCCACCCCACGCGTCAGCACCGAATGCCACAGACCGCGAAACTCCTCGTTGCGGTCACCGATATAGGAGAAACGGTCTTGCGGCGCAAGCCGTTTGGCCTCGTCCTGATAGATGGCCACCGCATGGTGATCGGCGTCGATGGACTCGAATGAGGCAATCACCAACTGCCGCAACGTCTCGGCGGCCGACAGATCGGCGTCGGCGATCTGCTGATAGCGGGCGAACAAACCATCGAGGAAGCCGCGCAGGATCTCGTCGACCATCGACTCCTTGGAATCGAAATGGTGATAGAGACTCCCCGAGAGAATACCTGCGGCATCGGCGATGTCGCGCACCGTCGTCGACCGCAGACCCTGCTCCGCGAACATCCGACTCGCCGTCGTCAGCAGTTCGTCGCGTCGGGAAGTTCCGTTACGTGGCGCCACCCCCGTACCCTAGCAAGCGCTTGGGTACGAGGGTGGCTCCCGTGAGAGGTTTCAGCGCTTGCGCACCTTCTTCTGCGCCCGCGCGTTGAGCTTGGTCCACAGCTTCAGCTGGCCGTTGGCCATCTTCTTGTCGCGGTTGGTGAACGGCGGCGACATCATCTCGGCCACGGTGAACGGCATCGTCGAGAAGGCCACGGCGCGTGCATGACTGAAGGTCTCGAAACCGGTCTTGCCGTGGTAACTGCCCATCCCGCTGCGCCCGATGCCACCGAACGGCAGCTCGGCACCGAACATGTGCAGCGCGAAATCGTTTCCGTTGATCGACCCGCTGCGGGTGTTGTCGGCCAGCCGCGCGAAGTTGTCGTTGTCGTCGCCGCACCAGTACATCGTCAGCGGGTGCGGGTGGCCGGCGATGTAGCTGATCGCCTCGGTGAGATCCCGGTACGGGTACACCGTCAGCACCGGACCGAAGACCTCGTCCTCGGTGATCTTCATCCCCGACTTGACCCCGGTGAGCAGGGTCGGCGGGATCTTGCGACGCTCGGCCGACGGCAACGGTTCGCCACCGGGGACGACCTGTCGCTTCTCGGCGCCGAGCGAGACCGCGTCGTCGATCAGCCCGACGATCCGCTCGTAGTTCTTCTGGTTGATCGTCGAGGTGTACTCGGGGTTGTCGTAGATCGTCGCGAAGTTGGCGGTCCAGCGGGCCATCACCTTGTCGGTGAACTCACCGAGTTTGGCCTCCGGCACGAAGACGTAGTCGGGGCACAGGCAGACCTGACCACCATTGACCATGCGGGCGTCGGCCAGCATCTTCGCCGCCTTGTCGATGTCGGCGGAGACGTCGACGACGGCCGGGTTCTTGCCGCCGAGCTCGAGGGTGACCGGCACCAGGTTCTTGGCGGCCTCCTGGGCCACCGAGGAACCGACCTCGGGCGAGCCGGTGAAGAACATGTGGTCGACCTTGAGTTTCGCGAAATCCGATCCCGACCCGTGCTTGGGCGTGATGACCGCGAGTTCCTCGATCGAGAAGTAGTCGGGGGCGTACTTGGCGATCACGCCGGTGGTGCGCGCGGTGATCGACGACGGCCGCATCAGCACACGGTTACCGGCCGCGAACGCCGACGCCGCGGGCACGAAGGTCAGCTGCAGCGGGAAGTTCCAGGGGCCCATGATGCCGACGACGCCCAGCGGATCATGACGCACCCGCTGCTTGAAGCCGAGAGCTCCCTGTACCCGCGCCGAGACCGAATCGGCCATCCACTCCTTGACCCCGCGGCGCTGGTGGGTCAGGTCGATCATGCAGCCTGCGACGTCCGCGGCGATGCTCAGTTCCCTTGGCCGCGAACCGAAGTCGACGGTCAGCGCCTCGGCGATCTCGTCACCGTGATCGAGCAGCAGCGACGAGAGCCGGGTGATGCGGTCGATGCGGGTCGCCGCGTCCGGGATGCCGTCCCGCAGGAAGGCCGCACGCTGGATCTCGAGCAGTTCGGTCATCGAATGCGCTTCGGACGAGACACGTCCCTCGATCTTGCTGGTCACGTCAGCAGGTTTGGTCATTCGCCACCCTCCCAAGGTCGAGCGGCGTCTCGCGACCGTCGCTGAGACGTTTTCGCTCGCTCGTTCCTCCATAGTATGCGTCACGTCACAGTGATGTGGCTACACGTGTTCCCAGATCCCTCGCGACAGCGCTCCTCACATCGCCGACAGCGCTCGATTTTTCGCCCACGGCGCTCGAGTTTGCGCCGACAGCGCTCGCCATGGCGGGCGCTGTCGGCGAACTGGCGGGTCAGCCCAGCCGCTCGATGATGGTCACGTTGGCCGTGCCGCCGCCCTCGCACATCGTCTGCAGCCCGTACCGGCCGCCGGTGCGTTCGAGTTCGTTCAGCAGCGTGGCGAAGAGCTTGGCACCGGTCGCACCGAGCGGATGGCCGAGGGCGATGGCACCGCCGTTGGGGTTGACCTTCGCCGGGTCGGCGCCGGTCTCCTTGAGCCAGGCAAGCACCACCGAGGCGAAGGCCTCGTTGATCTCGATGACGTCGATGTCGTCGATGGACAGGCCGGTCTTCTCCAGTGCGTATGCGGTCGCTGGGATCGGTGCGGACAACATCATCACCGGGTCGTCGCCGCGCACCGAGAGGTGATGGATGCGGGCCCGCGGGGTCAGCCCGTAGTCGGCCAACGCCTTCTCGGACACCACGAGCGCGGCCGACGCGCCGTCGGAGATCTGCGAGGCGACGGCGGCGGTCAGGCGCGAGCCCTGCGCCAACGGCGCGAGTCCGGCCATCTTCTCCAGCGACGTCTCGCGCGGACATTCGTCGACGACGCAGTCACCGAGCGGCGCGAGCTCGTTGTCGAAATGACCCGCGGCGATGGCCGCTCGCGCACGCTGATGTGACTGCAGCGCCCACGCCTCCATGTCCTCGCGGCTGATGTCCCAGCGCTCCGCCATCGCATCGGCGCCGGCAAACTGTGAGATCTCGGCGTCACCGAAGCGTTCCCGCCAGCCGACGGATTCGGCTGTCGGCGTGGTGAATCCGAACTCCTGGCCGGCGATCATGGCTTGACTGATCGGGATGGCGCTCATGTTCTGCACGCCGCCGGCGAGCACCACGTCCTGGGTACCGCTCATCACGCCCTGCGCGGCGAAATGGATGGCCTGCTGCGAGGATCCGCACTGCCGGTCGACGGTGGTGCCCGGGATGGCGAGCGGCCCACCGGCGGCGAGCCACGCGGTGCGGGCGATGTTGCCCGCCTGCGGCCCGATGGCGTCGACGCATCCGAAGACGACGTCGTCGACGATCATGGGATCGATGCCGGTGCGTTCGAGGATCGCGGTGATGACGTGGGCGCCGAGGTCGGCGGGATGGGTCTTGGCCAACGAGCCGTTGCGCTTGCCGACCGGCGTGCGGACGGCGTCGACGATGTAGGCCTGGGGTGACATCGGTTCTCCTGGTAAGTGATCGGGGTTCAGGCTCGCTGGCTGGAGATCGAGACGACCTCGCCGGTGAGATAGGTGGTGTAGTCGCTGGCGAGCATCGCGATGGTGGCCGCGACCTCCCAGACCTCCGCGGCACGCCCGTAGGCTTCGTGCGCGGCGAGCTCGTCGAGCAGTTCGTCGCTGGTGACCTTCGCCAGGAAGGGATGCTTGGCGATCGACGGCGCGACCGCATTGATGCGCACCCCGTAGTCGGCGGCTTCGACTGCGGCACAACGGGTCAGTGCCATCACACCGGCCTTGGCGGCGGCGTAGTGGGCTTGTCCGCGTTGGGCACGCCAGCCCAGTACCGAGGCGTTGTTGACGATGACGCCGCCGTGTTCGACGGCCCGGAAGTAGCGCAGGGCAGCACGAGTGGCGCGGAAGGTGCCGTTGAGGGTGATGTCGACGACGCGGTCCCACTGTTCGTCGGTCATATCGGCGACCGGCGTCTCGCCGCCGAGCCCGGCGTTGTTGACCAGGACGTCGATGCGGCCGAGTTCATCTGCGGCATGGGTGATCAACGCGTCCACCTGCGCGGTGTCGGAGACGTCGCAGGTCACCTGCGCGACCGTCCGGTCGCCGAACTCTTCGGACAGTTTCTGGGCGGCCTCGCCGAGCCGGCGTTCGTGCCAGTCGCTGAGGAGGACGTCGGCGCCTTCGAGCAGTGCCCTTCGGGCGGTGGCGAATCCGATGCCGGTCCCCGCGGCCGCGGTGACCACGACCTTGCGGCCCAACAGGAGTCCGTGTCCGGGCGTCTCCACCGGCGGGTCGGCCAACGGTGAACGACGGTTCTCGGTGTCCGGGGTGGTCATGCACGGGCCTCTCGCGGTAGACCGAGCACGCGCTCGGCGATGATGTTGCGCTGCACCTCATTCGAGCCGCCATAGATCGTGTCGGCGCGGGTGAACAGGTACAGCCGTTGCCATTCGTCGAGTTCGACGTGTTCGGGATCGGTGAGGTCGTTGGTCGCACCCTCGGCTGTCGTGGTGGGTCCGATCAACGCCGACGCTCCGCGCACGGCCATTCCCAGCTCACCGAGATCGCGATGCCAGTTGGACCACAAGAGTTTTCCGACCGAGTCGGCACCGGAGACACCGTCGAGCACCGCCCGCGCATGGGCTCGCATCACCCGCAGGCCGATACCGGCGCGCGCGATGCGGGTGGCGATCTCGGGGTTGTCGAGGGCACCGTTGCCGCGCGCGACATCGGTGACGGCGTCGAGCTCGCGCGCGAAACCGACCTGCTGGCCGAGCGTGGAGACGCCGCGCTCGAATTGCAGCAGCCCCATGGCGACCTTCCAGCCGTCGCCGGGTTCGCCGACGATGTTGTCGGCATCGGTGACCGCGTCGTCGAAGAACACCTCGTTGAATTCCGATGTGCCGGTGAGTTGTTGGATGGGCCGGACGGTGATTCCCTCTTGGTCGAGGGGGACGAGCAGAAAGCTCAGCCCCTTGTGCCGCGTCGAGCCGGGCTCGGTGCGACACAGCACGAACGCCCATTGCGCAACGTGCGCCAAGGACGTCCAGATCTTCTGTCCGTTGATCTGCCACCGTCCGTCGGCCGGACTCGCCGTGGTCGCCACGCCGGCAAGATCCGAGCCGGCACCCGGCTCGGAGTAGCCCTGCGCCCAGAGTTCGGTCACGTCGACGATGCCGGGCAGGAATCGCTGTTTCTGCTCCTCGGTCCCGAATTCGATGAGCGTCGGCCCGAGAAGCTCTTCGCCGAGATGGTTCACCCGGGCGGGCGCGTCGGCGCGCGCGTACTCCTCGTGGAAGATGATGCGCTGGGCCAGCGTGGCACCGCGCCCGCCGTAGCGCGTCGGCCAGCCCAGACAGGTCCATCCGGCGCGCGCGAGGTAACGATCCCACTCGAGGCGCTCGGTGAAGAACTCATGCTCACTGCCGGGACCACCCCGACCACGCAACGAGGCGAAGCTCCCGACGAGGTTCGCCTCGAGCCACCCCCGGACCGCCGCGGCGAACTCCGCGTCGGCGTCGGGCGTCCGAGCTGCCCATTCGCCGAGATCCAGGGATCTGTCGGCGAGATCGATCGAGGTCATGGTCGCTAGCATAACCCACCAAGCAAGTGCTAGGTTGGGGAGCATGGAGAGCGTCTCGACGACCCCGTCCGCGCTGCGTCGGGCGGCCCGCGAGTGGCCGGATCGTCTCGCCCTCGTCGATACCCAGTGGAGCAGTCCGGTCGAGTACTCGTGGTCGGAATTGCACGATCGGGTCGTCGATACGGCCGCCGCCCTGATCGCGTCGGGCGTGGAGCACGGGGATCGGGTCGCGGTCTGGTCACCCAACAGTCATCACTGGCCGGTCGCGGCGCTCGGCATCCACTACGCCGGTGCGGTACTCGTGCCACTCAACACCCGCTACACCGCCGGCGAGGCCGTCGACGTGATCGCGCGGGCAGGGGTGCGTGCCGTCGTCGTCTCCGGCGAGTTCCTCGGAGCCGATCACGCCGCCGAACTCATGACCACCCATCGCGACGCCATGCCCGCTCTCGTGGTCCGGATTGGCTTGTCGGACAAGGACGCCGCGCCGGACGGCGCACTCGACTGGGACGATTTCCTCGACCTCGCCACCGACGAGACCCGCGCGCAGGCCCGGGCGCGCGCCGACGCCGTCGCACCCGATGACCTCTCCGACATCCTGTTCACCTCGGGAACCACCGGCATCTCCAAAGGCGTACTGGCCGAACATCAGCAGACCATCGCGGGTTCACACGCGTGGGGCGCCAACGGCCGCTTGTCCCCCGACGACCGCTACCTCATGGTGAACCCGTACTTCCACACCTTCGGCTACAAGGCCGGCATCCTGCCATGCGTGCTGTTCGGGTCGGCGATGTTCCCGCAAGCCGTGTACTCGCCCGCGGAGGCGATGAAGCAGGTTGCTGCGCAACGGATCACCGTCTTCCCGGGAGCGCCGACGATCTTCCAGACCATCCTCGACGACCCCGCCCGCGAGAGCCTCGATCTCTCGTCACTTCGGCTGGTGGTCACCGGCGCCGCGATAGTTCCGGTGGTCCTCGTCGAACGCATCCAGCGTGACCTCGGCGTCAACACCGTCATCACCGCCTACGGGCTGACCGAGGCCAGCGGGTTCGTCTCCACCTGCACCCCCGACGACGATGACGAGACCGTCGCAACCACCTGCGGGCGCGCTTTCGAGGGCATGGAGATAGCGGTGTCAGAGCAGGGTGAGGTACTCGCGCGCGGAAAGATGGTCATGCGCGGCTACCTCGACAACCCCCAGGCGACGGCCGAGGCGATCGACGCCGACGGCTGGCTGCACACCGGTGACATCGGCACCATCGACGAGCGCGGAAACCTGCGGATCACCGACCGCCTCAAGGACATGTACATCTGCGGCGGCTTCAACGTCTATCCGGCCGAGGTCGAACAGACCCTGGCCCGCCTCGACGGTGTCACCGAATCCGCGGTGATCGGCGTCCCCGACGACCGACTGGGCGAGGTGGGCCGGGCCTATCTCACCGTCCGCGACGACGCCGACCTCGACGACGACCGTGTGATCGCCTACGCCCGTGAACATCTGGCGAACTTCAAGGTACCGCGGTCGGTGGTGTTCCTCGACGCCTTCCCACGGAATGCGGCCGGGAAGATCCTGAAGCGCGAGTTGGGGTGAGGGTTCTTCCCCTAGCTTTCAGTTCTTCCCCTGGAGATTTCCAGGGGAAGAACCGAACAGTAGGGGAAGAACCGCGCGAGGGCCCGCTCGGCACGATCCGAGCGACTGTGGTCGGATGGGACTGTGTCGACCAACCCCGACCCCACGACCGAGCTCCTCACCGCGGCAGGCGCTCTCGACCCCGACCTGCCCACCGATCGGATCGTCACCCACGGCGCCGTCGTCTTCCTCAACGGCACCCGCGCGTGGAAGATGAAACGCCCTGTGCGCCTGCGGTTCTTCGACTTCTCCACCCCTGAACTGCGCCACGACGTCCTGCAGCAGGAGCTGACGCTCAATCGCCGGTTCGCGCCGGAGGTCTATCGGGCGGTGCATGCGATCCGACGTGCCGATGACGGGTCGGTGACGCTCGACGGACCCGGCGAGACCGTCGACTGGGTCCTCGAGATGACGCGCTTCGACGACGACGCACTTCTGGTCCACCGGGCCGCGCCCGGCAACCTCGACGACGCCTTTCTGCGAACCCTCGCCGAGAGCGTCGTCGACCTCCATGCGACCTCACCGATCCGTGACGATCCGCACGGTACGGCCCGGTTGCAGGAGGTCGTCGACGGGAACCTGGCGAGCATGTCGGCGTTCCCCGACGTCATCGATCCCGCTGCGGCGCAGCGTCTGACGAGCCGGATCACCGCGATGATCGCCGAGCGCTCCTCGATTCTCGACGCCCGGGCCCGCCAAGGGCGGGTGCGACGTGTCCACGGTGACCTACACCTGGGCAACATCGCGATCATCGATGACCGTCCCGTCCCTTTCGATTGCCTCGAGTTCGACGAGGAGATGGCGACCACCGACGTCCTCTACGACCTTGCGTTTCTGCTGATGGATCTGTGGGCGCGGGACCTACGACATGAGGCGAACGTCGTCGTGAACCAGTACCTGGACCGCTCCCCCGACGACGAGGACGGATTCTGTCTGCTGCCGATCATGCTCGCCGTGCGGGCGACGGTCCGTGCGCACGTCAGCGCGGCCGCGGACGCCGTCGACGACGCCACGCGCTACCTGTCGCTCGCCCTGGGGTTCACCGAGCCGGTCGCGCCGCGGCTGATGGCGATCGGCGGTGGGTCGGGCACCGGGAAGACCACCGTCGCCCGCGCGATCGGTGGCGATCTCGAGCCCGCGCCGGGTGTACGAATCCTGCGCACCGACGTCCTGCGCAAGCGGCTCGCCGGTGTCGGCGAGACCGAAAAGCTCCCGCACTCGGCCTACACACCGCAGGCCCGGGCGGCGGTCTACGACGAGCTGAACCGGCTGGCCACAACGGATCTCGCAGGCGGCATGAGCGTCGTCGCCGACGCCGTCTTCGGCAGTGCCGCCCAGCAGCGGGCGATCGCCGCGGTGGCCACCGAGACCGGCGTCGACTTCACCGGATGGTGGCTGGAACTCGATGAGGCCGAACGCATCTCCCGCATCGTCGATCGAGGACCCGACGCCTCCGACGCCGACGAGGAAGTGGCGAGGCGGCAGACCGCGACACTCGAACCGCCGGAGGAGTGGACCCACGTCGACGCGCACGCCGACCCGTCGTTCTTCCTGAAGAATTCCGTTCGTCCGCAGGAAATCTCCCGGGGACGAACGAAAGAATAGGGGAAGAACACTCTTCCCCTACTTCTCAGCTGATCGGCTTGACCAGCGGGAACAGGATCGTCTCACGGATGCCGAGACCCGTCAGCGCCATCAGGAGCCGGTCGATGCCCATGCCGGTGCCCGCGGTCGGTGGCATGCCGTACTCCATGGCGGTGAGGAACTCCTCGTCGAGGCGCATGGCCTCGTCATCGCCGGCGGCGGCCAGACGTGCCTGGTCGACGAAGCGCGCACGCTGGATGACCGGGTCGACGAGCTCGGAATAGCCGGTGGCCAGCTCGAATCCGCGGACGTAGAGGTCCCACTTCTCGACGACGCCGGGAACGCTGCGGTGCGCACGGACCAGTGGCGAGGTCTCGACCGGGAAATCGCGGATGAACACCGGCTGCGAGAGCTTCTCGCCGACCATGTGCTCCCACAACTCCTCGACGAGTTTGCCGTGCCCGTAGCCCTTGCCCTTCGGGATCTCCAGACCGACCTTTGCCGCGATGTCCAGCAGCTCGTCAACGGTGGACCCGGGGTGATCGGCGCCACCGTCGGGCACGATCTCTTGCCCGAGCGCCTCCGACAGTGAGGGATACATCTGCAACGACGTCCACTCGCCGGAGAGGTCGTAGAGCTCGCCGTCGGCCATCGTCGGCGTCAGCGTTCCCAAGGCGCCCTGCGAAACCTCTTGGACCAGTTCACGAGTCATGACCGCGGCGTCGTCGTAGGTGCCGTAGGCCTGATAGGTCTCGAGCATCGCGAACTCCGGCGAATGCGTGGAGTCGGCGCCCTCGTTGCGGAAGTTGCGGTTGATCTCGAAAACGCGCTCGATACCGCCGACGATGCAGCGCTTGAGGAACAGTTCCGGCGCGATCCGCAGGTAGAGGTCGATGTCGAAGGCGTTGGAATGGGTGACGAACGGCCGGGCCGCGGCGCCACCGTGCAGGGTTTGCAGCATCGGCGTCTCGACCTCGAGGAATCCGCGCTTGCCCAGGGCTGCACGCAGTTCGGCCATCACCGAGATCCTGGTGCGAGCGATCGAGCGCGCCTCCGGCCGCATGATGAGGTCCACGTAGCGCTGCCGCACCCGGGTCTCCTCGTTCATCTCCTTGTGCGCGACGGGCAAGGGACGCAACGACTTCGACGCCATCTCCCAGGCGTCGGCCATCACCGACAGCTCCCCGGTGCGGGAGCTGATCACCTGACCGTGGACGAAGACGATGTCGCCGAGGTCGACCTCGGCCTTCCAGCGCCCGAGCGACTCCTCGCCGACGCCGTTGAAGGAGATCATCGCCTGCAGTTGGGTGCCGTCGCCCTCCTGCAGCGTGGCGAAGCAGAGCTTGCCCTTGTTGCGAAGGAAGATGACGCGGCCGGCGACGCCGACCACCTCACCGGTCTCGGTGCCGGCCTCCAGGTCGGGGAATTGTGCACGGATCTCCGAAAGTGCATGCGTGCGCGGGATCGCCACCGGGTAGGCCTCACGGCCCTCGTCGAGAATCCGTTCCCGCTTCTCCCGCCGGATGCGCAGTTGCTCGGGGGTCTGCTCGTCGGCAATCGTCTCGTCGGGCGCGTCACTCACGTCCGTGAGCGTATTCGGTGGCGGTGGCGTCCACCAAGTTCGGCGAGCTGCCCGTTCGGTGCGCCCGCCATCAGGGCCCCGCTGTCAGTGCCCCGCTGTCAGTGCACGGAGAAGATGTCGAGCTCGGCCTGGCTGATCCGGCCGTTGATCCCGGCCCGTCGCAGGCCGCGGTGACCGCCGACCACGAAGACCGCTCCGCTCACCCCGCGCGCCTGCAGATGCCAGCTCAGCCATTCGGCTTCGTGGCCGTCGTCGGAGACGAGAATCCAGCGGGCGTCGTGGGTGGCCGAGCACAGTGCCGTCGGCGATCCGGGGGTGAGCAGATCGAGTGCCTCGGCGGCGTCGAGTGCGAGTGCCCCGATCAATGCCCCGTCGGCCTGACGCTTGCGGTGGCTGCGGATGTCGACGGGAACAGCTCCCAATGCGACAGCCTCGGCATAGTGGCTGACCTGCAGCGACAGCGGACCGTTGGGTGCGGGGGCAGAGACGGGTGCGAGAACCTGGACCGATGCGGTCATGGTGAGAAAACCTCGAGTGATCGAAAAGTGAGCGGGGAGCGCGAAGGAGGGCGGCCGCAGATGCGGACTCAGCCCTGACAACACTCCTGACAGCTCTTGATCACGTCGGACAGTTTGCCACAGTGAACGCCGGCGGTCCAGGGTCAGCGGGGTTTTGTGCACCGGGCGAGCAAAAGTCGATCTGCTTGCCTCGCGTAGGCGCTGTCGGCGCTGTGGCGGGCGCTGTCGACGGGGTGATGGGCGCTGTCGGCGCTGTGGCGGGCGCTGTCGACGGGGTGATGGGCGCTGTCGGCGCAGTGACGGGCGCCGTCGGCGCTGTGGCGGGCGCTGTCGGCGCTGTGGCGGGCGCCGTCGGCGCTATTTGCGTCGCACGGCCGCCTTGGTGCGTTCGTGCACCAGGCGCAGGCCCTCGAGGGTCAGATGGGTGTGGTGGGTGGTCAGCGTCGAGCACTCGTCGAACATCAGGGGGGCCAGATAACCGGTCGCCACGACGGTGACGTCGTCGCCGTCGAAACCGGCGACCGTGCTGCGGATGCGGTTCACCAGGCCGTCGATCTGACCGGCGAATCCGAACAGGATGCCCGACTGCAGGGCCTCGACCGTGTTCTTGCCCAGGACGCTGCGCGGCGGCATCAACTCCACCTTGCGCACGGTGACGGTGTGTTCGCTGAGCGCCTCGACACCGAGGTCGACGCCTGGTGCGATGGCGCCGCCGAGGAACTCGCCCTTGACCGACACCGCGTCGACCACGGTCGCCGTCCCGCACGCCACCACGATAGTCGGCCCGCCGTAGGTGTGATAGGCCGCAAGGCAATTCGCGACGCGGTCGGTCCCCACCTCTTTGGGATTGTCGACCAGCAGCGGAACCCCGGTGCGCACACCGGGTTCCAGGATGACGTTGTGCGGGTTGTCGAAGTACCGGCCGACCATCACCCGCACCTCGCGCAGCAGCGACGGAACCGTCGACAAGGCCGCGACGCTGGTGACCTGCTCGATGTCGGAGCCGAGGAGCCCCTGGATCAGCAACGCCAATTCGTCTGCGGTGCGTGCGGGTTCGGTGTGCAGACGCCAGTCACGGACCAACCGCGCATGAGCGCCCGTGCCGGCGAACACACCGAGATGGGTATTCGTGTTGCCGATCTCGACGGTGAGCAGCATCAGCGGGTGCCGACCGTCAGAAGGTGGCCGACGTCACGCATGCGTGGCGGCGAGGTCGTCGGCATGCCGGGGATCACGCAATCCCGATCCCTCGGGCGCGCGGGCCGGGTCGGTGCCCTGCTCGAGAACCCGGTTGTGCTCGTCGACGAAGACGACGTGCGGTGCGTACTCGGCGACCTCCCGCTCGTCGAGGATGCCGTAGGCGATGATGATCACCAGGTCGCCTGGATGGACGAGATGTGCTGCGGCCCCGTTGATCCCGATGACCCCGGTACCGCGTTCACCGGCAATCGCGTAGGTCTCGAGGCGGGCCCCGTTGGTGATGTCGACGATCGTGACCTGCTCACCCTCGAGCAGGTCGGCGGCCTCGAGCAGGTCGGCGTCGATGGTCACCGATCCGACGTAGTGCAGGTCGGCTTGGGTCACGGTGGCGCGGTGGATCTTCGAGGTCATCATGGTGCGCAGCATGTGCGGTTCCTCCGGAGTCGTGGGCAGGGGTGTCAGAGACGGGATCTCGTGTGTCAGAACGCTTGTCGACTGGTCATTCAGACCTGGCCTCGCGTTCTTCGAGGCTCAGTCCGATAGCGACGCCGACGTTGTCGATCAACCGCGCCGCGCCGAGGCGGGCCGCGACCAGCAACCGCCCGTGTCCCTTGTCCGGCGGTTCTTCCAACGAACGGCCCCGCAGGGCGAGATAGTCGAGTTCGATGTCGGGCACCGAAGACAAAACCTCCTGTGCCACAGCCAGAATGGCGTCGGCGCCCTTGGGTGCGGCGTGCGAGCCCGCGGTCAGCGCGGCCGACAGGGTGGTGGCGAGTTCCCGCTGCTCGGCGGAGAGGTAGCGGTTGCGGGAACTCATCGCGAGGCCGTCGGCCTCGCGGACGGTGGGCACGCCGACGATCTCGACGTCCATGTTCAGGTCGGCGACCATCTGGGTGATGAGCACCAGTTGTTGGTAGTCCTTCTCCCCGAAGTACGCCGCGTGCGGCGACGCGATGTGCAGAAGTTTGTTGACAACGGTGAGCATTCCGGCGAAATGCCCTGGGCGCGAGGCGCCGTCGAGGATGTCACCGGCAGGTCCGGGATGGATCATAGTGCGCCGGCCATCGGGATACATCGCCGCCTCGGTGGGGGCGAAGACCAGTTCCACCCCCAGCGGCGCCAGGAGCTCGAGGTCGGCGTCGAAGGTCCGCGGGTAGGCGTCGAGGTCCTCGCCGGCGCCGAACTGCAGCGGATTGACGAAGATCGACACGATCACGACGGTGTTGCCGCGTTCCTTGGCCGTGCGGACCAGCTCGAGGTGCCCGGCGTGCAGGGCACCCATCGTCGGCACCAGGGCGACACGGCGTCCGGTGCTGCGCAGTGCCGCGCTCACCCGGTGCAGCGCCGCCGGATCGCGGTGCACCGTCAGGGTTCCGGGGGTGAAGAGGTTCGCCTCGTCGGCGATCACATGGGCACTCATCGCTGCTCCGTATTCATCTGGGCCTCAGGGCATCGAAAACCGCCTGCGGCGCATCCGACTGGTGGGCGGCACGGCGGGCCAGTACGCGGTAGGCCTCCGCGATCGAATCGTCTTCGGTAACTGCACCGTCGGTAACTGCACCGTCGGTAACTGCACCGGCGGCATCGGCACCGGGCAGTGCCCGCAGGGCCGCGAGGTGTGCGTCGACGGCGGCGGCGTCCCCGCGCGCGACCGGGCCGGTCAACGCCGACGCACCGAGGTCGAGCACATTGTGCAGTGACGCGGTCACCAGCGGCCCGAGGATGCGTTCGGCCAGGCGCACCGGGTTCCCGTCGACGGTCGCAGTCGACTGCCCGGTGCCCGCGGGACCGGCGATCGCGTGGTTGAGAGCGGTCACCGCATCGCTGATGAGTGCGACCAGATGGTTGGCACCGTGGGCGAGCGCCGCGTGATAGAGGGTGCGGTCGGTCTCGGCCACCCGCACCGGCTCACCGCCCATCTCGATGACGAGGGCCGCGGCGATCGCGTCACCGACCTCGTCGCCCGCGGTGATCCCGAAGCACGCCCGCGTCAGCCGCGAGGTGTCGTCGGCCGTGCCGACGAAGGTCATCGCCGGGTGGATCGCGAGTCCGGTTGCACCGAGCGCGGTCAGCGGGGCGAGGATGCCGACGCCGTGCGCCCCCGCGGTGTGGGCCACCAGGGTGCGCGGACGCAACGCTCCGGTGGCGGCGATGTCGGCGATCACCGACGGCAGGACGGCATCGGGCACCGAGATGAGGAGGAGTTCGGACCGGGACACCACGTCGGCGAGGTCGAGGATCGCCGACTCCGGCAGCCGCTGCTCGACCCGGCGGCGCGACTGCGGTGAGCGTGCGACGACCGCACCGACCACGTGCCCGGCCCGTTCGAGCGCTTCTCCGAGGGCGGTGCCGACACGACCGGCGGAGACGATGCCGACGGTCAGTCGGGCGGGGGTGGGGAGGTTGCTGATCCCGGGTATCGCGGCGCTGTGGTGGGCGTGCCCGGATCCTCTCGACCCGGGTGGGTCGGCAGACGCCGCACGGGCGTCATCGTTCGACGAGGTCACCACTGTCCTCCGGGTCGTTCCAGTCCCGAGGGCTGCCGGGCGGCGTCCACAGCGGGTGTGGGGTGCCGCGACGGCCGGGTACCGGACGTTGCAGAGTCAGGGTAGGCGTTCTCGACAGCCCGGATCCATCTCGTGTGACGGGGCTCACCGCGCGGAGTCGAACAACAGGCGCGGTGTTGCGGAGAACGCGATCAGTCGCGACGACGGCGACGCCCGCCGCCCGCGGCGTCGGTGTCGCGGAGCTGCTTGAGCAGTTCCGACACCGGAAGTCCGTTGGAATGCGCGCTGTCCGCGTCGTCGGCGGGATCCTCGACGGCCACCGGCTCCGGCTGCTCCTCGGCGCGTCGTCGGCGCCCTCCGCCACCGAATGTGGTTGCCGTGCCGGCGGTTTCGTGCCGACCGGGCGACCACGCGGGAATCGGGCCGGACGCATCGGCAGCCCGGTTACCGGGAGCCTCGGCAGCCCCCGCGGGCGTGGACACCTCGGCGGGCCGATCCCATTCGTCGGTCGGGGTCTCGTCGACGAACGCCGCGGGCTCTGCGACAGCCTCCTGACCGGACTGCTCGGGACCCGGCTGATCGGGACCGGACCGCTCCGGACCGGACTGCTCCGGGGTCGCCGACGTCGCGGACTCCTGTCCGCGGTCGGCCGTCGATGTGCCGAACCGCCCCGACAGCGGGTCGTCGGTGACGATGGGGATGACCTCGGTCATCTCGTTGGGGTCGGCAGTGCGCTCCACGTGACGGCCGTCGTCGGCGGCCGGAACGGTCTCGGCGAAGTCGCGTGCGGCGACGACACCGTCGTCGCGGGCGTGAAAGTCCGCGGCGCCGAAGCCTTCCGGACGGTACTGGTCCGGCACATACCCCTGCGAGCCGTAGGCGCCACCATGTCCGCCGAAGGCCGAGTCACCGCGTCCGGAATTCCCGTACGGTGCCGCGTACTGGTTGGGGTCGAGCCCGCCGCCACCGAGGCCGGAAGCGAGTTCGCGCAGTTTCTCGTTGGGCAGCGCGACCTGGTCATCGGGAAGTGCCTCGCCGAGCAGCCGTTCGAGGCTGGCGCGCAGCGAAATCACCTGCTCCTTGAGGGAGGCGAGTTCGGCACCGGATTCGGCGGCGACCTCCTTGCGGATGGTGGTCTCCACGTCCAGTTCGTACTGACGACGCGCAGCGATCTCCCGTTCGAGCTGGAGTTCGTACACGAGCCTCAGATCACGGCTCTTGGCCTCGGCGGTCTCGGCCTGCTTGCGGAATCGGGTCACCAGGATCGCCCCGATGACCGCGGCCCACAGTGCCGCGATGACCGCGAGGCTGCCCGAGATCGACAGATTGTCGGTGAAGATCATCAGAATGCTGGCCGCCAGGGCCAGCACGATCAGCAGCCCCAGCAACCACTGGCCGACCGAGCGGCCGGCGCGCCGGGTGTCCGAGGAGCGGCCGGTGGAGGTCGTCATATCTGTGCAACTTACCCGTTGACCTGTCTTTGGGTGTACAAGCCCGGCGGAGAGTCACGAATCGTCGATGCGCTATGGCGGCGTGACCGTCACCCGTCGCGCACGCCGGTGCCGCCGAGGACTGTCAGGCCGGGCCCGGTCGCGTGTGACCGCTGCCGTTGACGGAATTGTCGTCGGGGTCGTCGGGCGCACGACAACAGTATTCGAGCCACAGCGCGGCGACCGTGAGCAGCACACCCCCGACGAGTCCGACGACCGCGGCCGGCGTGTCATGCTCGGCTGCCGTCACGCCGGTCTGATTCAGCAGGAAGACGAGCATCCCGCCCCACAACCCGGTGGCGATCGCCCCGAGAATCGCCGACGCCTTGGCCAGCGCGACCACCCGCGCCGCGGTCAGCGGGTGCAACTGCCCTCGGGCCCGGCCGACCTGCTTGCCCTCGACACGCGCGCGCACGATGAACCCGGTGACCGCCTCGATGACGGCGAGGACATAGAGCACGATGCCGGCCAACGCCGGGATCGGGGGGACGCTGGAGTAGTTGTAGCGCACCAGAATCCACGCGGTGACGCCGACGATGACGGCCACGAGGGCCAGATCGAGGGGCTTGGTCGGACCCATCCCCTGATGCTCGTCGTCGTCCTTCTTGGGGGCAGAGGGCTCGCTCATCGCACTTCGCTTCTCGCCAGCGGCCCGATCCGGCGGACCCCGTCACGCTCGTCGGCGGGCAGCGCAGCCGACAACTCGTCGA